>JANPFV010000001.1:0-1765 GCA_031423615.1 Candidatus Omnitrophota bacterium
CAGCTGGTTTCTGCAATTCACTTTATTGTGGCGTTGATTAGCCGCAGGGCCATCTTCCCGGTCACGGGAGCCAAGGACCAACCGCGTGACGATTTTACTTTGCAAAAATCTTGGCTCAATCAATCGCACGCCAACCTTCCGACGATTATCGGCTTGGAATTTATTGTAGGGATAGGGTTGTTAATGGAGTTAAACTAAAGTTAGTTGAAATTAAGTAGGGTCTGCTGAAAAAAGCCAATTTGCAGTAGAATAGCGACGAGGAATTTGATAAAATACATGGGAAAATCAGATAAAAAGTGCAAGGGAAACGGGTAAAAAGCCTCAAAAACCGTGCACTTATAAAAAGGGATTGGCCATGTATCGAGGAAAAAATCGGGAAGAAAATTATTTGTTTAAGGAATTGACTCCGTTTGGCGGGCAGCTGGAAAAAAAGAATAGGTGGTTGAAGATTAAGGAGTTGATTCCGTGGACAGAGTTGGAAGGCGAGTATGCGAAATACTTTTCGCACAAAGGGCGGCCGGGATTAGACGGGCGGCTGGTGATTGGACTATTTTTGTTGAAACATATGACGGTCAAGAGCGATCGAGAAATAATATTAGAGTTGCAGGAGAATGTGTATTGGCAGGCGTTTTGCAGTTTTGAAGGATTTGTGACGAGCGAGCAGTTGAATTCGAGTTCATTGACAAAGATACGGCAGAGATTGGGGCCGAAGTTCACGAAGGAATTGGAAGAAAAAACGTATGGAGTGTTGGTTGAAAAGAAGATCATCAAGGGCAAAGGGATGTTGGTGGATGCGACGGTAGCGCCGGAGAAGATCAAGTATCCGAATGATATTGGGCTGCTAAATGATGTGCGTAAATGGATAGTTGAACAGATCAAAGAAGTGAGCAAAAAGACGGGCGAAAAGGTACGGACGTATGCGCGTAAGGCAAAGAAATTATATTTAAACTTTGCGAAAAAGAAACAAAAGACAAAGAAAGAGATTGAAGTGACAAAGCGGCAGATGTTGCAATTTGTGAAGAGGAATCTGGGGCAAATCAAAGAGCGGATGGATCAATTTGATTATTTTGTACAAAAAGAGATTGAGAAGAAAGTTAAGATAGCGACGAGAATATATGAACAGCAGCACACGATGTACAAAGAGAAAGTCAATAAGATTGATGAGAGGATCGTGAGTTGGTGGCGGGAATATGTGCGGCCGATCAAGCGGGGTAAGGGCGGGGGAAAAGACGTGGAGTTTGGGCCACGGATTAGTCTAAGTCATGTTGATGGGATGACGTTCGTAGATGAGTTTCGACATGAGAATTATTCGGAAGCGAATGTTGATATCGTCGAGAAACAGATCAAGAATTACGAAGAACGTTTTGGGAAAAAGCCGAGTAGTTTGACAGGAGATCAATTGTACGGTAACCGCGCGAACCGAGAGCTTCTGAAAGAAGAAAAGATTCGTGACGCATTTAAGCCCTTGGGGCGAAAGAATACAAACACGAAGAAGCAGGAACAATACATGCGGCGAAAACAGCGGGAGCGGAATTTAATCGAGGGAGATATCGGCAATGCGAAAGAACATTATGGATTAGACGGGATCAGATATCATTACCGAGAAGGAAGCGAGATGTGGGTGAGGTTGAGCTTCTTGGCCAAGAATTTGAAGATCGCCCTGGCCCGGGTGTAGTTAGACAGGGGGATTGAATCCTCGGATGAGGCGAAGTAATAGCCCCCGCAAAAATTTTTAAGCTAAAAATCTTTTTTCAGCAGACCCTAA
>JANPFV010000002.1:0-4354 GCA_031423615.1 Candidatus Omnitrophota bacterium
TCCTCGCAGATCTTATTATCCACGTGAGGGCTTCTTTTTTAACCTTTTATTCAGAAAAAATGTCTAAAGTCGAGTAAGAGCAGTGATAATAATGTTTTCATTTTCTCTCCTATGTTAATTACATTTCGTTATTTTTACCGGATGTTAACTACAGCATCCGCCAGATTTATGCTCGTGTTTTGCACCAGCGGGCGTTGACAGAAATTTCTCCTGACAATGTTTGCTGCAAAAGTAAAAAGTCTTGCCATCGCGTTCGGCGTGGAGAGCGGTTGTTTCATCCACACTCATTCCGCAGATGGGATCTTTGGTCATCGATTTTGATTCTTTCATGATTTGACTCCTTGTTTGATTGTTGTTGAATTTGTGCTCTCAATGCGAGCTTGCCCCTTCGTTTTTTCCTTTTTCATCCTTACTTTATTGATGGTGCATACCGCCATGACCCATAGAACAACAGTTCCCACCATGACCGAATTGGTGCATGCCGATAAAAAGTACAATAACCAAAATCCATAACCAATTTGCTTTTAGCCAATTCATTTTAAGTTCCCCCTTTTAGTTAATTTTCAGCAGTCCCTATGACTGCTGTTCACCATAACGTCTGATCGTCAATACTTAAAATCAATAGCAACGATGATACTCAAGGCTCCTTTACCACCCCCCGAGATGTCTGAATCTAAGATGAAGATAGATGAGGAGGCTTAAGATCGCCGCGAAGAAGCACCAAACTGAGACCATGGTCATGGCATGAACGAGATACGCCGCGAAAAATGATAACAACATCAATACGCCAAACAGCTTCACGAACCCGTGACTAGAAAAGGAACAACTAACGCTCGTCGCCGTAAGGTAGAGCACCATCACCGGAATCTCATAGAAATGTGGCGACTTGTAAACAATGTGCCGTCCCGCAACTTGAGCGACCATCGGGTTGGTCACAAGAAAATAAAGCAAATAGAGACCCACCGTTACTCCCGCTGCTTCAAACGCGAAAATCGCCTTCTTGCGCCAAGGTACGGCTTCCAGGGTTCCCATGGCGAACGGTATGTACATCGGCCACAACACGTGCGAAAACCCCGAATATAGATACGTCATCATCTCCTTAAGAAACGGCGCATCATTACGAAACGTCAGCCAAATGACACCTTCGATCAACTGCTGGACCCCAAACAAGAAAGGAATCATCGCGAATGGCAGTTCGCTTCTCGACTTCGTGTTTTTGAGTGCCGCCACGCCGATGACAGACAGTGAAGTACCAGCGATGAAACTTGCCGAAGCTGAAAAACACATTAATAACGACCCTTTTGTTGATTAAAAATTAACCACGGGCACTTCTTTCGCTTTTTCTTCCACCTGGAAATAAACAGCTTCCTTGCTTAAACCTGTCGAAGAGGCAAAAAATCGTCCAAATAAAGACTTCTGATAAGAATTAAATGCCCGTACCGCTTCGTTGTAACGCATACGCTCAACAGAAATGCGATTTTCAGTTCCCTCCAATTGACTCTGCAAAGCTAAAAAACTCTGGTCTGCTTTCAGATTAGGATAATTTTCACTAACCAACAAAAGCCTTGAAAGCGCCCCGCTTAAAGCATTAGCTGAGTTAACCTTATCCGGCACTGTTGCGGCTTGCCCCCATTGACTCCTTAAACGAGTTACTTCTTCCAAAATACCCTTTTCATGAGTGGCATAACCTTTTACGGTATTAACAAGGTTAGGAATCAAATCGAATCGTCTCTGCAGCTGATTTTCCACCTGAGCCCAACTGGATTTAACACCCTGATCCAGGGTGACCATTTGGTTATAACCACTCTGATACCAGCCAAAAGCTACGAAACCTAAAACTACAATAATACCTAATACAATCAATACATTTTTCATGACACATCTCCCTTTCATTTTTTAAAAATCATTCTTACCATCTGCCGGAAGCGCCTCCTCCACCACTCATGCCACCGCCAAATCCTCCCCCGAAACCGCCTCCACCGCCGCTAAAACCCCCGCCTCGCCCATGACCATGCCCGCCACCATACCCACCCATTAGGATCAGTGGCCAAAAGAATCCTCTGAGAAAAAAACTCGCAATGATAATTAAAAGAATCAGCCATCCCGAAAACCCATTGTTATCACTTTGCAATGACTGGACGATACGACTTTCTTCACCGGTGATCTTAATTCCGTTGGCATTAGCGATGACGCTAACGATGGCAGTTACGCCCTCTTTGATTCCCGTAGAATACTGTCCGGATTTAAACGAAGGAACTATCATATTTCGAATGACTTTATCAGAAATCAGATCCGTCACCGTGCCCTCCAACCCATATCCGGTTTCAATCCGCACTGTGCGATCTTGAAGGGAAACCAACAGCAAAATCCCGTTATCTTTGCCTTTCTGTCCAATACCCCAGCGTTTGAACAACTCAACGGCGTAACCTTCAATGGTTTCGGGTTGTGTGCTGTTGATGGTGACAACCGCTAATTGGTCAGTCGTTTTATCCTCTAACTCCTTGGCTAGACGTGCGATATATTCTTTATCGCCCGCGTCAATAACACCGGCAAAATCGCTGACATAACCTTGAGGTGCTGTTGGATAATTCTGCGCCCAGGCAATACCATTTACGCCACCAAATACAATCAAAGTTATAAATAGAAGTAGCCGGGTCATTTTCATAAGCGATCAACCGCTTTCATGAGCTTCTCTAATTCGATGAGATATTTTTCCATCAACTCCTGTACCCGTAAGCTGGACATCCTTAATCCCGTGGTCCGATGGTCAAGGATATCTATAAAAACATGACTGTCTAATAAGTAAATTTTAGCCAGCGTACGGATGACCGCATTTTTTTCAACTTCAACCGTCTGATTCTTAAGACGGATTAAATTACGAAAAATGGGGATCAGTGCGTGTAATGATTCTTTCAACAACACCTCTACATATCTTGTATTCAATCCCTTTTCTAAATAAGCCTGACGTATACGAAAGAATTTGCCTTTAATCTCGTATTCACACAAAAGCCTTAAATTCTTTTGGGCTATATTGATGGAAGCAAAAAAATCTTCGCCGTAAATCAAAACATGATTTTCTTTGATTTCTAGGAATTCAACCGGAAAAACATCCAGAGACGAGACAATATAATTTTTGGTGAAAAATAGTGGAGTGGCAATGCGTTGCTTCATCCCACGGTCAATCGATTTTAAAACGCGTTGATACTGCGTGGCACCAATTTCATCAATGATAATGGCGGAGTTGATGTCCGAACGTTTCGATACATAATCTTTTCCGGTAGCTGAACCATAAATCACAATGGAACTAATTTTTCCAGGATATAAATCCAATAATTGATGAACATAAGGCGCAAATTTATCCTTTACTTCCACTGGCAACTTATCCAAATTCTTTAAATCTCCCATGTCCTTCTCCTTATCAGTATGCATTAGACTTCTAAATTCTTACTTTGGGTGTTCGTTGATCATATGACCAAGTGGAGAAAGCTCATGGCCCTGTTTCCTCATCTCAGCCTGATATTTTCTAGTCCCCTCAGTGCATCTCCAATTATATTCCAGAATTTTGTAAACAATAAATAGGCCAAGCACCCCAGC
Source organism: Candidatus Omnitrophota bacterium (assembly GCA_031423615.1). Classification (GTDB taxonomy): domain Bacteria; phylum Omnitrophota; class Gorgyraeia; order Zapsychrales; family JANLHA01; genus JADLGJ01. The sequence continues at coordinate 3,595 of JANPFV010000002.1, forward strand.
AACCCACCAAAATATAATGTCCTTTTTCTTCATTTTGTTTTCCTCACAGTAACAACATTTTGAGCAACAAGACTGTGGGCCTTAAAATCTGTGATATTCGCTAATGTCGTTTCTGCAATATTTTCTAGCGCTGTTTTCGTAAAAAAGGCCTGATGACCTGTAATAAGCACATTGGGAAAGGTTAACAACCTGGCAAAGACATCGTCTTGGATGATCTGTCCAGAAAGATCTTCAAAAAACAAGCTCTCTTCTTCTTCATAAACATCTAATCCTAAGTATCCTATTTTCCCAGATTTTAATCCTGCAATAAGACAGCTAGAGTCAATAAGCCCTCCCCGACCGGTATTAATTAACATCACACCTTCCTTCATTTGTCCAATCGCTCTTTTATTAACAATATGATGCGTTTCTTTCGCTAAAGGTAAGTGCAGAGAAACAATATCACTGCTGGCAAATAATTCTTCTTTTGAAATATACCGTACCCCTAACGTCTCACATTCAGGATTAATCAATATATCGTAAGCCACCACTTTAGCCCCAAACCCTCTCATAATACGCGCCATCACAATTCCAATTTTTCCCGTCCCCATAATACCAACGGTCTTTCCATAAATCTCAAAACCTAGTGTAGTGAGTCATAAATTAGTTTACTTTTAACTTTACCTATCGCTCGACGATGTCATAATACTTATGCATGAACTTAGCCGAACCTATAACCTTATCTGCCGAAGAACGAAAAACATTGGACGCTTGGTCTACC
>JANPFV010000003.1:0-5701 GCA_031423615.1 Candidatus Omnitrophota bacterium
CGGCACGAAAGTTACTGGGGATTATTTATAACACGCTTAAGCATAAATGGGTATTTGAAGATTTTAATAATTTTAAATTAGCGCCACAATGCGCTTAATAAATATCAGTTGAGTAGAATCAATTGATTTTTAACATAGGAGAAAATAAGAATGAAGGTTGTCAGAATTAAGAAGTGGTATCAGGGTGGGATGGTGGTTTTTCTTCTTATAGCAAGCGGTATGCTGACGAGGGAAGCCCTGGCACATGAAAGTATTTTTGCCTGGACATATACGACGGATTTGTTGCCAAAGGGAAAATGGGAAATTGAGCATTCCACTACCGGCAAGTGGCGCAAAGAAGCCGGAACCTACCAGGCCATCGAACATCGTGAGGAAATTGAGTATGGCGTAACAGATAATTTTCAAGTGTCGCTCTATTTGAACCATCACTTCGCCAAGGCTAAGAATTTTATGCCGGTGAATGATTCCGCAAATCCCGGACATCGTTTATCGGGAAGTTATGAAACCGCAGGCGAGGCGGTCCATCCCGGGCATGATCCGTCAAAATCTTTTGAGACGTATCATTATGCGGGATTCTCGACGGAATTTATTTACCGTTTGCTCAGTCCTTACACCAATCCCGTGGGTTTGGCCTTTTATATGGAACCTGAAATCGGACCACGAGAAGTCGAGGTGGAATGGAAAGCAATATTACAAAAAAATTGGCTGGAAGATCAGCTGATTTGGGCGTTGAATATCAATTATGGATTAGGCTATGATAAGGAATTGGACAATGTCTACGAGCGAGAAAGCCATTTTGAATGGTTTACCGGCTTGTCCTACAGATTCTTCCCCAAATGGTCGAGTGGATTGGAATTATGGAACCATCATGAATTTGCTGATGCCGTGAAACACGAACATTCGGCGTTCTTTCTTGGGCCAACTCTTCATTATGCGGCAAAAGATTGGTGGGCCACGGTAGGATTTTTACATCAGCTCCCCATAGGAGAGGCTTACAGCTCCAATAATCAGGAATTTGCCCAACATAACGGTTATATTTTTGGCGCAGAACATGAAAAATATTATCTTCGTTTAAAAATGGGAGTCAGTTTTTAATGCGTGCAAGCGAGTGGAGTCGATTAGTTTTAAGCTTGGCTTTGACAACGCCGGTTTCCTATGTGGCGCATGCCGAGGTTTATCTTAATGAAAAACAGGCCGCGGAAATTCTTTTTCCCGGAATAGTGCTTAATTCTTCGTGGGTAGAATTAACGGCGCAAGATTTAAAAACAATTGAAAAACTTTCGGGAAAGAAATGGTTGTCCTCCCGTGTTCGTGTTTTTTGGGGCCCGGCCCGGGAAGCGCTTGTGATCGATCGCGTTTATGGCAAACATGAATTTATCACGTATGCCGTGGCCATTAATTCCGACGGGAAAATCAAAGGGATTGAAATCATGGAATATCGGGAGACATATGGATCGCAAGTCTGTGGATCTGAATGGCGAAAGCAATTTATCGGTAAAGGGCCCGGGGATCTTCTGAAAGTGGAAAGGGACATTAAAAATATCAGCGGGGCTACACTTTCTTCCGTGCATATTACGGATGGCGTCCGGCGCGTTGTCCATACTTATGAAATCATTAAAGAGAAGATTTAGACGTCTCCGTCCGCTGTTGGGCACGTATGTGTCTATTGATCTTTGGGGAGAAGAGGAAGGCAAAAGGATCCACACCATCATGACAGCGGGGTTTGAAGCGATGGCGAAAGTAGATCGCCTGATGAGCTACCACCGTCCGGATAGTGATTTGACCCGTTTGAATCGGGCTCAACCTAATGAGTGGATAAAAGTTGATCCGGCTACAGCCTTTGTTTTCCAGACGGCCAATGACATGTTTTCTGCTTCGCAAGGAATTTTCGATGTTCGCTGTGGCGGGGCCTTGGCGAAGGCCGGGATTCTTCCTAAAATGACAAATGTACCCGATAATTCTTTTGACTACGGGGAGGCTCCCGTTAAAATCAAAGGGCGCTGGGTGTGTAAAACTAGCACGGAAGTCATGGACTTGGGAGGAATAGCTAAAGGTTATGCTGTGGATTGTGCAGGTCAGCTGATGAGGGACTTCTGGGGGAAGAAATCTTTTACGGGGATTGTTAATGCGGGAGGTGATTTAAAATCTTGGGGTGATCGGGTTTTTTTATCCGCGGTCAAGATCCCCATCGGTGAAACTTCGGTTTTGAAATCATTTAAAGCAAAATCGATTGCCATTGCAACATCGTCTGTCAGAGTTGGTCTGGGCGCTGATGATCTCACATTGTCTGCTCATGTGAAAATGCCGTCGAGAGAATTTCTTACTGATTCTTTGACGGTGACTGTTTTTGCAAAAGAATGTTTATGGGCGGACGCGTTGACAAAAATTGTTCTTTTGGCGTCTCCCACGCTTGCGGCCCGATGCCTATCACTTTATAATGCTCGGGCTGTGGTTTTTGCGGGAGATGGGCGCCTGGAAAGCGTGGTCAATTAAATGAGCCGTGCTTCGAAAGGGATTGTCAAACCTTGGCAAAAATCTCTGCTTTATTGGGCGATAGCATTTTTATGGCTGACCGGAGTCGGCTGGCTTTATTTTCGGTATGGGACTCATTGGGAAGACTTAGAATCAAATTCAAATTCGACCCAAGTTTTGCTTCTTAAGGTCCATGGAGCGGCGGCCATGTTTTTTCTCGTCGTGCTAGGTCTGGTCATTCATCATATTGGGTCGGGTTGGAGGCAAAAACGGCAGCGTCTTTCCGGGAGCCTGTTGGCTATTTCTTGTGGGGCTTTGATCCTGACCGGGTGGGGATTGTATTATGTCGGCCAGGAAAGTGTCCGTGATATTATCAGTCAGGCGCATTCTTGGGTTGGATTATTTCTTCCGCTGATTATTTTCATTCACGTGTGGAGAATTATTCGACGCAGAAGAAAATTAATCACGGGGCAGAAGAGAGGTTGATGTGAAAAAAATATCATTAAGTCAATTGAAGGTTGGGCAAACCGGGACTGTGGAAGAAGTTCGTGATCAGGGCTTTTTGTCCCAGCGCCTTTTGGAAATGGGGATTATTCGCGGGACGACGATCGAAGTGATCCGTTTTGCGCCCATGGGCGATCCTATTGATATCAAAATCCGCGGGTATCATCTTTCTCTGCGCGGAGAAGAAGCGGCGGGGATCATTGTTTCCGTTTCCGACGATACAAATTAAATGGGGAATGTTTCGCTATGCCTGAAGCCTTGATTAATCCTCCAACGGAAAAAAGAGCCATCACCGTGGCCTTGGCCGGAAATCCCAATTCCGGTAAGACGACGGTTTTTAATGCTTTGACAAAATTGCGTCAGAAAGTCGGTAACTATTCTGGCGTGACCGTTGAGAAAAAATTAGGCCGCATTGTCTATGAAGATCACCGCGAGATCGATGTGCTTGACCTTCCCGGCACCTACAGCCTGGATGTCCGTTCTCCCGACGAGAAAGTGGCCCGCGATGTGCTTTTAGGTCAAATGAAGGACACCCTGCGTCCCGATATTGTGGTTTGTGTTGTCGACGCAACCAATTTGGAACGTAATTTATATTTATTCAGCCAAATCCAGGATCTGGGTCTGCCGGTCATTGTGTATTTGAACATGATGGATGAAGTTGAAAAGCAGGGTAAAAGAATCGATGTCGAAAAACTCGCGCATGTTTTGCATACACCGGTGATTGCCGGTGTCGCGGTCCACGGGAAAGGCATTGAGGAATTAAAGGACATGATCAGTACTGGGGTTTCGCCCGTCGATCGCCGATTATGGCGCATGCCCGAGCAGGTGGAGTCGCGCATTGAGGAGTTGATGATTTTGCTTTGGCGGGAAGAGAATGTGGCCAAGACGGATGCTTTTTCGGAGGCGATTGTTTTATTGTCCAAGGATGAAAAGGCTCTGAAAGAAATTCTTAAAGGTCGCACCAAGGTGATTGCTTGTGTTCGAAAGATCCAGGACGATTTGACGGAATGGGGAATCAATTGGCGGTCGGTTTCAATCGAATCGCGGTATGACTGGATTTCAAAAAGCCTCAAAGGTGTCGTTCAAGAAAAGTCAGGAAAACAGGGATTGACCGTTACGGACCGGATTGATGCGGTCGTGACGCATAAAATATGGGGCTGGTTGATTTTCTTTGGATTGATGGCCTTGATGTTTTATTCCATTTTTACCTTGGCTACGGTTCCCATGGATGGGATTGATTCCTTATTCAAAATTCTTTCCAGTGTGGTGAAAGACATTATGCCGGCGGGTGATGTCCGTGATCTTGTCACCGATGGAGTGATTGCGGGCGTCGGCGCGGTTGTGGTTTTCTTGCCGCAAATTTTGATTCTGTTTTTCTTTATCGGACTTTTGCAAGACACCGGTTATATGGCGCGGGCCGCATTTATTATGGACCGTTTAATGAGTAAGGCCGGTTTGCATGGAAAATCTTTTATTCCCATGTTGAGTTCTTTTGCTTGTGCTATTCCCGGCGTTATGGCCGCACGCGCGATTGAAAGCCCCAAGGACCGTTTAACCACAATTCTTGTGGCCCCGCTGATGAGCTGTTCGGCGCGTTTACCGGTTTACACTATTATTATTGCTGTCCTTATTCCCGGCGCATTGGCGTGGGAAAAAGCGGGAATTATGCTGGGACTTTATCTCTCTGGTATCATCGGAGCTTTTGGCATGGCATGGGTTTTTAAGAAAACTTTGCTACGCAGCGAAACGCCGGTCTTTATTATGGAACTGCCGCCGTATCGTTTACCGCTCTTTAAAGATGTCATAGCCCATATGTGGGAACGCGCAGTGATTTTCTTAAAAAGAGCAGGAACGGTTATTTTTGCCCTTTCCATTATTCTTTGGGGACTGATGACCTACCCTAAACACGATCATCTTCCTCCTTCTGAAGCTTTGAAGCAAAGTTTTGCGGGACACGCCGGGATATGGCTGGAGCCGGCGATTAAACCTTTAGGGTACGATTGGCGCATCGGGATCGGTTTGATTGGTTCATTCGCGGCCCGGGAAGTTTTTGTCAGTACGATGAATATTGTTTTTAATATTGAGAACGGCAGTGAGGGTGAGCATTTGCGCCAGGCCTTTCAAAAAGCGACGTGGCCCGACGGCCGGCCTTTATTTACTCCCTTGTCTTGTATCAGTTTAATGCTCTTTTATGTTTTTGCCATGCAGTGCATGAGTACGGTCGTCGTGGTGCGGCGGGAAACCAATAGCTGGCGCTGGCCCTTATTCCAAATCTTTTACATGACAACCTTGGCTTATATCGTGTCTTTGCTCGTTTATCAGGGTGGTCGTTGGCTCGGTTTTCATTAAAAAGTGTCTTTAAGAAGGTCCAATTGCTTTTATCGGGAGGTCTTATGCAAAATCTGCAATCTATTTTGGCTATTGTCATTGTGTTCATTACGACGGGTATTGTAATTTATTTTACTTTTAAGAAGAAAAAGTCGGGATGCGGTGCTGGCTGCGGCTGTGAAGCTACAAAGAAATTTCCTTCCCCAAAGAAATAATTTCTATAAAAGATGGAACTTTTTAGGGTCTGGCTGTGTCTAACCTAGTGTAGTGAGTCATAAATTAGTTTACTTTTAACTTTACCTATCGCTCGACGATGTCATAATACTTATGCATGAACTTAGCCGAACCTATAACCTTATCTGCCGAAGAACGAAAAACATTGGACGCTTGGTCTACC
>JANPFV010000004.1:0-16998 GCA_031423615.1 Candidatus Omnitrophota bacterium
TTCTGGCGTTTACCCACAAGCTGTTTCTGCCGGGAATGTCACTACTTATACATTAACAAATCTCAAAAATAATGTTCCTTATTACTTTGTTGTCGTTGCAAAGAATTCGGTTGGGTCGAGTGTTGACTCCAATGAAAAAAGTGCTACCCCGCAAGATCTTGTCGCAGATGCAAAACAACTCATTGACGATTATTTTATCCAGATTGCTATGGGCAATGATACAAGTGTGATCAATGGTAAACTCAAAGCGGCCATGGAAGCCTTAACAAATCCTGCTGATAAAATCGCCGTCGCTGATTATTATAATACCGCAGCTTTAAAAACCGTTAAGGACGCCGTTGATGAATACTTTGGAGCTCTTAGCGCAGGGCAAAACACAGATTCCATGAAAAACATCTTAAGTAATGCCATGTCGGTGGTGTTAAAACCCCCTGATCTCACAACCGCAAATGATTATTACAATGCAACGGCACTGGCAACAGCCAAAACCGCGGTTGACAACCTCATCATAACGATTTTGGAGGAAAAGAACACCGATCAAACACAATCAATTCTCAGTACTGCCATGTCAGCAATCGTTAAACCTGCTGATAAAGATGCAGCACTTGATTATTACAATTCCTCTCTAGTCAAAACCATCAAACCGGTCATAAGCACAGCTACTGCTGGTGATTCTCAGATTATTTTGAATTGGAGTAGTGTAGCTTCAGCAACTAGCTACATTATTAAATATGGAACCGAATCAGGAACATACTCGACCACACTCGAGGCAGGTAATGTCACTGCCTATACCGTCACCAATCTAAAGAATGACACGACATATTATTGTATTGTTATCGCCAAAAATGCTCTGGGTTTAAGCAAAAGTTCTAAGGAAGTAATCTTAACTCCTAAAAAACCAACTGCTGATCTTCTGGTAAGTACAATGACTGCTCCCTCGAGTGGCAGTGTCGGATCTCAGGTAACGATCACCGACACAGTCATAAACCAAGGAACAGGGGCCGCAGGAGGCTTTTTTGTCGGTTATTATCTTTCCAAAGATCCTGTCATTACCAGGGCAGATACGGTGTTGTATTATCGCTATGTTACTTCTCTGGGAGTGAACTCCGAAAGCAAAGGCAATATCACTGTTACTATTCCCAACTTCTCCCCCGGAACATATTACTGGGGAATCATTGTTGATCCGTTTAATCAGCAAACCAAATTCAATAAAACCAATAATGCCATCACCGGAGAAACCATCGTTGTCTCTCCGTCAACAACAGACTTGATCATGAGCTCCATGTCGGGGCCAGCCAGCGTACAAGCTGGATCTGCGATAACCCTCACGGACACAGTGAAAAATCAAGGAATAGGGGCAGCGGGTGGTTTTTATGTGAGCTATTATCTTTCCAAAGATCCTGTCATCACAACCACTGATACCCTGATCACTTATCGATATGTGACTTCGCTTGGTGCAAATGCTTCCAACACAGGTAGTATCTCTGCTACTATACCTAATATAGCTCCAGGCACGTATTATTGGGGAGCCATTGCCGATCCCTTTAATCAGCAACTCGAATTAAATGAAAATAATAATACTCTGACTGCAAATACGACTACAGTGTCTTCGTCCAGCACCGATCTGGTGATGGACTCGATGACTGCCCCATCGACTGGAAAAGTCGGATCACAGGTAATGATTAAGGACACGGTTATAAATCAGGGAACATCCAATAGCGGCGGATTTTATGTGGCGTATTATCTTTCAAATGATCCCGTCATCACAACCACCGATACTCTCCTCGGTTACCGCCATGTTCCTTCATTGGGAGCAGGATTATCAAACAAAGGAAATGTCACCGTTACTATCCCCAATTTGAAATCTGGGACATATTATTGGGGAGCGATTGCCGATGCCTTTAATCAACAGGCAGAAATGAATGAAAACAATAATACTCTGACGATCAATACCATCACCATCGAGCCGACAACAGCCGACTTGGTCATGACGGCCATGTCGGGCCCGACAAGCGGCAAAGTAGGATCAGCCGTAACAATCACCGACACCGTAAAAAACCAGGGTACGTCGGCTATTGGCGGTTTTTATGTCGCCTATTATCTTTCAAAAGATCCCGTTATCACAACATCAGATACGATGTTGTATTATCGGTATGTCCCGCCGCTGGGAGCCAACTCTAACAATAGCGGCAGTGTTACATATAAAATTCCTAATTTAGCACCAGGAATATATTATTGGGGAGCCATTGCCGATGCTTTTAATCAACAAGCAGAAAGCAATAAAACTAACAATGCCATTACCGCAAATACCCTTGAGATAAAACTTTAGCCCACCGCTTTACAGAGATGGTAAACGGATAGGCATTATTGAATAATAATGTCTATCCGTTAAGTCCCATCTTTGCCGCATGAGCATATAGACATTCTCCCATGTCAACCCCCAACCACATTTTAGTTGTCGCAAGTCCATATTTTGCTACAATGCCTTCGAGATAAGGGCTTTACTCCTTTATCCTGCCTGAGTGAATTTTAACATTCCCAGCTGGCGACATAATTTCTTACCAGATGGTTCCACATCAATACGACCGGGAATTACTTTTGAAAGGTTTTATCATGAAAAATCTTGAATCCGTTTTCCGTCCACAGCGTGTGGCTGTCATCGGGGCATCACCTGATCCTCAGAAAATCGGCCATCAAATCCTCAAAAACATAATCGAAGGAGGATATGCCGGTGAAATCATCCCAATCCATCCCTCAGCAAAAGAAGTGCTGGGAATCACGGCTTATCGCTCGTTGACTGAAATACCGCCCGGAGTTGATTTGGTTTTGATTGCTGTTCCCGCACCCCTTGTCATTACTCTCATGAAAGAATGTGCGGAGTGTCAAGTCAAAGCTGTTGCGGTGATCACATCGGGATTTGCAGAGGTAGGTAATGTTAAAGACGAGCTAGTCATCAAAAAAATTGCAGAAGAAAATCATATCGCATTACTAGGCCCCAACATTTTCGGAGTGGTTTATTCACCAACGAAGTTAAACGCCAGTTTTGGCCCCAAAGACATTTTTCCCGGCAAAATCGCTTTTATCACCCAAAGTGGCGCGTTAGGAATCGGATTAATGGGATGGACAGTGATGAAAAAAATCGGTTTAGCCGCTATGGTCAGCGTTGGAAACAAAGCCGATGTCGATGAGCAGGACTTGATCACCTATTTTAACAACGACCCCAACGTGAATGTCATTTTGATCTATATGGAAGGGGTCAAGGATGGTAAAAAGTTTTTAACGACCCGGATAGAAAAACCTACGGTTGTTTTGAAAGTCGGCCGCTCCTCCCGGGGAGCCCAGGCCGCTGCCTCGCATACCGGATCATTATCAGGAGCAGATAAAATCTATGACGCTGCCTTTAGCCAATTGGGAATCCTGCGGGCTAATACTTTTACCGAAGCTTTTAGCTGGGCACGGGCTTTGTCATTGCCGCTTCCCACCGGCGATGAAACCGTGATCATAACCAACGGGGGAGGCATCGGCGTTGCCACGACAGATGAATGTGATAAATGCGGCATAAAAATATTAGATGATCCCCCCTGGCTCGAAGAAAAATTTCGTCCCACCATGCCGGATTTTGGCAGCACGAAAAATCCCATTGATGTCACTGGCGGAGCTGGTATCGAAGGCTATCGCCAAGCCCTGACAATTGCGTTTGCAGAAAATCGGATCAAATCCATCATCGTTCTATATTGCGAAACCGCAGTTACCGATCCGATGAGTATCGCCGACTCGGTCATAAAATGTTTCAATGACAGTGGACGCAAGAAGCCCGTAGTCGTTTCCATGATTGGGGGAGAGCGCACTCGCGAGGCTTTAGTTCACCTCAATGAAAACTTGATACCGGCATCGAGTCTCGTTGACGTTTCTGTTTCAGCTTTAAGCATTCTTTATAAATGGCGTGATATCAAGCATCGTAGCCCATCGAAAGCCATCGTGGAAGACGCCCCCAAAGAGGTTCATGATATCTTCAGAGTCGTCCGTGCGGAAGGACGCAATATTCTTATGGAACATGAAGCCCGCAAAGTTCTCGAACTATGCGGGGTGCCCACACCTCAATGGGCGTTTGTTACCAGCGTTGATGAGGCCATCAAAGAAGCTGATGCCAAAGTTTTGTATCCTTTAGCCATGAAAATCGCATCTCCCAATATCGTTCACAAAAGCGATGTCGGCGGCGTTGTTTTAAATATCAAGGATGCAAAGGAACTGCGCCAAAAATATAATGCCCTGATGGATAAAATCCACGTCATTTAACCCACGGCCAAACTGCTGGGTGTAAATCTGATTCAAATGGTCAGCGGCATCGAATGCATTGTCGGCATGACAACCGATCCCCAGTTTGGGTCAGCCATCATGTTCGGACTGGGAGGAATTTTCGTTGAAGTGCTAAACGATGTTGCTTTTCGTATCGTCCCATTTGATTGCGCACAAGCAGAGTGTCTGATAGGAGAAATCAAAGCCAAAAGAATTCTTGAAGGGTTTCGTGGTTTGAAAGCGGATAAACCTTCCATCAAAAGAACCTTAATGGCGATCCAGAAATTAGCACCACTGGTTGATGAAATCGATATTAATCCCTTAATAACAAATGCCAACGGATCCTATGCGATTGATGCACGGATTGTTTTAAGAAAAAAAGAAGTTGATTTCAAATGAGCAAAGCCAATTCACAAAAACCATTGTCACCGCGCAAGCATCTGGGCCAAAATTTTCTCGTCGATCCCAAGGCCCAAAACCGGATCATCGCCGCATGTGAACTGAAACAAGAGGAGGAAATCATTGAGATTGGGCCCGGTTTGGGGCATCTGACGGAAATGATTTTACCTTATGTTAGAAAAGTTTATGCCGTTGAGAAGGACGCCCGCTACTGCGAACAGCTACGAAAAAAATTCTTTCCCGATCAATTCGAAGTGTTTGACGGCGATGTCTTAAAATTCGATTTCCTGAAAATTAAACCCGGACTTAAAGTCATCGGCAACTTACCGTATTATATTTCTACACCCATCATTGAAAAGTTTATTGCCTATCAAGGACTGTTTCCTGTCTGTTATTTTACCGTACAAAAGGAATTTGCCGAACGGCTCGTGGCCAAGGTCAATACCAAGAATTACGGTTCCTTGTCATGTTTCGTGCAATATTATGCGGACATCGACATCCTTTTTAAATTGCCGCCGTCGTCTTTTAAGCCCGCGCCCAAAGTGATGTCGTGCTTTATAAAAATCACGTTTAGGCCTCCGGCCTTTAAAATTGTCGATGAGGAAAAACTTTTTGTCCTGATCCGCGCCGCCTTTGGCCAAAGACGAAAAAGGATTTCCAACTCTCTCAAAGCCATTTTAACGAAAGATTGTCCCGACAAAATTTTTGAAGAATGCGGTTTGACGGGAGAAGAGCGGGCGGAAAATTTGAGTTTGAAAAATTATGTGGATTTATACTCGCTGATTTCAAAAACCTAGCGTAAAATTAATTTTTAACTTTCTGAAATAATTTTTGTTGGCTTTTTTCGGAACAAATTTATTTCTTTTGAATCTTTGTTAAGGTTAAAATTCTCCAACCCAGTCATTTTTATGACAGTCATGAATTTATTATTCAAACGGCTTTTGGTGCTTATTCTGCTCTTCGCCTCGACTCTCACGGCCCTGGCGGATGAGCCCTCAATGGGATATCAAATGGCCTTGCTTGATGAACGCAGCCAAAACCCGCAAAGTGTCCTTTTGAACAAAAAAATTAAACCTTCCAATGCCCAAGTCAGAGAATTTGAATGGCTGCTGGAAACATTACGCAGCCGTTGTCCTAATCCGTCCAATGAAATCGTGATGACATTGGTCCAATCGTGGCGGACTGTGGAGCGCCGGGGATACAAAGTCACTTTATTACAGTTGAGCCGAAAAATTACCGACTTGTCTAACCTGGCCTTTCAATCAAAGGGAAACCAAAAAATTGATATCAATAGGGTTGTTTTTAAAATTCTTAAAGACCAATACCCACCCAAAAACTGAAGAGGGAAAATGGAAAAACGCATATTTTATCATGACACCGACGCCGGAGGGATTGTCTATTACGGCAATTACCTTAAATATTTAGAAGAAGCGCGCACCGAATTTTTAGAAAAGCGGGGAATGAGTGTAGAAATGTTTAAAGAACGCGGACTGCTTTATGCGGTAAGAAAATGTACAATTACCTACCGCAGCCCCGCGCGCTACGGTGACACGATCCTTTGTGATGCCAAACTACTCAAAATCACTGCCGCCCAACTCATTTTTGAACAAACCATTCACCACAAAAAAACCGGTCAATTGATGATCGAGTCCGAAGTCATCCTGGCCTGTCTTAATAAAGATTTTAAACCCACCCAGATCCCAGAAGATTTAAAGGAAAAACTAACCGCCTAACAACAGGCGCAAGACAGGCGAATGTTAACCTTGCCTGACAGCGAGTTTAATGCTAGATTATTGTCTTTCATAGATCGGATTTAGCAATAGGAAATTAACGGATGATAACCAAAAAAGATGTTGAATATATCGCCGGGTTGGCCAGAATCCACTTAACCGAAGTCGAAATCGAGAAACTCACGACCAACTTAGGGGGAATTTTAGGCTATGTCGAGCAGCTTAAAAAACTTGACGTCACAAATGTCGAACCGACAAGCCATGCCTTGCCGGTGCAAAACGTTTTTCGTCCCGATATTGTTAAACCTTCCTTAACCCAAGACGAAGCCTTACGGATCGCCCCGCAAAAGCACGATGGTGCGTTTAAAGTCCCGCAAGTGATCGAGTAATCCATGAACCTTAACGAACTCACAGCGCACGAAATTTTAGACCTCATCAAAGATGGGAAGACAAATCCCGCCGACGTTTATTTATCCGTTGTCAACGCGGTCAAAGAAAAAGATCCGCATGTCAAGGCCTATGTCCGGACATGCCATGACAATCCTGATTTGGCGAGCGCAAAAACAAACGCCGCATTTCCCATTCCTACGACCAATAAAGACAATATTTGCATTAACGGCAATGAAACAACCTGCTCTTCTAAAATCCTAACCGGTTTCAAGCCGCCTTATGATGCTACCGTGATCAAAAAATTGAAATCCGCTGGTGCGACTTTTGTTGGCAATGCCAACATGGATGAATTCGCGTTCGGTTCTTCGACGGAGAATTCCTGCTTCGGACCCAGCCGCAATCCTTGGAATCTCAACTGCGTTCCCGGAGGTTCCAGCGGCGGGTCAGCCGCGGCCGTGGCCAGTCACCAAACCATTTGGGCACTGGGTTCCGATACCGGCGGATCCATTCGCCAACCCGCATCGTTTTGCGGTGTCGTCGGCGTCAAACCGACCTATGGTCGCGTTTCCCGCTACGGATTAATTGCTTTCGCCTCGAGCCTTGATCAAATTGGACCCATCACCAAGGACGTCACCGATGCGGCCTTGCTTCTAAATATTATCAGCGGTTATGATGAAATGGATTCGACGTCCATCAACCGACCGGTGCCTGATTACACCAAAGCATTGACCGGGGATGTCAAAGGTTTAAGGATCGGCATACCAAAAGAATTTTTTATTAAAGGCTTGGATCCAGAAGTTAAAAAGTCGATCGAAGATGCCATCGAAGTTTTAAAAGGGAAGGGTGCAACATTTAAAGAAGTGTCCTTGCCGCACAGCGAATATTCTGTGGCCACTTATTACATTTTGGCAACAGCCGAAGCGAGCTCCAATTTGGCACGTTTCGACGGCGTTCGTTTTGGTTTGCGCAAACAGCCAAACACGTTACGTAAATCACCGATCGTTGACATGTTCGAAGAAACCAGGGACATCGGATTTGGTCCAGAGACTAAGCGCCGCATCATGCTGGGAACCTATTCTCTCTCGTCGGGATATTACGATGCCTATTATTTGCGCGCGCAAAAGGTGAGAACGCTCATCAAAAGTGATTTTGATAAAGTCTTTACCGAATGTGATGCCATTTTAGGACCGACCGCGCCGACGACAGCATTCAAAATCGGGGAAAAAAGTGACGATCCTTTATCGATGTATCTTTCCGATATTTATACGATTGCCGTCAACTTGGCGGGAATTCCCGCGATGTCATTGCCGTGCGGATTTTCCAAAGCTGGATTGCCCATCGGCCTGCAGATTATTTGTAAAAACTTTGGCGAAGAAACCATGCTCAGGATCGCGCATGCGTATGAGCAGGCGACGGACTGGCATAAAAGAAAAGCTAGTGCTGTCTAATTTTCTTTATGAATGACCTGAATAAAAGTATAATTTTAGAGTGGGTCATGATTCTAACCTTAGCGGCACCGTTTCTTTATCGTCTGATTTTTAAAAAAGAGAATGTTTCCTGGGCGGATTTCAGACAAACGAAATTTCTAAAAGTGATTCTGACTCTAATAATCATCCTTGCAGTTTTATATTTCATCATGTTTTTTACAACCTTAACAATTAATGAATAGGGACATCGCCTTTTATTTTTACAATTTTGATTTACTATAAATTCTCGATCAATTACGGGTCCTGCCGCTGCGGGACCTCTATTCGTCCTCGGCTAAAGCCTGCGGGCGAACAGAGTCTCCCCCTTCGCGTCACCCGTTCAACGTGTCATTGGAATTAATTTGTTTTCTTTTATAAAGTTTTTATAACTCTTAGGACGGGTGGCCCGTAGGCGGGTACCCTGCCGCGCGCAGCGATAGCGAGCACGGTAGGGTGCCGCAGGGACAGGACCCGTAACACAATTTATGAATACCTCAACTGAACAAAAATTTGAAACCGTCATCGGCCTGGAAGTGCATTTGCAATTTAAGACCAAGACGAAAATTTTTTGCGGATGCGCGAATGCTTTTGGCCATAAACCCAATACCCAAACCTGTCCCGTCTGCCTCGGCTTGCCGGGAACATTGCCGGTGCTTAATAAAACCGCTCTCGACTATGCGATCAAAGTGGCTCTGGCCCTCAATGCCACCGTCAGTTCCTACATCAAATTTGACCGCAAGAATTATTACTATCCCGACTTGCCCAAAGGTTATCAAATTTCCCAATTCGACAAACCCATTGCCCGCGACGGATTTATCATGATCCCGAAAGATGGAAAGGAAAAACGCATCCGGATTCACCGGGCGCACCTGGAGGAAGACGCGGGCAAAATCATTCACGACAGCAATGTCAAAGCCAGTCTTGTAGATTACAATCGCACGGGAACACCCCTCATGGAAATCGTCACCGAGCCTGACTTGCGTTCACCGCAAGAAGCCTATGATTATCTCACCACCCTCAAACTCATTTTAAAATATTTAGACGTTTCCGATTGCGATATGGAAAAGGGAAGCTTGCGCTGCGATGCCAATGTGTCGGTCCGTCCTATTGGAGAAACAACCTTGCGCACCAAGACGGAACTCAAAAACATGAACTCCTTTAAAGCCGTCAAAACCGCTTTGGAATATGAAGAAGCCCGCCACGCCCAGGTGTATTTGAGTGGCGGAACCATCGTCCAAGAATCGCGGCTTTGGAATGAGGAAAAACAAATGTCCATTGTCATGCGTACCAAGGAAGAAGCCCACGACTACCGGTATTTTCCTGAACCGGACCTTGTCCCTTTTGTTGTGACGCAAGAGGAAATCACCGCCATAGCCCAAACATTACCTGAATTTCCCGACGTAAAAATCAATCGTTTCAAAACACAATATGGACTCAACGATTATGACGCCAATGTCCTGGTGCAAGACAAGGATGTTGCCAACTTTTTTGAAGAATGCGCCGGGGGATATAAAGAAAATAAAAAAATTTGCAATTGGCTCACTGGGGCCGTGGCTGCGGAAATGAATTCCCGGAATTCTTCCCTTAAGGAACTCAAAGTTTCACCGCAACATTTGACCGCTTTGATCGCAAAAGTCGAAGAAGGTGTGGTCAGTAACCTTGTCGCCAAAGATATTCTTGCAATGATGATTGACTCCGGGCAAAGCGCCGATATAATCATTAAGGAAAAAGGACTGGCCCAAGTTTCAGATGACACCGCTCTAGAAAAAACACTCGATGAAATTTTAAAAGAGAATCCCGGCGTTGTAGCTCAGATCAAAGAAGGCAAGGACAGTGCCATGGGATTTCTCGTCGGACAGGCCATGAAGAAAACTCAAGGCAAGGCCAATCCCAAAAAAATTGGAGAGATGATTAAAAGGAGGCTTTTGAATGCGTAAGAATATCTTTAGTGGGTTACTGACAATTTTATTTATTTTTAGTTTGACCCAAATTTCCGCCAGCCAAACGACCAAAACACCCTCGGTCGTTAAAACGAACAAAAGCGAACCCGATGAAAAGCAAAAAGCCGCCGCCAATGACATTTATTCGCAAGTCGAACTTTTTAGCTACGCCTTGACAACAATCCAAAGCGAATATGTCGACGTTAAAACGCCGCAAGAGCTCATTTACGGATCGTTAAAGGGCATGCTCGCCTCACTGGATCCGCACAGTCAATTTTTGACTCCCGACGATTATAAAGAACTCAAAAGTGAAACCCAAGGAAAATTCGGCGGGTTAGGCATTGAGATTTCCATTAAGGATGGTTTATTGACGGTCGTAACTCCCATTGATGATACGCCAGCTTACAAAGCGGGGATCAAAGCCGGCGATCGTATCGTCAAAATTGAAGGCGCACTGACAAAAGACCTGACCTTAAATGACGCGGTCAAAAAGCTGCGCGGAGATCCGGGGACCGACGTCAAAATCACCGTTTTGCGGGAAGATGATTTCAAGCTCCTCGACTTTACCATTAAACGGGAAATCATTCAGATCCAGGATGTGAAGGATGCAATGATCCTCGACGATCATGTCGGGTATGTCCGCCTGGCGGAGTTCCGGGAAGATTCTTTTAATGAAATGCATAAAGCTTTGGACAAACTCCGCAAAGACGGGATGGACAGCTTGATCGTCGACTTGCGCAACAATCCCGGCGGACTTCTGAACATCGCAATCAAAATCAGCGAAGACTTTCTTCCGCCCGGGCAGTTGATCGTTTCAACCAAAGGACGTCATCCCACCCAGGATATTGAAACGTACTCAAAGAACACGCAAGGCAAGGTGACCGATGTTCCCGTCGTCATTCTCATCAATCAGGGCAGCGCTTCGGGGAGTGAAATTCTCGCCGGCGCTTTACAAGACAACAAGCGTGCGGTCATCTTAGGCGAGCAATCTTTTGGAAAAGGCTCGGTGCAGTCCGTCATCCCTCTGCCGGACGGCTCGGGTTTGCGTCTGACTACGAGTAAATATTTCACCCCATCGGGGCGTTCCATCCACGGCAAAGGCATTACGCCGGACATTTTTGTCGAACGGAAATTCCCCAAAGAAGAGACAGCCGAGGATAAAGAATTATCCAAAAAGCAGAAGGACCTGGAAAAGATTTTCAATAATATCGAAGTCAAGCAAAGCACCAATCCCACAGAAACACAAATGACGCAAAAAGAAAAAGAAACGCACGATCGTCTCATCAATGATAACCAGGTCCAGGCGGCCATGACCGCGATCAAGGGCATCCGTGTTTACAAAAAGTTCGGCGCTGCAACGTAAAAATGCTACAGGTTTTCGTTAAATATCTTCGCAACACCAACGGCAAGGCATCGAAACCAAACCTTGCCGTTGTTCTTTTGCTTTTTATTATTGTGGTGCAAGCTTACTTTCTCTATAAAGCTTACCTTCCCACAAAAAAACACTTTATTAAAACCACCAATAAGCCCCTTGTCAAAAGCAGCACACCCCTTTTACCATCGCAATTTCCCGTCGTTGAACCGACTCCGACTCCTTTACCGCAACCGGCCCCTCAATCTCATATGGGAAAAATCGCCTTAATTATCGACGACAGCGGTTATAGCCGTAAGGATTGCACCCGTCTCGCCGCAATCCATGTCCCGGTCACGATTTCCATCATGCCGGAACTTCCCCATTCCCGGGAGATCGCGCAGTGCGCCAAAGACCAGGGCAAAGAAGTCATGCTCCACATGCCCATGGAACCGCACGTCTTTCATGAAAAATATCCGGCCCACTACTTTATTAAAACCACTATGTCCTCAACCCAGATTGTACGTCGATTAAATGAGGCTTTAAAAAGTGTCCCTTATGTTACGGGAATAAATAATCATGAAGGTTCCAAAGCAACCGAGGACAGCCGTGTGATGTATATCATTTTTAAGGAACTGAGTAAGAAGAATTTGTTTTTTGTCGACAGCCGCGTGACGAGCAAGTCCATTTGTAAGAATCTCGCGGAAAAACTGGGATTGCCTTTTACGGGCCGGGACATTTTTCTGGATAATGTCAACGAACGGGCCGCGATTGAAAAAGAATTCGCCGCTCTGGCCGCCAAAGCTAAATTGCGCGGGACAGCGGTGGCCATTGGACATGCCAGAGAATTGTCCTGGCGCGTCATGACCGAACAAGTCAAAAAACTCAGCGAACAAGGCTACGAATTTGTCACGGTGCAGAGCCTGACTGGTTCACAAGGTCAATAAGTCGGGCTCCTAAGGAGAAAGAAATCTGCATCGTCCCGTTTTCATAAAACGCATCCTATGACAAGAATGAAAATAAAATGCTAATCCTCGGAATAGAAACGTCCTGCGATGAAACCGCGTGCGCCGTCGTCAAAAATGGCCGGATTGTCCTTTCCAATGTCATTGCCACCAGCCTCAAGGAGCACAGCAAATTCGGCGGCATCATTCCCGAAATCGCTTCCCGCAGGCAATTGGAACTCATCAGCGCCGTTGCTCAAAGCAGTTTAGAAGATGCCGGAGTGACTTTAAAAGAAATCAATGCCGTCGCCGTGACCCGTTCTCCCGGACTGATCGGTTCTTTATTGGTTGGAATTTCCTACGCCCGCGCTTTGAGTTTTGCCGCAAAAAAACCATTGGTAGAAATAGACCACATCAAGGCCCACCTTTACGCCAATTTTCTGACTTTCAAAAATCAAAACGCTACAAGACCGCGTCTGCCATCTTTACCCGCGATAGGACTTATTGTGTCGGGAGGACATTCCAATATCTATTTGATGAAATCTCCCCTCCAGTACAAATTGCTGGGGCAAACACGCGATGATGCCGCCGGCGAAGCTTTTGATAAAGTCAGTCGTATTCTGGGATTGGGTTATCCCGGCGGCCCCGCCATCGACCGCGTAGCGAAACAGGGGACCGACAGCGCGATCCGTTTTCCCTGCAGCCAAATGGAAGGGACCTATGATTTTAGCTTTAGCGGAATCAAAACGGCTGTCCTGCATTACCAGCAAAAGCACAAAGCTACGGCACAAAAAGATATTGCCCAAATCGCATACAGTTTTCAGGACAGTGTGGTTTCCGTCCTCGTCAAAAAAAGCATTGCCGCCTGTTTGCAAAAAAAAATCAAAACCTTGCTCTTAGGCGGTGGGGTCGCGGCCAATTCGACACTCCGGCAGAGACTGGCCGAAGAAGGGAAAAAACATGACATCGAAATTTTTCTTCCGCCGATGAGCTTGTGTTTGGACAATGCCGCCATGATCGCCGGCGCGGGTTTTCACTATCTAAAAAAATAAAATTATAATTTCTCAAAACCCTAATTCTCATCTAGAATACATTTCAGATTATTTATTTTTGATCTTTTTAATATCGCGGGGAGGGAAGACCATGTCACTTTTATCGCGCCGGCCAGCTGTAACTGCAGAGTCAGATGAAAAGACCATTGAAATCAGCGCCCAGATGCAGGGAACGCTTTCCTTCAAGGATCCGGTCAATCTCAAGGTCAACGGCAACTTTAACGGGACACTCGACTGCAAGGGAACACTCACCGTCGGAAGCTCTGCTTTTGTGGAAGCTCATATCACGGGCGATAATATCATCATTGCCGGCAAAATCCGCGGAGATATCATCGCAAAAAAAATGCTGGTCTTAATGCCCACGGCAGTTTTAAGCGGCAACATTTCCACCCCCAAATTAAACATTGTCGAAGGCGCGATTTTCCACGGCAAGTGCCAGATGATTGAGGATGTGCTCAATGTGGATGAAGTCTCCAAATATCTGGAAATCGAAGCGCCGACGATTTTAGAACTGGCCGGTGAAGGCAAAATCCCCGGCATCAAAAACGGCGACCACTGGGCCTTTGAACGCTCAAAGATTGACAGTTGGGCCGCCGCGGGAAGAATCAAATAGCCATAGGAACCGTGACCCTGCAGGCCATTTTTTACCAATAAATTTTTTGCAGCTAAAAGCCCTGGATAAAGAAAATTATGAGCGACAGCCAATATATCTCGGTACGGGAAACAGCGCAAATTTTAGGCATCACGGAAAAGAAAGTCATGGATCTCATTGACGAGCGGAAACTGCACGCCTACAAGATTGCCAATCAATTCCTTCGCCTGAAAAAAAATGAAGTCTGCGACCTCAAGAATACCGGGAATGTGGTCACCGAAGTCAGCGTTCACCCGTATTCCGTGGGGGAGCGCATCCAGGATTTTTTCTATTTCAATGATTTCTATCTTGCCTGCAGCGGCTTCATCATCGTCCTTGTCTTTATCATCTTTCAAAAATAAGGTTGGAAATGTTTAAGCCCTCAAAAATGTTCTTCTTTTTTTTGGTCGTCCTTGTGTTGGGCGCTGGGACAGGATGTTCCACAGTCAAGAATCTACAAAAAAATCAGCAGCAAAAACGAGACGACGCCGAATTAAAAAAGACCCGCTACATCGCCCTCAAACGCGATCTCTCCAGCCGGGGATTGCGTAACGGGACGATCGCCGAAGATATCAAGATAAAATACGGGCCGCCAGACGATGTGTTCTACTCCAGCTCCAGTATCAGCAGTTCCCTGATTCCTACTTAGAAACCGTTTATCGACGAGCAGCCCTTCACCCAATGGGTGAAAAATTTTACTCGTCGAGGACTCGAGGGGAGAATCATTTTCTAAGTAGGAATTCGGGGCAGTTTCCAAATATGGACTTACAATTCCTTCAAAGATAAACTGAGCGACACCACACTTTCACCCATTATCCTCTATTTAGAAAACGATAAGCTCGTGAATTGGAAGTCTTAAGACCCAATAAAACCCTTGCCATTTTCAAATCCTTGACGTAAAATTGAAAATCTTTCGTTCCAGATTTAACCCTCGCAGTCAAATTTATGGCGGTGTAGCTCAGCTGATAGAGCAATCGGTTCATACCCGATCGGTCGGTGGTTTAAATCCACTCGCCGCCACTTTTTAAAAAGGCTCCATGATAATTTTTTCCGCATTCTTAATTTTGGCTCTTTTCATCTCCCCGGCGTTAAGCTTTGCGGGTGAAACGCAAGAACTTTTTCGAAACTTCCATACCCATACGTCTTATCAGAATGTTTTGGTTGAACGCGTCATCAGCGCCGACACGATTGTTTTAGAAGGCGGCCCAAAAATCAAATTGATCGGCCTTAAGGCCCCGCCCGCCCCGCGGCGTCCTAGAGTGGAGTACGATAAAAATGGCTTGCCCATTGAAGCCCCGGGTTTACCCGAAAACACATTTGAAGAAAAAGCCTATGCCTTTGCCAATAAGTTATTTGTCGGAAAACGCGTACGGCTTGAATTTGATGATTCCAAGTCCGACGACACCTTTATGACCATGGCGTATGTTTTTCTTATCGAGGACGGTGTTATGGCCAACACTGAAATCTTACGTTACGGGTATGCCGACTTACAGATCCAGCCGCCCAATTTCAAATATGAAGAAAAACTGCGGGAAGCTTATCAAGAAGCGCGCCGCGAAAAACGCGGCCTCCACAATGAATAAACACTATGATTGTTCTTGTTTTCATCGGTACAGCTGTCCTCCTGACTTTTATCGCCATCGCCGGTTCACGATGGTTTGACAGGTTTTAATCATGTCTCTCTCCGACAGGATTCTTAAAAGCATCCAACACAACCACTTGATCAACAGTGCGGATAAAATCCTTATCGGCGTTTCCGGCGGAGGCGATTCGGTGGCCTTATTACATGTCCTTAACCGCTTACAAACCCAGATTGGTTTTCAAATCCACGTCGGACACATCAATCATCATCTGCGCGAATCTGCGGATAACGACCAGCGTTTTGTCGAAAAACTCTGCCGGACATTAAATGTTTCCTGTACCAGCCTTTCCCTTGATCTTCATAAAAAAATCAAGCAGGGAGGCTCCGTCGAAGAAATTGCCCGCACGGCCCGCTTCAAAGCCTTAATCAAAATCGCAAAAAAAAACCACATCCATGCGGTCGCGCTCGGCCATCATCAAGATGATCTGGCGGAAACAGTGTTATTGCGAATCCTGCGGGGCACGGGACTGCAAGGACTGCAAGCGATTTTGCCGCTTCGGAAAATCGATAGCATGGTTTTTATCCGTCCCCTGCTGGATGTGCGTCGCGCAGACATTGAAGTTTTTCTAAAAAAAAATAAAATAAAATATCGGTCCGATCCCACAAATCAACAGATGCATTTTTTTCGCAACAAAATCCGTCATCAGCTTTTGCCTTACCTTAAACGCCACTACCAAAAAAACATCGAGCAGGTCCTTGCCAATTTGGCCTTGACGTCGGGGGAAGACTATGAATATTTGCGCCAGCAGGCTTTGAAAATATTCCCAACGCTGGCGAAAAAAAATCGTACAAAACTCAGCATCAGTCTGGTTAAATTTCAAACCTGGCCGGTGGCCTTAAAAAGAATGATCTTGCGTCTGGCTATAGAAAACGTCACCGGCCACTTGCGGTCTTTGACTTTGACTCATCTTTTGGAACTTGAAGATTTGATCAGCCACCGTCCGGCTGGTGCGATCGTTGATCTTCCCCATGGCTTGGCCGTAAAAAAAACAAAAACCGAAATTATTTTCGGTTGAATGATCGTTAATTCCTAAATAGAAAGTCAAAAAAAGAGATAAAAAAGAAGCCTCCGTCGTTAGAATGGTTGTATGAGCAATCACTAACAATCACCCAATGGGTGAAAACGGAGGCAATAATGAAATTAACAAAGAAATTAG
>JANPFV010000005.1:0-1689 GCA_031423615.1 Candidatus Omnitrophota bacterium
ATTTAATAACGTTGTTTTCCCGCTTCCCGATGGACCGGCCAAAGCCAAAAATTCTCCCGGCTCGACGGTTAGACTGACATTTTTCAATGCCGGAACCATAATGGAATTGAGCTTGTAATTCTTGGAGACTTTAGAAATTTCGACAATTTTCATAGATTGCTTTCTTGGATGTCATAAATGGTTACAGTTCTGCCGACTCCGTTTTCATCAGTTGGACTTGCGTGCTAAAATGGTATAGGAATTGCCCGTTGTCTTTTCATGTTCCATCATAAATCCCGTTCTTAAAATAAGTGAGCTTCAGGATAAAATATCCACGGATGTCATACCACCACGGTGGCGAATTATAAGCGGCGGCGATTTCTTCTGCAGTTTTCATATTTCACAACTTCCTAACGGTATCTTAAAGCACTGGTCACTTGCATACGAGAAGCCTTGTAAGCGGGATACAGCGACGAAATTGCCCCAACCATAACCGAAATGAGAAAGGTAGAAAACAAAATTCCTGGTACAATCTGGGGTGTCGACAACCAAGAAATTGTGGCCCCCGGAGGAGGCGGCATCCAAATTCCGATCTGAGACACTATGGCCAGAACAATCGTACCAACAAAAACACCGGATATTCCTCCGATTATCCCCAAAAAAAATCCTTCCAAAAAGAAAAGTTTCATCACTTCCCGCCGCCTCACCCCCAAAGCCATCATCGTGCCAATTTCAGTGATTCTCTCCATCACCGACATATTGAGTGTATTAAAAATCCCCAAAATTACCACGATGGCAATGACCACGCGCATCACTCCATAGAATCTATCAAACATCAGAACAGTTTTATTGTAAAAATCTGACAATTCCTGCCAGCGCTTCATTTCCAGATCAAAATTCTTCTGAGCGAATAACACTTTTAACTGATCATAAACCCTGGCTGTATCTTCGGTTTTATAAAGACGCAATACGATGACTTGAACTCCCTGCGTTCCCAAAAGCTTCTGCGCGGTAACCAATGGCAAACGCAGAAAAATATCATCAAAATCTTTCATGGCGGTAAAGAAAATCCCCTTAACACTCACGTCCATGGCACTGGTTGAGCCCCGCACGGTATTGGTTAGCAATGTAATCGTGCTTCCTACCGAGGCTTTCATCGTTTTGGCTAACCCTTGACCCATGACAATCGATTTAACATCATCCTTCAGCAAACCTTCCCCCGCCTCCGTTACAGGTAATCCCGCATCGATGCTGTGAGAAAACTTTCGCATGTCGAGTGTTTCGGCTAACTTAAGATGCTTTTCATTCTCCGGTTCAATCCCCTGCCCAATAAAAGAAATGGTCGTCTCACCGGTGCTGATCAAACCAGAAAACTGCAACCGAGATGTTGCAATCCGAACTTCTGGCAAACTCTTGACGAGGGTCTTAATCTCGTCAGGATTCTCAATCAGATAATTGTAAGGATCAATTTTTCCGTGTTCATTAAAGCCGTGCCGATAAATTTGGATATGGCCGGACTGCGCCCGGATATAACTCTCCCGCAAGCGAAGAAATAAATCCTCAAAAAACCCGCCCACAAAAATCAACGCCACACAGCCGAAGACAATGGTCGAAAGAGTGATGATCGACCTGGCTTTATGCCGAAAAATATTTCTAATGGCAATCTTAAAGATCATCATCTCGCGATCTCTCCATCACAAATCCTCACGA
>JANPFV010000006.1:0-47998 GCA_031423615.1 Candidatus Omnitrophota bacterium
GAAGCGTCTTTTTCCACTTGCTGATCATGTTGCTGTGGACTTCGTACTCAGAACTCAACTCAGCAATCGTTTTAGATTCTTTGAGCGCCTCCAAGGCCACGCGCGCTTTAAACTCTTTCGGGTAAATCTTTCGCTTCTTCATTCTGACCTCCAGGTTTAGGTGATTTTATCACGTTTTACACCTTAACCACTGGTCTGAATTCAGGACAGTATTATACCTTGAAAGAGCGCTCTGTCGCGAGGCCAATTTTAAAAGGAACTATGAAGCCTGTCTTGACAAAGGTTAACCTGCATGTTAACCTCAAGGTGAAGTCGTGAGCCGTGAGATTATGTTTTATCGCACTACGACTCACAAATGTCCCGTCGAAGAATTTCTTAATGCTTTGCCCGCAAAAGTAGCACAAAAAGTCACTTGGGTTTTGCGATTGGTCGAGGATTTAGACATGGTTCCGTCAAAATACTTCACCAAAATGCCTGGGACGGATGATATTTGGGAATGCCGAATCAAATTAGGGTCTAATATTTACCGGATCTTCGCATTCTGGGACACAAATAAAGTTGTGCTGACACACGGCCTTGTTAAGAAGACGCAAAAAACTCCCGCTAATGAGATCGCGCGGGCCGAAAATTATAAAAAAGACTATTTTGAACGTCAACGGAGGCTAACATGAGCGACCTTAAAAAATATATCAGTACTCGTAAGAGGAAAGATCGCGGCTTTGCCCTTAATTATGAGCAAGGCTACGAAGATTTTAAAATCGGGGCCTTATTGCGTAAGGCTAGAGAGGACGCGGGGCTAAGCCAGGAAGAATTAGCCAGCCGGCTTAAGACCCAAAAGACCGCGATCTCCCGGATCGAAAACCATGCCGAGGATATCAAGCTTTCAACCCTTGAAAAAGTTGCTGCAGCATTGGGCAAACATATCAAGATTGCGATCGGATAGTTTTTTCAAAAAGATTCACCGGAAAGGAGATTTCAGAATATAATTCCTTTCATGCCCAATCTCTACATCATCGCCGGACCCAACGGCGCCGGCAAAACCACATTTGCCAAAGAATTCCTCCCGCAATACGCTCATTGTAATAATTTTATTAATGCGGATCTCATTGCGTCGGGATTGGCCCCGTTTTCTCCCGTTAAAGTTCAAATCAAAGCCGGAAAACTTTTGCTCGAACAAATCGATCATTTTCTTAAAGAGAAGGTCGATTTTGCATTTGAGTCGACACTTGCAGGGAGAACATATCTTGCATTATTAAAAGAAGCCAAGTCCAAAGGATACAACCTCACAATTTTTTACTTAAGTATTCCAAGCTCGCTCTTAGCGGAGGGACGGGTCAAACAACGCGTTAAAGAAGGTGGACATCATGTTCCTGCCGTCGATATTAAACGGCGCTTTAAAAGAAGCTGGAAGAATTTTATAACCTTATACGCTCCGTTAGCGCATTCGTGGATTTTGTTCGATAATTCGAGCCTTAAGCCTATTGAAGTGACAAAATTTGATCAAGCAAAAATAGAAATCTTAAACAAGCCGTTATATCAGCAACTTATGGGGGATAGTGATGATTAAATCTCGATCTAACTCCGCAATCTTGAAAAAAGCAGGTAAAGCTTTGCGCAGTGCCGTGCGTAAAGTTTTAGTTGAGAAAAAATTACGAGGACATCCTGCCATTATTTGGAAAGACGGTAAGGTTGTAAAGGTTCCAGCCAACAAGATTAAGTAGGGACGCCGGCTACTTATTTTAAAATCAGCAAGATTTCTTGGTAAGTTATGGTATATTTAAAAGGTTCGAAAGGACTCCCCAATGATAAAAATACGCGATATTGAAAAAAATATTTCACAACTGCCGCCGAAAAAACTTGCCGAGTTCCGTCGCTGGTATGAAAAATTTGATGCCGCGCAATGGGACAAGCAGTTTGAACAGGATGCCGGTTCCGGACGGTTGGATGCGACGGCCAACAAAGCTCTCAAAGATTTTAAACGCGGACGCTACAAGGCATTATGAAACATTTCGCGAGTCCTTCCTTCTGGGCTTTACACAAAAAATTGCCTGACATCACCCGTACCCTCGCAGATAAAATTTTGCCTTACTCAAAAAAGATTCAAGCCATCCATCATTACATTTAAAGCAGGTCAGAAAGTATTGGTCTGTTCGTATTGGGATTAAGCATCGCGCTTTAGCCGTTGAAGTCGAGGGTGGACTGTTGTGGTTTTGGATTGGCTCGCACGCGCAATATGACAAATTGACTAAAAAATAACCGGAACACACATGCCGATCACGGGTTTGCAAAAAAGCAAAACGCCCTACGACATCCTTTTGGCCCAAGTTAAGACGACCCTCATCGAAGGGCAGCAGCGCATCGAAGAAGAAAAAGTCCGCACTTACTGGCAGACCGGCCTTCACATCAACAAACATATCCTCAAATATTCCAAGCGGGCCGAATACGGCGGGCAGGTGATTAATCGTTTAGTCGCTGATCTTAAAGTCGACCAAACAACTTTAAAAAATTGCGTGCAGTTCGCTAAAACTTATTCCAAACTGCCAATTGGACGCGGCCGCGTCCAATTCAAATGGGCACACTTTCGTAAATTAATTACAATCTCCGACGAGAAACTCCGCAAGCGCCTTGAGGCCGAAACCCAACGCAACGCCTGGACCAGCGATGAGCTCATCGCCCGCATCAAAGAAGTAGGGACGCGTGCTACTTATTTGCCTCCTGCACCGGCCAAGCCTATTTCGCGCGAACTCTTAAAACCTATACGCGGTGAACTCTATCACTACCGGGTCATTCGCCGTCCCGATGTGAGTACTAACGAAGATACCGGCTTGCGGATCGATTTGGGATTTCATAATTTTGAAAAACTGCTGACACCGACCGCCACGCAATTTGTAGAGGGAGACATCGTGACCTCGGTGCCCAAAGACGGCGGCGGGTACCGTTTTACCAAAGTTCCCAATGCCGGCGAGAGCACGCTGTTCACCTACGAGGCCAAGGTCAAAAAAGTCGTCGACGGCGACACCTTCAAAGTGCGTTTCGATCAGGGATTTAATTTTGAACGCACCGAGACCCTGCGCCTGCGCGGGCTCGACTGTCCCGAGCTTTCCACTAAGGAAGGAGTGGCCGCCAAGACCTTCGTGCAAAGCTATATTAAAGAAGCCGACCGCATCATCATCCGCAGTTCCCGGGATGACAAATATGGGAGGTACTTGGCGGATCTGTATATACCGTCGAGGGAGAAGGGTGACGAAGATATTTATTTAAATAATTTATTGTTGGCAAAAGGCTTTGCGGTCAGAATGTAATATGAATAAGGATTCTAAAAGTGAGCTTTGGCACTATACAACTGAGGAAGGTCTATTTGGGATATTAAAATCACAACAGTTGTGGGCAACTGATTATCGATATTTAAATGATTCAACAGAACTGCAATACGGACGCAAAGGTCTACAAGTCGAACTCTTTCAGTATATTTATGCATTTATAGAAGATGAATCCAAGAAAAACCATCTTTTGAAAGATTTTGTAGACAAGAATGGCGGCATTAAGATAATTGCTACAAATGAAGCTAAAGATACTATTGATATAATTTGGGGTGGAGCAATGGAAATGGAGCCATCTTTGACACCGTGTATACTCTCATTTTGTTTTAGCAAAGAAAATAACGATAATGAAGGGCTCTTAAGTCAATGGCGTGGGTATGGACGAGATGGTGGTTATGCTCTTATATTTAATTTTATTAAAACGTTAGAATTTTTTGACCAAGAAATAAATGCTTTTAAACACTCATTCGGCGGCCATGGAGATGTCTGCTATGACCCTCACAGCTTGACGAACGATACTCAACTTTTTAAACATCGTGATCAATTAATAGATTTTGCACGTAAACTTTTTTACTCGCGTGTTTATAAAACGCCGACCCCTTACCCTGGTGCGGAAATCCCAAAAGCGCTTGTGCATTGTTTGAGTAGATTTAAACATCATGGATTCCGGGAAGAAGGTGAATATCGCTGTTTTATGTTTGCATACGCTGATCCGAAATCTGCTCAGAAAGTTTATGATAAACATGATCCAAACGATCAACGACCTTTCAAAGAAATCCACTTCAGAATCGGCTCTAATGGCATCGATAGAAAACCATATATTAAACTATTTGAGGGTATAGGCAATCTTCCCATAGACCGAATCGTTGTTGGGCCGCATCGAGATAAAGAGAAAAGAGCAGAATTCGTAAGAATTTATTTGAAAAATAGGGGACTTAATCATATCAAGGTTTACTCATCTGATATTCCATATCTTGGTGCGCATGTTTAATATACCTGAAAGGTTAGTATTTTAATGAGCTATGTTATTACAAATCCCGGTACCATAAGACTTAATTATTAGCACGCTAATTTAATTGGGAATTAAGTCATGTGGTACCAAAGGGAAAGTTAATGTGTCCCAGTTTTTATTCTGCCGTAGGTGCCCTAAAATGGCTTGACTTCTTGTCAGAAAAAGTATATATATTTTCTGACAAATAAAAGGGGTGTATATGCCGCAAACCATGGAAAATATGATAACTAGTAGAATATATGGCAAACATAGGGGATGGGTTTTTACCCCAATTCATTTTCTTGACCTTGGAAGCCGGGCTGCCATAGACCAAACCTTGGGACGTCTGTCCAAAGCAGGAGCGATCCGCCGTCTAGCTCGGGGACTATATGATTACCCCGTTAAACACTCTAACCTCGGTGATCTTCCACCTAATTATGATCGCATAGCTCAAGCATTAGCCGGAAGGGATAATTTGAAAATTCAACCTTCTGGAGCATATGCGGCTAATCTTCTTGGATTGACGGAGCAAGTCCCTGCAAAAATTGTTTTTCTTACTGATGGCCCTAATCGCAAAGTGCAAATCGATAAAAGGACGATTATTTTAAAAAGAACAACACCTAAAAACATGGCAACAGCAGGCCACATTAGTGGTATGGTGATTCAAGCGTTACGGCACTTAAGCAAGAATAACGTAACGGATAAAATGATCCAAATATTGAATAGAAAACTGGCCAAATCCGACAAGCGTCAATTGATTTCCGACCTTCGTTACGCGCCCACATGGATTGGAACGATATTTCGGAAATTACAAGGATAAGAGGCTTATGAATAAAGGCTCTTCCGGTTTTGGAGTGGGTAAAAATAAGCGATTACCCGACGCTATTTGTTCTTTGAAAACTTGACACGTTTACCGTAATGGGTTAAGGTCGTAGTCTATGGATAAAATAACCACGCTTAAAGACCTTTGTAGCTTTACCGGATTCCGGGCACTGGCACGGTTACGTGCGCATCCTGAACATCCGGGGGCGCTTATCGTGACGCTTAAGCGTCGTCAAAAAAAACGATTTGCGCCTGTGGAAAAGTTCACCGCCAATGGTACGACACGCGGGATAAAATTGTCCGCGACTTGGATGCCTTCGGCACAGCGGTATACTTGGAATTCAAGATCCGCCGAATCAACTGTACAAAGTGCCAAGCCGTGAAGACCGAAACGATCTCGTGGCTGGCGTTTACAAAACGGGCGACCAAACGCTTTGAAGAAGCGGTTGGTAAGATGGCTCGCGAGATGCCTTTGACCAAAGTTGCCGAGCATCATCGCATCGGCTGGGATCAAGCTTGGCGGATGGAACTTGAGTACATGCGTGAGCTGATCAAAAAACATCCGCCGGCATTAAATATTCGCGTTATCGGCGTTGATGAAATTTCAGTTCGTCGCGGCCATACATATCGAGTCGTTGTAGCCGATCTTGACCGACAGCGTCCTATTTGGATCGGAGGCACCGGCCGCACGAAAGAAGACATGGACTTGTTATTCGCCGAGATCGGTGTTGAGCGATCCAAAACAATCGAACTTGCGGTCATGGACATGTGGAAAGCTTTTAGGAATTCCACACACGAACACGCGCCACAAGCCAGAATCGTCTTTGACAAGTTCCATGTGTTGAGGCACTTGTCGGATGCGTTAGACGAAGTTCGACGCTACGAGTACAAACGAGTCAATGACAAAGATCGAAAATATATCAAAGGTCAGCGCTATACGCTGTTATCGCACATGGCCAATCTCGATACGGATGGCCGGCGTTCTTTAAAACTACTTTTGAAAGCCAATCGGCGCTTGCATAAGGCCTATCTGCTTAAAGAATTATTCGGGCAACTGTGGGATTATTCTTATCCCGCATCCGCACGAAAATTCTTTGAAAACTGGAAGGCTCAACTACGTTGGCAGAAACTTGAGCCTTATGAAAAATTTGCCGACATGATTGAAAAACATTGGAATGGCATTGTCAGCTACTGTCATCCCGATAACAAAGTATCCCTCGGCTTCATGGAGGGCTTGAACAACAAAATTCGTGTTATTCAACGCAGGGCTTACGGCATCAGAAACGATGAGTACCTACGTTTAAAAGTCCTGACGTCTTTTATCAGCAATATTTAAAACTGGGTTTATTTACCCACTCCAAAACCGGAAGAGCCTATTTAGGAAGGGATTCGTAAATGAAGAAAACAATCATCGTTTTTCTTTTAATTTTACTAGGATACATATCCAGTTGTTTTGCATACGAAATTAAAAAAGAACTTTATACCAATGGTTCTTTGAAAAGTGAAACGATATCTGAGGAGGAAATGGAAGTTTATCGGTCGTTTTATCCGGCAGGACAGTTAAAGTGTATAAATGTCTTTGTTCCCCAAGAATCACAACACAATTATTGTTATTCCTCGGAAGGAATTATCCAAAGCAAATTTATTGACGTTGATCCTGGCAAATCTCCGATATGGCAAGAATTCAATGATAATGGCGTAATTTTTGAAGACACTCGATTAAAAGGTAAGGGATTGCATCAAAAATTCTTTGATGAGATAGGTTTGCGTGTGGAATGTGGTGAGCTGAAATGTATTTATTATGATCAAGATGGTAAGGTTATTCAGGATGGGGTCAGTAAAGGTTTTTATAAAAATGAAAAATTGATGTGGGAAGAGGAGATCAAGGCGGGAAAGCCCAATGGATTCAGTCGATATTACTATTCTAATGGGCAAATAAAAAGTGAGAGCAATCTAGACAAAAATCTTTTAATCCGTGACAAGAAGTTTTATTCCCGCGATGGGGTTTTGACATGTGAAATAAGTTATCCCGTGGAATCTGATAATGATAATTGGAATGTTGATAAAGTTTCAGAAGACAATTATTTAATTAAAATTGCTTATTCAGATGAAAAGGGTGGCTGCATTGGTTCAATAAAAGCTTATGATGATTTAGGGAGCCCAATTTTTCAATATTATTGTGACGAGAATGGAAGACCAAAAACAGTGATCTTGGATGGTTATAAAGATAATTATGATAATTTAAAACTTTTGTATGGTGATGCAAAAAGAATCAAATTATTTGTTAGTGCCCCATTAGTTAAGCCAGGGTCAATGGAAAAGTTTCAAAATAAAGTTCAAAGACCCCTACCCAAAATAGATAATATGGAGAAGTAGGGACGTTTAATTTAAATAATCGAAAGTTGGAGGAGTCAGATGATTGTCATTTTACGACCGGATGCAACGGAAGAACAGTTGCAGCATTTGATTAAAAAGACAGAATCGCTGGGCCTGAAAGCGCATGTTTCGCGCGGCGTGGAACGTACGGTCATCGGTTTTATCGGACCGGAAGATGTTTTGCGTGTGACGCCTTTGGAAGTTTTTCCAGGTGTCGAAAGTGTCATCCCTGTTTTAGCGCCGTATAAACTTGTTTCCCGCGAATTCAAAAAAGAAAATTCGCTGGTCAAGCTTAAGAATGACGTGGTCATCGGCGGGAAGAAAATCATTGTGATGGCTGGACCATGCTCCGTCGAGAACCATGAGTCGTTATTGTCCGTCGCAAAAGATGTCAAAAAATCCGGCGCCACCGTTTTGCGCGGCGGGGCTTTCAAACCGAGAACATCGCCGTTAGAAAAAGTAGGGACAGACCCTACTTTTCTGTAAGCAGTGCTGAATAAGAAAGTAGTGGGGACAGTTTTAGAGCAAGCGCTTATCGTATATTCATTTATTGAGAAACGGTCCCGATTGACCGATTAACCCGTAAAGTTTAATAGTCAAAATAAGAAATGTTGCATCTTTTTGCTGACTCTTGCGTCTCCTATAGTGAAAGGAGGTGCACTATGGCACAAGAAAAGAATAAAGAATGTAAATGCTCCTGCACAGAGGGGAAATGTACTTGCACGTGTGATTGTTGTTAAAATAGCAAAACCCAGCCGGTCTTCATTGGCCGGCTGGTTCTTAGGATCATTGTATGGAAATGGACAATATTTTAAAACAATACGCTCAACTGCTGAAACGATTCTTTTCTACAAGGGTAAGGAATCATTCGGATGCTGAAGATTTGGTTCAAGAGGTATTGCAAAAAACTTTGCTGCATTCTGAAAATATCAAGCATCCCGAAAATTTCCGGGCTTGGCTTTTTACGGTGGCACGTAACGCGTTGGTTGATTATTATAGACAATCAGCAAGGTATGTGAATAAAGAGTTAGACATCGCTATGGAATGGGATAAAACAAGCGATGCTGAAAACGAATTATCAAAATGTATCCGGCCCTTTATTAACCAGCTTCCTGCAGAATACCGCCATGTTCTTAAGGAGGTGGAATTAAATGGTCGTCGACAAAAACAAATGGCTGTTGATATGGGCATGACTTATTCAACCCTTAAATCACGGGTCCAGCGAGGGAGAACATTATTGAAAAACTTGCTTCAGCAATGTTGCTCTTATGAATTTGATAAAAAAGGCGGGATTATTGATTTTAAGCTAAAAGGTGCAAATTGCAGAAAAAGTAGGGACAGACCCCACTTTTCTTGTGCAATGAATGCTGAATAAAAGTAGGGGGACACAGTGGCGCTGATTACGGGAAAGTAGGGTCTGTCCCTACTTTTGCCCCTAGAAATATTACTTGATTGCTTATCGACTCTTCGCTAAACTATAGCCTTGCTACGAATTCTCTGCGGCATTTTTCGGAGATTTCATTTAACAAACCCAAAACGAAAACAAATATGTTTGAATATCTTGGAATTATTTTTGCTTTTTTGGTGGCTTTAGCGATGGCGGCGCTTTTGCTGACCATCCCGAAGTTTATTAGCCCCAAAATGCCAAATGCTATCAAGTCCCAGCCCTTCGAATGCGGCCAAAAACCGTTTTCTCTCCCGGGGGGAAACATGCCGGTCCACTTTTATATTGTGGCCATGCTTTTTATCATTTTCGACGTAGAAATGGTTTTTCTTTTTCCATGGGCGGTTTTATTTAGAGAATTGGGAATGTTCGGATTGATCGAAATGGCCGTTTTTATGGCCTTTGTGGTTTTGGGATTCTGGTATGTCTGGAAAAAAGGTGCCTTAGAATGGGAGTAAAGACATGTCATTAAAAAATCCCGCGGGTTTTTTTAGCACAAAATTAGATGACGCCCTCGGCTGGGCGCGCAAATTTTCCATTTTCCAATATCCTTTTGTGACCGCTTGCTGCGGTATGGAATACATGTCTACGGCGGCTTCGCATTATGACGTGGACCGTTTTGGCGCGGGTTTTCCCCGCTTTTCGCCGCGTCAGTCGGACGTTCTTTTTGTGGTCGGAACGATTAATCACAAAATGGCTCCGGTTTTAAAAAGTATTTATGACCAAATGTGTGAGCCCAAATGGGTCGTGGCCTTTGGCGTCTGCACATGCACGGGCGGGTTTTACGATAATTACGCGACCGTGCAAGGGATTGATACGATTATCCCTGTCGATATTTATATTCCCGGCTGTCCTCCGCGACCGGAAAATGTTTTAGACGGTTTGATGAAACTTCAGGAAAAAATCGGCAAGAATGAACAGAACCGCACATTGTATGACCCCCAGAGCAAGAGCGTCCGTCCGGCGGAGTTCCAGAAGAATTATAGTGTTGCGCAACATCTTAAAAATATTGAATCGAAATGAACGCTTTAGAGAAAGTCCAAGAGAAGTTTTCGGATGAGATTATCGAAACCCACGCCTTTCGGGGCGATGAGACCGTGGTTATTCGTCCTGCCGCCTTGTTGTCCGTTGCCCAATTCCTCAAAGACACTCCCGGCCTTGATTTTAATTATTTGATGGACTTGACCGCGGTCGATTACTTGTTTTATGCCGGCGGGCGAGTGCAAAAAGATTTTCGTTTTGAAGTCGTCTATCATTTTATGTCATTGAAAAATAATATTCGTTTGCGGCTTAAGGTGGCCGTCGACGAGAAAAATCCCGAAGTCGAGACCTTGACCGGCCTTTGGGCTTCGGCGAATTGGTACGAAAGAGAAGTCTGGGATATGTATGGCATCCGTTTTAAAGGCCATCCCAACTTGAAACGTATTTTGATGTATGAGGAATTTGTCGGTCATCCTTTACGCAAAGATTATCCCTTTAATAAACGTCAACCTTTAATCGGACCTTTAAACTAATGCCAGAAACACGCTCCATGTTATTAAATGTCGGCCCCGCGCATCCTTCGATGCACGGTGTTATCCGCCTGATCATGGAACTCGACGGTGAAAAAATCAAGGGCGTGGAAGTCGAAATGGGTTATCTGCATCGCGCATTTGAAAAAATGTGCGAGACCGTCATGTACGCGCAATGCTTTCCCTATACCGACCGATTGAATTATGTCTCGCCTTTGATCAATAATGTTGGTTTTGCCATGACCGTTGAGAAACTGCTCGGTATCACCGTCCCGCAACGCGCACAGTACATCCGGGTTTTGATGAGCGAAATTTCTCGGGTGACCGACCATTTGACATGCATTGCCGCGACTGCGATGGAGTTGGGGGCCATGTCGGTTTTTCTTTACATGATCAAGGCCCGCGATTATTTGTACGAATTGGTCGAGGAAATCACCGGTGCGCGCTTGACCATTTCTTATGTGCGGATCGGCGGTGTCAAGGCGGATCTGACGCCGAATTTTGCCGACCGCTGTTTTCAGAGGATCGCCGATGTTCGCAAAGTTTTGATTGAAGCCGATGAGTTGATGACCCGCAACCGCATTTTTTTTGATCGGATGAAAG
This sequence comes from Candidatus Omnitrophota bacterium, assembly GCA_031423615.1. Lineage (GTDB taxonomy): Bacteria > Omnitrophota > Gorgyraeia > Zapsychrales > JANLHA01 > JADLGJ01. The sequence continues at coordinate 11,068 of JANPFV010000006.1, forward strand.
AAACCGGAAAAATTACGCAGGAGCAGGCTATTTCTTACGGAATCACCGGACCCTTCTTAAGATCGACCGGTGTTTCTTACGATGTTCGCAAAGCCAACCCGTATTTGATTTATGACAAATTAGATTTTGAAGTCCCCGTCGGTACCAAGGGAGATAATCTGGACCGTTACTTTTGCCGCATGGCGGAAATGGAACAAAGCTTGCGCATGGTCGAGCAATGTTTTCAAATGATTCCCCCGGGGCCTATTGTGGGGGAATTGACCGGCGAAGTTATGAAAGCCGCCGACATGGTCGACTACGCTAAAATGGGTGAGACCCAAGGCCTGCAGGAAATTCAGGTTGATCTTGACCCGACTTTGCAAGGCTCGACGAAAAAATATTACGAGGGCATCAGTGCCGATAAGAAAGATGTTGTATTGCCCGCTAAAGAAGAAACTTACGGAAATATTGAAGGCTTGATGAACCATTTCAAATTGGTCATGTACGGGCACGGGATCAAGCCGCCTTTGGGCGAAGTTTATTTTCCTGTTGAGGGGGCCAACGGCGAACTCGGGTTTTATATCGTCAGCGACGGGCGGGACCAACCGTGGCGCTGCCGGGTGCATCCGCCGTGTTTCCCGATATTGTCAGCCTTGCCGATTTTATTGGCTGGGGATTCGATGGCGGATTTAATTCCCACCTTCGGTTCCGTCAACATGATCGCCGGAGAATTAGACCGATGATCAACGCCGGATTATTACAACAGCTCGACAAAATCGTGGCCCGTTATGAAGACAAACAGGCGAGTCTTTTGCCTGTTCTTCACGCGCTGCAGGAAGAACGCGGTTTTATTTCCCTTGATTCCGAGCAGGACGTGGCCGACTATTTAGGCATTCCCGTCGTACAGGTACATCAGGTCGTTTCCTTTTATCATTTGTTTCATCAGGCGCCGATCGGCCAATGTCATTTTTCAGTTTGCCAGACGACCGCGTGTGCCTTGCGCGGCAGTGAAAAGATTATTGCCCATATAAAGAACCGGTTGGGAATTAAGGACGGGGAAACAACCCCCGACGGAAAATTCAGTTTGAGTGTTGTGGAATGTTTGGGAGCTTGCGAAATTGCGCCGATCATGCAATACAACAAAGAATACAAAGGTTGCTTGACGATTGATGAGATCGATCGTTTGATCAAGCAGAATGGTTAATATGCAGAAGATCACCAGCCGCCATTTTGGGCAAGAAAACTCGCACAAACTTGAGAACTATCTTAAGGATGAGGGCTATGAAGCCGCGCGCAAAGCTTTGACCATGACCCCGGCTGCGGTTATAGATGAGGTGAAGAAATCCAACTTGCGCGGATTGGGCGGCGCCGGTTTTCCGACGGGGATGAAGTGGAGCTTTATTAATCCAACTAATTCTAAGCCCCGCTATCTCGTCGTCAACGGCGATGAGGGCGAACCCGGAACATTTAAAGACAAATATCTTTTTGAACAAGATCCGCATTTATTTCTTGAAGGCGTCATTATCACCTGTTTTGCTATCGGCAGCCACAAAGCCTACGTTTATATCCGCGGTGAATATTTAAAATCGATTGAAAGATTGCAAGGCGCCATAGACGAAGCTTACCGGGCGGGTTATTTAGGCAAAGGGATATTGGGCAGCGGTTTCGCCCTCGACGTGGTTGTCCATCAGGGAGCAGGCGCTTACATTTGCGGGGAAGAAACGGCCTTGCTCGAATCGCTGGAAGGCAAAAAAGGTTTTCCGCGCTTAAAGCCGCCGTTTCCGGCTGTGGTCGGCTTGTTCGGTTGTCCTACGGTGATTAACAATGTGGAAACCATGGCCTGTGTGGGCCCGATTATTTTAAGGGGCGCGGAATGGTTTGCCAAATTGGGCTGTGAAAAAAACGGCGGAACCCGGCTTTTTTGTATCAGCGGCCACGTCAACAAGCCTGGCGTCTACGAATTGCCCAACGGCACGACATTGCGTGAAATGATTTATACGCATGCCGGCGGGATTTTAAACGGACGGACTTTGAAAGCCGTCATTCCCGGAGGGATTTCTGCGCCGATTTTGACGCCTGACCAGATCGATGTAAAAATGGATTTTGATTCCCTCAAAGCCATCGGCTCAATGGCCGGTTCCGGCGGGATTATTGTCATGGATGACACCACCGACATGGTTTGGGCGGCGATGGTTGCGGCGCGATTTTTTGCCCATGAATCCTGCGGCCAGTGTTCGCCCTGCCGGGAAGGTTCCGGTTGGGTCTATCGCAATGTCAAAAGAATTTACGACGGGGAAGGACGGGAAAGCGATTTGAAAAATCTTCCCGGAATTATCAACAATATCGGCGGCAACACCATTTGCGCTTTCGGTGACGCGATTACCATGTCGGTTGGCAGTTACGTCACCAAGTTTCGTAGTGAATTTGAAAGTAAGATAAAGCAACCCCTTGTAACGACACATTGACGTCGGGTGGCTGTGCCGTCGGCGTTTTGCCCGCAGGCGGCAGGGGTTCCCCACGGGGGGATGGGTGCCGCCGAGGACAAAATGACGACGGCACAGACAGATATCGACTACAATAGAGTCAAAATAAAAATATGCCTAAGCTAACCATTGATGGACAAGAAATAGAAGTCGCAGCCGGAACAACAATCATCCAAGCCGCCGACAAACTCGGAATCACGATTCCGCGCTATTGCTACCACGAGGCCTTGCCGGTTTCCGGAAACTGCCGCATCTGCATGGTCGAAGTCGAAAAAATGCCCAAACTGCAGATCGCCTGTTACACGCCGGTGGCCGAGGGAATGGTCGTTAAAACCACATCGCCTAAGGTTCTCGATGTGCGCAAAACTGTCTTGGAATTTTTGCTGGTCAATCATCCTCTCGACTGTCCGGTTTGCGATCAGGCCGGTGAATGCAAATTGCAGGATTATTACATGGAGCACGGGAAATATGATTCCCGCCTGGATGATGTCAAAGTCAAAAAAGAGAAAAAAGCTATTTCTCTGGGGCCGACGATCATGCTCGATCAGGAACGGTGCATTCTTTGCACCCGCTGTGTCCGTTTTACCGACACGATTTCCAAAACCCATGACTTCGGTGTTTTTGACCGCGGAGACCATTCGGAATTAGACCTTTATCCCGGCAAAGAACTCAATAACAATTATTCGGGTAACGTCGCCGACATTTGTCCGGTGGGCGCATTGACCGACAAAGATTTCCGTTTCAAATGCCGCGTCTGGTATTTGGAAAAGACCCAGTCGGTCTGTCCCGGTTGCAGCACCGGTTGCAACATCACCGTCGAGTGGGACAAATCGCGTCCGCACCAGCACAAAAAAGCGCGCGTCATGCGTTTGAAACCACGTCTGAACCCTGACGTCAACAGCTACTGGATGTGCGATGTGGGCCGTTACAATTATCATCCCATCGACGAGAATAGGATCACCGCGCCGCAATACAAAAACGATCTGATTTCTTGGCCCTACGCCATTGATACGGTGGCTGCCGCGCTCCAGTCGGTCAAAGATGCGAGTCGTATCGGCGCTATCGCCTCCGCGCAATTGACCAACGAAGATCTTTTTGCCATTCGTAAGTTTTTCCAAGGAGCTTTAGTCGATTTCAAAGTCCCGGAAAAACCGGGCACGAGCGATGAGCTTCTTTTAAAAGCCGACCGTAATCCCAACACCGCCGGCGCGAAGGTCATTCTCGCTCCGCAGGACGGGACGACCCAAAAGATTATTGATAAAGCCGTCAAAGGCGAAATCGATGTTCTCTATGTCTTCAGTCAAGATTTAGTGAAATTGTTCGGTAAAGACGCCGTCGAGCAAATCGCCAAGAAAGTAAAACTTTTTGTTTATCAAGGCAGTAACATCAATGACACCTGCTCGTATGCGCATTTGAATTTGCCCAGCACGGTTTACGCGGAAAAAGACGGAACATTTACCAATTTTCAAAATCGCGTCCAGCGCATCCGTCCGGCGTTTTTGCCGATGGGTGAGGCCAAGAACGATTGGGACATTTTATCGCTTATCAGTGAAAAATGGGGTACGCCATTCACGTATCGCAAGTCGGAAGATGTTTTCAAAGATGTGGCCGCATCCGTCATTCCATTCAGTGGCATGTCGTATCAAAAAATTGGTGATCAGGGAATGGTTTTGAAGGTGTCATGATAAAACTATTGTGATCGCTTCTTTATAGAATGATTTTGGGGGTAAGTTTTATTGATTCGACGAGTCCTTTTTAGGTGAATAGCGCCATAGAGGCGCAAAACAAATGAGCCTCAAAAGGGCTCGTCGGATCAGCAAGCATCAATCCTAACAATAGATTAAAACTTGCCCATCGCGGTATTGAATAAAATTTTAAGCCAGATGAAGGAACAGTCAACAACGTGGATATCATTGCCGTTTTAATTAAATTTATTCTTGCCGCTGTCACGATTGTCGTCGTGTTCAGCATTGCCGGGCTTTTGACCTGGGTTGAGCGCAAGCAGAGCGCGGTGATGCAAGACCGCATCGGGGCCAACCGCGCGGCGATTTTTGGGATTACCGCGTTCGGACTTTTTCATGCCATTGCCGACGTCTTGAAAATGTTATCGAAGGAAGAATTTATTCCGGCGGGCGCGAATAAATTTTTATTTAACTTGGCGCCGTATTTGTCCGTCACGTTCGCATTAGTCGGCTTTGCCGCGATCCCGTTTGGGAATCAACTGATCTGGGGTGATCGCGTCATTGAATTGCAAGCGGCCAACATCAATGTTGCCTTGATTTTTGTTTTCGCCATGATGTCCATGGGTGTTTACGGGGTTGTTCTCGCCGGTTTTTCGTCTAACAATAACTATGCATTTTTAGGCGGAATGCGGGGAGCGGCGCAAATGATCGCTTATGAAGTCACCATGGGTGCGGCAATCATGGGCATCATTATGGTTTTTAATACGCTGGATTTGCAGCAAATTGTCCGGGCCCAAGGAGCTTATCTTTTTGGCGGATGGCTGCCTAAGTGGGGCGTCTTCTGCCAGCCGCTTGCGTTCATTCTTTTCTTGACCGCGGCGACCGCCGAAACCAAACGGACTCCGTTTGACCTTCCTGAGGGTGAATCGGAAATCATCGGTTATTTCGTCGAATACAGCGGCATGAAATTTGGGATGTTTTTCTTGGCGGATTTGATTGAAACGGTTTTAGTCGCCGCGCTCATGACCACATTGTTTCTTGGCGGCTGGCAAGTTCTTTATCTTTTTCCTGACGGATTTCATTTTCCGTGGGGAAGTTTTATCGCCCTGCCCAACATCGCGGTGGCGATCCTAGGCATGGTGGCTTTTATTATCAAGCTGAGCTTTTTTATTTGGTTACTTATGACGGTGCGTTGGACCTTGCCCCGTTTTCGCTACGATCAGTTGATGCGTTTGGGATGGAAAATTCTTTTACCCGCATCCTTGGTCAATATCGCCGTCACCGCGATTATTCTTACTTTATTGAGGTAAATATGGAAAACCCGCAACAGAAGCGCCAAGAACTGGAAAAATATTTTGATGCCCAAAGCCCCTTCGCTTTATTTCGCGTCGCGCAAATGAAGCGCTCCTGGCAAAAGCCTAACCGCCGCGAATTATCGTGGTGGGAAAATACCTATATACCGTCGGTGGCATCGGGTTTGTGGCTGACATCGAAACATTTTTTTTATAATTTCTTTTTTCACATTTTGCATCTTTTCGGTCTTTTTAAAAATGTCAAAGCGGCCGTGACGTTTGAGTATCCCGAGAAGCCCCGCCCGTTAGCGGCCCGCGCCAGAACGCGTCACCGTTTGACCAAGAGGGAAGACGGTTCCCCCCGCTGTGTCGCTTGCATGATGTGCGAAACCGTTTGCCCCGCGCGCTGTATCGAAATCACCGCCGCAGAACATCCTGACCCCAACATCGAGAAATATCCTGCGGAATTCATTCTTGATCTCGGCAAATGTGTTTACTGCGGCTTTTGCGTCGAGGTTTGTCCGGAAGATGCCATCCGCATGGACACGCAAAGGCTTGACATCGCCGAATATACCCGCGAAAGTATGATTTATAATAAAGAACGTTTGTTGAACGGATAAATCTGCACCATGGTTTTTATTTTTTCCCTGCTTCTCATCGGCGGAATGCTTTCGGGACAATTTCTGGATTTGTCCCATTGGCATGGAATTATTTCTTTTATCACCTCACTGTGCCTGTCTTACATCATGATTGAGGTGGGGATTGAATTTTCCGTCGAGAAGAGAACTTTTTCCAGCTATGGCCTTGATACCCTGATTGCTACGGGCGCGGCCTTGTTTCCCGCTTTGTTATGGATTGGATATTTTTTATTGATCATCCACACCCATTGGCAAGCGGCGCTGTTAGCCGGGCTTTCGTCCGCGCCTACATCTGCCGGTGTGCTGTTCGCGATGATGTCTGCGGCCGGGTTGGGAGCGACCTGGGTTTTTCAAAAAGCCCGTATTTTGGCTGTGTTAGACGATCTGGTCGCCGTTCTTCTTTTGACTCCGCTGGAAATTGTGATCCACGGATTTGAGTGGAAATCGCTCCTCTCATTGGTTTTGGTAGGATTTTTTATTTTCTCGGCTTTCCGCTGGCAAAACGGCCTTAAGCTTCCGCTTAATCGGACCCTGTTTGTTTTTTATTCATTCGCTTTAACGGCCATTATTTTTATTTTCAGCAAGCTCACCCACATTCATTTGGAAGTTCTCATTCCGGCCTTTGCGTTTGGCTGTGTCCTGCGTTTGTCGCCGGACTGGCATGGTGAGGCTGAAGGCGTGAGCAAAGGGCTTTCCATGGACACGATCATTAAAGGATTATTTATGTTTATGGTTGGCTTAAGTTTGCCAAAGATTGAGACCGGTTCGGTTTCATGGGGAGTGACCGCGGGTCACATTATTATATTGACGGTTTTAGCTAATCTGGGTAAGTTCTTCTTAGTGTTCTGTTACAAGAAGGAAGCGAGTTTAAAGGAACGGATGGCCTTGGGTGTGGCCATGTTCCCTCGTGGTGAAGTCGGCGCCGCCGTTCTTTTGATCGGGGTTGGCTACGGCTTGAGCGGTTTTTCCAACACCCTTGCCATTCTCAGCCTCGCCCTTAACCTTGTTCTCACCGGCGCGTTTATCTGGATCGTCATCAAATTATTGCGTAAGGCAGAGAGGGACGGAGCCCGATTATTTCAATCTGCATGAAATCCAATTTTTTTCTTAGCAGGCTCATTGGGGGATAATATCAATTGTCGAATGGGTTCAAAAAAAACCGTAAACGGGCGGTCATATTTTTTTCCATTTGGGACATTTCGTCCTCGGTCGAAGGAGTAGATTATTTGCCGAGTTTTCGAATCACCGTCAGGACAATGCCAATGATAGAGAATTCTGATGTGAGTAAGATGGGGTTGTACTTGGGGTTGGCAGGAACGAGATAATATTTACCGCCGATTTTTTTCAAATATTTGACGGTGGCTTCTTCGCCAGAAACAGCCACAACGATTTCGCCCGCTTCGGCCACACTTTGCGAACGCACGACAACCAAATCGTGCGGCATGATCCCGGCATCGACCATGCTGTCGCCTTTGACCCGCAGTCCAAAGATATCCACTCCCGAAAAAATCATATCATCCAGATTCAAGTATTCATCAATGTTTTCTACGGCGAGTGTTGGCATCCCGGCTTGTACGGTCCCAATGAGCGGAATAGAAAAGATGTTTTTTTTGATGATTTCAATGGCGCGGCTTTTATTTTCGGTGATTTTGAGGAATCCTTTTTGCACCAGGGCCTGCAAATGATCCTGCACCGATCCGACGGAGGCGAAGCCAAAATGCGCGGCGATTTCGCGCAGGCTCGGCGGGAGCTGCCGGCTTTTGATTTCGTTATAAATAAAACGGAGGACGTCACGTTGTTTCTTGGTCAAGGTTGACAAATTATTCATAGGGTGTATACTACCGTACAAATGTACAGTATACAAGAATAATTTTAATATTTTGAGGCCATACCCCATGACAAAGAAATCCCGCGCCGCTCTCGAAGCTGAAAACAAACTCCTGCGAAAGTACAAAGTTTCTGAATCTATAGCCAATGTGATGAATACGGTGATCAAATGGAGCGCGCTGGTGTGGATCGTGAAATATGGTTATTTAAGTATCCTAGCTTTGGCGGGACAAATCACCAAAGCGGACTTGGGCGTAAACTTATTAGCGAATGAGGCTTTCGCCAAGGTTGTGGCGGTCATTTTTGCGTTTGGAGGAATTGGATATGGATTGAATGAACGGCGGTTGCGCAAAAATACGGTAGAAGGTTTGAGTAGTCGGGTACAAGAATTGGAAGGCATGGTCGATGAAAGCCGCAGTTCCAGTCAATTAACCCCGCGTGGTGACACGCATCCCAAGGACATCTGATGCCTCATGATCACATAATAAATATGTTTTTTTCAACAATCTCTCTGGTTGGGATATGGTTTTTATTTATTTTGCACCGAAAATATTCCATTGACCGGTTTCGTGAGGAAATGTTTCGCCTGCGCGATGAGGTATTCAATTATGCCGAGTCTGGTGAGATTGATTTTAATAGCCAGGCTTATGGTCTTTTGCGCACAGCCGCCAACGGGTTTATCCGTTTCGCGCATAAATTGAGTGTACTGCAGATGATTTTGTTTTATTTTTCGGTAAAGAATTTCAAATTGATCGATACCAAGGACTCCTTCGATGAGAAATGGGCGAAGAGTTTGGAAGGGTTTAACGATGAAAAAGCTAAAACGCTTAAAGAATATAAATTGCGGATGAGCTTGCTCGTTATAAAACATATTGTTTTTAGTTCACCTCCCTTGTTGTTAACGATCATTTTTCCGCTCATCACCTGCTTTGCGATCAAATACGCATTGAGCAACTTTGTGCGCGTTCTTAAAACTCCCCTTAACGATATCAATTCTGCCGCCTTCGCATATGGCGGAAGCTGTTAAAGTTTTCCTCGGGATATCCCACCGAACAGTTTTTTAAAAACCAAAATTAAAGATGGGCGAGGGACATGCCTTTGACGGCGGTCATGGCCGCGTCAAAGAAAGGTCCTTGGAATATACCCATGCTGATCATGGCGGTCATTCCCGCAATCAACACAATACGCAGGGGTGTGGAGACGAAAATTGTTTGCGAGGAGTGGGGCGGGTCAACAAAAATTTTTTTAACGATCATAAGGTAGTAGTACAAGGAGATCACAATATTGACACTTGCGATTAAGGCCAGCCAGAGAAACCCGCTTTGGATCGTCGCCATGAGTAAAGCAAATTTTCCGAAAAACCCCGCCAAAGGCGGCAGACCCGCCAAAGAAACCAACGCTAACAAGAGAGTTCCCGCTAAAATTCCGGAACGCTGGGACAATCCCGCATAATCTGAAATGTCATCACTTTTTATTACATTCGAAAATAAAATAATGACCAGAAAAGCCGTCAAGTTGGTGAATAAATATCCCAGCAGATAAAAATTCATGGCTGAAACTCCCATCGCTGTTCCTGCGGCCGCGCCCATTAATAAATAACCGGCATGACTGATGCTGGAATAACCCAGCAGCCGCTTGATGTTTGTTTGGAACATGGCGACGAGATTTCCGTAAGTCATGGCGACGGCGGAAAGTCCGGCCAGCACCCAGCTGAATTCCATGTGCCAGGGGCCGAAGATTCCAAAGAAAAGGCGGATAAGAATGATAAATCCCGCAGCCTTGGATCCCACGGACAAAAGCGCGGTGACCGGAGTCGGGGCTCCCTGATAAACATCCGGCACCCACATATGAAACGGGACCGCGGCAATTTTAAAACCCACTGCGGAGAAAATCAGGGCGATTGCAAAAAGGATCATCGGTGACATGGCGTGTGTGGCGACATACCCATGGATCACATCAAACCGTGTGGAATGGGTGATGCCATAAAGAAAGCTGATTCCGTATAATAAAAATCCCGATGACAAAGCCCCGAGAATCAAATATTTCATGCCGGCTTCGAGGGAGAGTTTGTCGCTTTTTAAATAAGCGGTCATGACATAGAGCGAGATGGTCAGGATTTCGAGCGAGATAAAAAGAATCAGGAAATCGGCGGCCGAAGCGATCAAGGACATGCCGAGTAAGGCAAGCCATAACAACAGATAAAATGCGTTTCGCCGTTTCCCAAGAGTCTTGAAAAACTGTTGGGTCATGATGAAAATAAAAACCATGGTGACAAGAAAGAATCCTTTGAAAAACCAAGCGAGCGAATCCATGACCAAGGTTCCGCCGAAAGTGAGTCCGGTCACATTGTGCTGGGTCAGCCAAAAGCCGATCAAGCCGAAGATCGACCCAAAACTGATCATGCCGAGCCAGTCTTTTTTTGTTCCTTTAGGCAAAATAATATCCAATACGATCAAAACGACTAAAGTGAACGTGATAAGGATTTCAAGGGAAATAATATTCCAGTTGATAATGGGTAACATAGTTTTATCCGTGACAATTACTTAATGTTAGAAACATATTCTGCAATCGGCCTTGTGCTGGAAGCGATATGGTCCAAAATCAATGCGGGCCAGCATCCGACTAAGATGAGAATTCCTAATAAAATCACAAACGGCCATTTGGCAATGAGAGTCTGCGCGTCCGTTAATTTCGTAAAATGAGCATTCAACGGGCCCTGAAAACCGAGACGGATGACCTTTAACATATAAATGGCTGTGATGACAATACCCAGGATCGCGAGGACCGTTTGCCAACGGTATTGATCCCATGAACCGAGGAGCACAAGGATTTCCGCGATAAAATTTGCAAAACCGGGAACACCGGCGGATGCCAAGGCGGCCATGACAAAACACGTCCCCACAAACGGCATGACTTTTAACAATCCCCCGAGTTCATCGAGGTTGCGGGTCTTGGTTTGATCTGTGACATATCCGGTCACAGCAAAGGCCAGAGTAGCCATGATTCCATGCGCAAACATTAAATAAACAACTCCGGCCAAACCGATCGTGTTAAAGCTGGCGAGGCCCAGCAAAATGTATCCCATGTGGCTGCAGCTGGAGTAGGCCAAAATGTATTTCAGATCCTTCTGGGTTAAAGCGACCAGAGCGCAAAAGATGATATTCACGACGGCCAAAGTGGCAATCAAAGGCATCCATGTGTGCGCCGCTTCCGGCATCAAGGGGATTGCAAAACGGAGAATGGCATAGGCCCCCAGTTTTTTTAAGACTCCGGCGTGCAGCATGCTGACGCTGGTCGGGGCTTCCGCATAACCTACGGGTGCCCAGGTGTGAAAGGGCCAGAGGGTCAGAGTGATTCCGAATCCGGCGACGATGATGGGAAATATCCAGTTCTGTACTTGAACCGCAATGGGGTTGGCTCTCAGATGTTGTTGGATGGCGACTAAATCGAATGTTTGTAATCCCGTCGAGAAATATAAAGCGATCAAGCCGACTAAGGCCAAGGCCGCGCCTCCGACGAGATAGAGGGTCAGTTTCATGGCCGCGTAGTCTTTGCGTTTCGATCCCCAAATCCCGATCATGAGAAAGACCGGGACCGTCGCTATTTCATGGGCAAAATAAAAAAAGAAAATATCCAGTGAAAGAAAAGCCCCGTACGTACCGAGGACGGTGATGAGAAAAAGGATGTAATATTCTTTGACCCGCTCTTTGATGTTGCCGCTGATCAGGGCGGCGGTGAAAGATGCGATACCTAAGAGCAGGAGCATTAAGGAATTGATCCCATCAATGCCGACGTGATAGGAAATGCCTAAGGGAGCGACCCACGGAATGTTTTGGGTAAACTGATAACCTCCGGCTCGGTGATCGTAGGCGCTGAAAAACCATAGGGACAAAAGGGCGGTCATAAAGGTTGTTATACAGGCTATGCGGCGGATCAACGCGGTTTTATCTGCTGGAATCATGAACAATAAGACCACACCGATTATGGGCAACAGAAGTAATAAAGAAAGATTAGGGATCATAAATTTCTCACCAGCATTAAAAAAAGTAAAAGCGTACCGAGGACAAAAGTCAAAGCATAAAATTGCACCAGGCCGGTTTGTAGAAGTCGGAATATTCTCCCGGCCGCATTGGCCGTACGTGTCACACCATGCACCCCAAAGCGGTCAATGAACAAGGCTTCAACCCACGCTGTCGTGGTGGCCATCCCTTGTTGCAGTTTGTTCACATACCAGCCGTAAATATCATCGAAATAATATTTATTTTTCAAAACAGGATAAATCGGGCCCAAGGCTTTTTCCAGCGGATCGGCGTCAGGCTTTTTATTGTACAGCACAAAGGAAACAGCCAATCCTAATAAGGCCAACACCGACGATACGAGAGCCACGCGCATATTAAGATGGGGGTGTTCATTGCCCGGATACAAGAAATGGGGAATGCCGATGAATCCGCCTATAAGGGAAAGAAGAGCTAAGAAAATGAGCGGCCACGTCATGATGGCCGGACTTTCATGGGCGTGACTATTTTTTGCGGGTTTCCCCCAAAAGGCGACAAAAAATAATCGGCCCATATAGAAAGCGGTGAGTATTGACGCTAAAGAGGCCATGACATAAAGGGAGAAATTGTGTTGCGCCGCCAAGGCTAAAATTTCGTCCTTGCTCCAGAATCCGCTCAAAGGGAAAATCCCGCACAGAGCCAGTGTTCCAATAAGAAACGTCCAGCCTGTCACCGGCATTGATTTTAAAAGTCCCCGCATTTTCCAGATATTTTGTTCGTGATGCAAAGCATAAATAACACTGCCGGCGCCCAGGAAAAGAAGCGCTTTAAAAAAGGCGTGCGTAGTCAAATGGTACATGCCTTGCATCGGTCCACTTAACCCTAAAGCCATGACCATAAGTCCTAATTGGCTTAATGTTGAGTAAGCCAGGATCCGTTTGATATCGTTTTCAGCGACGGCGAGTGTTGCGGCCATGAGCGCGGTGATTCCTCCGACCCAGGCGATGACCGAAAGGGCAATGGTGAGCGGTTCAAAAATAAAAAATATTCGAGCCAAGAGATAAACGCCGGCCGCAACCATGGTTGCGGCATGGATCAATGCACTGACCGGGGTGGGACCTTCCATGGCGTCGGCGAGCCAGACGTGCAAAGGGACCTGCGCACTTTTTCCGACGATACCGCAGAAAAGCAAAAGGGCCGTGATTGTTAAAAGACCAGGATCGATATGGGGAACAATTGTCGCGAGCTGGTCAATATCGAAGGTGCGGCCAAAACCGATATTCGAATGGCTCCATAATAAAATAATTCCGCACAAAAATCCAAAATCGGCAAAACGGTTGACCATAAACGCTTTGACCCCAGCGTCGGCGGCCGACGGTTTTTGATACCAGAACCCGATCAGCAGATAAGAACTCAAACCGACAAGTTCCCAGAAGATAAAAAGTTGTATAAGATTATCGGCCAGGACAATGCCGATCATGGAGAAGGCAAATAAACTTAAGTACGCAAAAAATCTCGGCATGCCCGGGTCATCCGCCATATATCCGCGGGAATAAATAAAAATGGCACTTCCGACGCCGGTGACGACCAAGAGCATCATGATGGCGAGCGGATTAACGAGATAGCCGAAGTTAATCACGAGCGAATCAAATCCAATCCACGGTAATGATTGCTGAAAGACATGAGCAGGCCAGGTGTGGGCAATTTCCAAACCGTTGGGAGTTTGTTGGAATGTGGTGGAAATGGGGCGAGTGGCAAAAATTTGAGTTGCGACGATAAGTGTACAAATAAACGACAATAATATTCCGCCGATCGCAATAAGCGAGCTCATGTTTCTTGAACGTAGAAAAAATAGCGTGATTAATACACAGGCCACCAACGGCGAAAAATAAGCTGTCCAAACGATGCAGGGTTCTACCATTTCATTTCCTTTAATTCATCCGCCTGGATGGTATTCAGACGTTTGTACATTAAAACAATGATCGCCAGCCCAACGGCCACTTCGGCGGCGGCGACGAGAATGACGAAAAAGACAATCAATTGCCCGGCGTAATCGCCATTAAATTTAGAGAAAACGACAAAGCACAAATTGGAAGCGGCCAATAAAAGTTCCATAGAAAGGAGGACTTTCAAAACATTGCGGCTGGTCACGACACCCCAAATCCCGATGGAGAAAAGGACGCCGCTTAAAATAAGATAATTCCCTAGTCCGATCATAAGGTGGCCTCGTCTTCTTTGCCAGTGTTGAATGCCCCTTGCGCCAAGGAAACAATGCCAAAAATCGCAATCAATAATAAAAGGGATGTTAATTCAAAAGGAAGAAGGTATTCGGTAAAAAGAATCCGGCCAATCGTTTCAATCGTCCCGCGAACTGTCGACGGTTCCATGCTGTGGGCAAGAAGAAAACTTTTTAGCGCCAGCAGCAATTCCGCAAAAAACATTAAACCGGCAATGGCCCCCAGAATACGAAAGCGGGTTTGTTTGGCGGTGGTGAAAGTATCGGCGTTAAGGTTTAGACACATGACCACGAAAAGAAAGAAAATGAGGACTGCGCCTGCATAAACGAGCAGCAAGATGATTCCAACAAAAAAAGCTTCGAGAAGGATAAATAGAGAAGACAAAGAAAAGATCGCGACCACAAGACCGAGCACGTTGTAAAGAGGATTGCGGGCCAAGACGACGGTGAGCGCACCCAGAATCATCACTGCGGCAAAGAAATAGAAAAATAAAGAAGGCATACAATAAAATTAAATTTTAATTATAATAACGAATGTATATTTCATTGAAGGCAATAGTATAAGGATAAGTCTATCATGTGTCAATTTTAAAATTGATGATCATTTCTTGATTTAGTTTTTTTTATCTTTATATTTAATATGTTCACGCGATGTGCACGTTTTTCTGATTCGATGAGTCCTTTTTTGACGAATAGCCTCCTAGAGGCGCAAAACACATGAGCCTCAAAAGGATTGGTCGGATCAGTAAGCATCAATCCTAACGATAGATTAAAACTTGCCCACGGCGTTATGTTCGTTTGACGTTAAAACTGAAAGGATGCTTATGGATTTTATTTATCTGCTCTTTATTCTCGCACTTTCCGTTTTTTTGGGATTTGTCATTATTTCCCGTGTGCCGCCGCTTTTGCACACCCCGCTTATGTCGGAAGCCAACGCGATTTCCGGAATCACCTTGATCGGCGCTTTGATCGCCGCCGGTTCAGAAACCGACCATACGTTTACCGTTATTCTCGCTACGGCGGCCGTGGCTTTTACGACCTATAATGTCGTCGGGGGATATTTTATTACGGAAAAAATGTTAAAAATGTTTAAGAAGAAGGGGCAATAAGCCATGGATATCGCAATATTCATCAACTTCATTTATATTATCAGCTGTGTCCTTTTTGCCTTTGGTCTGAAGATGTTGGGCAGTCCAGTCACGGCGCGTAAAGGAAATATTCTTTCCATGAGCGGGATGCTTCTGGCGGTTGTTGTGACCTTGCTCAGCCGGGAAGTGATTTCTTTCCAATGGGTCGCGTTGGGAGTTGTTATGGGCGGCGCGGCGGGTTTATTTACGGCCACTCGGGCAAAAATGACGCAAATGCCCGAAACCATTGCGCTTTTGCACGGCTTTGGGGGATTAGGAAGCATGTTGGTGGATTGGCATGCTTATCATGTTCATCCGACAAATAGTTTGATCGTTTCGATCCCAATTTATCTGTCGATTTTTATTGGAGGAGTTACTTTTACGGGCAGCTGTATTGCGTGGGGAAAATTAAGTGAACGTCTCCCGGGAAAATCGATCAAATTTCCCGGCATGCAATTCGTAAATATCGCAGTTTTAGGTGCGCTTCTGGTCCTCGGTTTTATTTTTCTTTCCGATCCACTCCATCATTACCCGATTTTTTTGGCTATTGTGGTTTTGTCTTTGATCATGGGTGTTTTACTGGTTATTCCTATCGGGGGCGCCGACATGCCCGTCGTTATTTCCGTCCTCAATAGTTATGCGGGTCTGGTTGCGTGTACCACCGGATTTGTCATTCATAATACGGTTTTGATTGTTGTCGGAGCTTTAGTGGGAGCCAATGGGATTATTCTTAGCATCATCATGTGCAAGGCGATGAATCGCTCTTTGGCCAATGTCCTTTTTGGCGGATTTGCGCCAACCGTCAAAGCCAAGGCCGCGGGAGAAAAAAAAGAGGCCAAGTCCATGTCGGTGGAAGATGCTTTTCTCGTTTTGGAAGCGGCCAAATCCGTAGTCATTGTGCCGGGGTATGGTTTGGCCGTGGCCCAAGCCCAGCATGCTGTGCGTGAGCTCAGTGAATTATTAGAGAAGAATGGCGCGGAAGTGCGTTTTGCTATCCATCCTGTGGCCGGCCGCATGCCGGGGCACATGAACGTTCTTTTGGCGGAAGCGAATATTTCTTACGATCAATTATATGAAATGGATGTGATTAATCCGACGATGGATACGGTGGACGTGGCGATTGTGATTGGCGCCAATGACGTTGTTAACCCCGCGGCCCGTTCGGATAAATCCAGTCCGATTTATGGTATGCCCATTATCGATGTGGACAAGGCCAAAACAGTTTTTGTTTTAAAACGTTCCATGGCCACAGGTTTTGCGGGTGTAGAAAACGAACTTTTTTATAATGAAAACACGGCGATGATTTTTGGGGATGCCAAGCAAACCTTGCAAAGCCTTGTCTCTGAATTTAAAGCTTCCGCCGCCGCGTGATGAAAGAATTTTTCCTCGTCGTGATTGTACTATTGTTTACCGCCTTGGCACAGGCGGAAAGTTTTTCTCCTGCACAGATTGAACGCATCAAGGTTTTTAAACAGCGCCTGGGAGATGTGGACAAAAAAACTTTGAACAAAACAATAGCGGAATTGCAAAAGGCCCAAGATCCGCAATTGGCTTTGGAGCTTCAGGAGGTCATGGCCCAAGTTTATACCGAAATTGTGACGGAGAAAGATGTGCATAAACCGGCTGACCGGGAATGGCTTTATGCGATGGTCACTTTGAACATGGCCAATCTGCAGTTTAACGGCCGGTCCACATATCCCTTAAGCGGGTTGATTGTGAAAAAATTGAAAGAGCATTTGTCCCCAAACGTTTTATCCAATCCCCATTTTCACGTTTCGGTAGAGTAATTCAAGGGGATCCTCCGCTGGAGGTGAGACATCATATGGGGTGTAAATTGTTTGTCATTTTCGCGAAAGCGGGAATCCACGTTCTAAGAATAGATACCCTAAGATTTCAACTTGCCAAAATTTCCCTCTTGCGGTAAAATCAACCCATGAAAAAAGCCCTTTTTATTCTCCTTTTTTTGTCCTTGCCGGTGAGCTGTTTTGCGCAAGAACCGGATTCGGGCCGGACCCGGGAAACTTTGAAAGAAAAGTTTATCGGCTCTTTTGTCAAAACTTTTGCCAAGACCTATGTCGCGACCAATAATCTGAAGAAATTCAAAGAAAAAAATATTCAAAAGATCCGGAAAATGGATGAAGCGAAATTCCAGCGGGTTTATGGAAAAATTTATCGTGAAATGATAAGGGACCTGCCCGAATCTTTAAAGAAAGATTACGGTGTTACGCCGGACATGACTCGTGAAAAAGCCATCGACCGCATCAATTCTTTTACCAGCAAAAAGAAGATTTACCGGATGATCAATGCGATTCCCAACAAGATGATCGCCCAGCATTTTGAGAAACACAAGAATGAATTTGATAAGGGAATGAAGGGAAATAATTCCGCCGACCAAACGATTGACGATCTTTTAAAAGATCCTGCCTCGTCTAATACCTAATCAAACATATTGACCGGCGGCAAAGCCGGAAGCCCAAGCCCACTGGAAGTTGAATCCGCCCAGCCAACCGGTGACATCTACGACTTCCCCGATAAAATAAAGGCCCGGCACTTTTTTTGTTTCCATGGTCTTGGAAGAAAGTTCATCGGTCTTGATGCCTCCGACGGTGACTTCCGCCTTGGCATAACCTTCCGTGCCTTGCGGTACGATGTTGAAGTTGTGAAGAAAGTCTGCGATTTTTTTTAACTCTTCAAGGGACGTTTGCGTCAGGGGTTTGTCGGGGAACTGATGACCCAAAATATCGGCGAGACGGGCCGGCAGATGGTCTTTAAGCAAGGTTTTAGCAGATATTCTTGAAGCGTGATGGGCTTTAAAGATTTCAAAAATGTCTACGCCTGGCAGAAGATCAATGACCAGGGGTTGGCCTTCTTGCCAATAGGAAGAAATTTGCAGGATCGCAGGGCCGCTCAATCCTTTATGAGTAAAAAGCATTTTTTCGCGGAAAATCGTGCTCCCAAACCGCGCCACAACTTCGAGCGAAACACCGGACAAACTTCCCAAAGATTCCAGGTCTTTGCTTTTGAAAGTCAATGGCACGAGACCGGGGCGGCAGGGGTTGACGTTGATATCGAATTGTTTTGCGATGTTGTAGCCGAAATCGCTTGCGCCTAGCGGCGGGATCGAAAGGCCGCCGGTCGCGATGACCAGACTCTGCGCTTGAAATTCGCCCTGCGTCGTTTGTAAAATAAAATGTGTGGTTTTTTTGACTTCTAAGACGTGGGTTCCGACGAGAATAGAGGCTTGCACAGCGTCGCATTCTTCTTTCAGCATGGTGATAATGTCCTGCGAACTTTCGTCGCAGAACAATTGGCCGAGGGTTTTTTCATGATAAGCGATGTGGTGTTTTTCCAGGAGTTCGATAAAATCCTGGGCCGTGAAACGGGCCAGCGCTGAGGTCATAAAATGGGGATTTTCCGAAAGAAAATTTCGGGGAGCGGTCAGTAGGTTTGTAAAATTACAGCGTCCCCCGCCGGAAATGCGGATCTTTTTGCCGATGTGTTCATTATGTTCGAGAACTACGACCGTTCGACCGCGTTGGCCCGCTTCGATGGCGCACATCAATCCGGCTGCCCCGGCGCCAATGATAATGACATCGGCTTTCCTATTGACGGGGGTCAGGGGTTTAGTCTTCATGCTATTTTTCTTTCCAAGGTCTGTGGATCAAATCGGAGATGGCGCAATTGCGGCGCTTTCCAGGCGGTGAAGGCGACGATCAAAAGGGTCAATACTCCGCCGACACCGACGCAGGGGACCGTCCCTATGAGGGCGGCCAGCATTCCGCTTTCAAAAGCCCCTAACTCATTCGAAGAACAAACAAATATCCAGCTGACGGCGGCAATGCGTCCGCGCATATGGTCCGGCGAGAGAAGCCGCACGATCGAGCGGCGAATGACCATGCTGACTCCGTCAAAAATTCCGCTAAAAACCAGCGCGACCATAGACAGGGCGAAATTTTTAGAAAAAGCAAAGACCAAAATGCTCACCCCGAATCCCGCGACGACCCAGAGTAAATTGCGTCCGGCATGCTCGATGGGAGGATGACGGGTCGCGATGAGCATAATGAGCAAAGCGCCGACGGAGGGAGCCGCATTGAGAAAACCCAATCCAATAGGCCCCACGTGTAAAATGTCCTGGGCATAAATCGGCAAAAGCGCAATCGTTCCGCCGAATAAAACCGCAAATAAATCCAAGGTCATCGCACCCCAGAGCGGCTGGCTTTTAAAAACAAAGTCCCATCCGACTTTGATACTTTTTAAAAAGGGTTCTTTGCTCAATTGCGCGACGACGGGTTTAGGCGTGATCAAGGCTGTCGCAAAACAAGACAATAAAAACCAAATGCTGATGAGAACATAAGACCCCACTGCCCCTTTGGCTGCGAAAACAAAACCGATGATCGCCGGACCCGCGATGGAAGCGCCAATCCAGACACTGCCAATCCATGACGCGGCGTTGACGGTCATATTCTGCGGGACGATCTGGGCTTCAAAGGCTGAATTGGCCGGATCCGCAAATCCGCGGGCGATTCCGGCTAAAAAAATTACAGCGTATAAACCCAACAAAGAAAAAGAATGGATTTCGAGGGACAGAATAATAAGAAGAATAGCGCAGACAAGACTAGACAAGCGTGTCCAGATGAGAATTTTCCGTCGATCATAATGGTCAGCGATATAACCGCCAAAAAGCACAAGCGAAAGAGCCGGCACGGCTTCGACAAGGCCGAGGATGCCCAAGGCCAAGGCACTGTGGGTCAGTTTATAAATTTGAAAGCCGATAACAACAGCCAAAGCGCGGCTGCCTAAGGAAAAAAAGCCGATGGCGAAGAGGAAAAAACGGACATCGGCGATTTTTAAAGCGGCGAAGGTGTCCCGGGACTGGATTTTTATATTTAAGGGGTCAGACATAACGTCCACTTTAAGAAGACAGCGTCGTCTTGTCAAGGGAAAGTCTGGGGATGTGGGGCCTTGCGGAGCCCCTAGGGTCAGAAGGCAATGCTTTAAAACTGTCATCCTTCCAGAAAATCAGTATAATGTTACCGGGAAAAAAATAAAATTATTTTGTAAGGTTCGGGCTTGTTCTCAGACTAATAGATGTTAGAAAACGGGAAACGAAAAGTGAGGAAACGATGAGACGAAAAATTTTAGTTTTTTTAGCAATACTGGTTTTTTCACAAGGAGGAATAATTATGGCCAAAGAAACAATCAAAGTTTTTGATGCAGAAACGAATACCTATCAAGAAACGGAAAAAGTTTTCAAAACGCCGGAAGAATGGAAAAAACAACTGACTCCGGAACAGTATAATGTGGCTCGCAAAGCCGGAACGGAACGCCCTTTTACCGGTGAGTATGCCACGAATCACCGCAAAGGCGTCTATAAATGCAGGGGTTGCGGATTGGATCTTTTCGATTCTGCGACGAAGTTTGAATCCGGCACCGGGTGGCCGAGTTTTTGGCAACCCATCGCTAAAGAAAATGTCGCCTCCACGGTTGATAGCAAGTTCGGTATGCGGCGTGTCGAAGTGCATTGTCCGCGGTGCGGCGCGCATTTAGGCCATGTCTTTGAAGATGGCCCCGAACCCACCCATTTGCGTTATTGCATCAATTCCGTTTCCTTAAATTTCCTCGAGAAGAAATAGGAGGTGGGTGAAGATGTTTCCTTTATTTTTGCTGATGTTTTTATTGAGTTTTGGAAATGCCAATGCGGAGGATAAAGTCATGAATGAGCCCTTGGAAAAAGCCACATTTGCCGGCGGGTGTTTTTGGTGTATGGAACCGTTTTTAGAAAAGATCAAGGGGGTCAAAAGCGTCACCGCCGGGTATACCGGAGGACATACCCTAAACCCGACGTATGAAGAAGTTTCTACCGGCACAACCGGACACGCGGAAGCGGTCGAGGTTGTTTTTGACCCGCGGGAAGTTTCTTATGCTAAAATTTTACAAACGGTTTGGTATAACATTGATCCGACGGCCCTCAATTCCCAATTCGCTGATCACGGCACGCAATACCGCAGCGCCATTTTTTATCACAATGAAGAGCAGAAGCGGCTCGCCCAAGAATCCAAAAAGGCTTTGGAAGCATCGGGTAAGTTTCATAAACCCATTGTCACCGAAATCGTCCCCGCGTCCACATTTTATCCGGCGGAAGAGTATCATCAGGATTATTATAAGAAAAATAAAATACGCTATGAAATGTATCATCACGGTTCCGGCCGCGAATCGACTTTAGACAAAATTTGGGGCAAGGAAAGAAAACAATAACAAGATAAGAAGTAATGCGAAATTCGCGGAAGGTGTTTACAATTGTGAACAGGCGCCGCGTGAAGCAAATAACCGTGTTCATTTCTTAGAGGGACTCAACATGCTGCATCATTCTCATTATCATTCTCAGCGAAAGCGGATTGCAATCGCTTTTATTCTCGTCGGTATGGTTATGGTCTTCGGGACGACCGGCTTGCATCTCATTGAAGGCCTGTCGTGGTTTGATGCGTTTTATTTTATGAGTATGATCGCAACCGCTCAAGGCCCGACAAGTCCTTTAAATTCGAATGGGGCCAAGATTTTTGCCTCGGTGATGGCCTTTATTTCTTTCGGATTTATCGTGGCCGCATTGAGCTTTCTTTTCGGACCTTTGTTGGGAAAATTGGGGCTGATCGGTGTGGAACATTTGCAGGAGCAGCGTAAACAGGAAAAGAAAAAAAGTTAGGAGATTTCGATGAATGAAAAGATTAAAATTCTTGCCTTCGCCGGAAGCGCCCGGGAAGGTTCGTACAATAAAAAATTAGTCAGGGCCGCAGCGCAGGCCGCGAAAAAAGCCGGAGCGGAAGTAACGCTGATTGATTTGCGAGATTTTCCCATGCCTTTAATGGACCAGGATTTGGAAGCGAAAGCGGGAATTCCTCCCCACGCTCAGCGAGTCAAGGATTTGATGGTGACCCACGACGCTTTTTTAATTTCTGCGCCGGAATACAATAGTTCTATTACCCCGCTTTTGAAAAACACGCTCGACTGGGCGTCGCGAAAGTCGGATAAGAATGAGTCGGAAATGATGGCGTATAAGGGCAAGGTTGCGGCCCTCATGAGCGCTTCGCCGGGCGCCCTGGGCGGATTGCGCGGCCTGCCGGTTGTTCGTGCCGTTCTGCAAAATTGCGGGACCTTGGTTTTGTCTCAACAACAGGCGGTTTCCAAAGCCAACGAAGCTTTTGACCCTGCAGGAAATCTCGTCGACAAAAAGCATGAGGAAGGCATAGAAAAGCTTGTGACGGAATTGATCCGTGTGACCCAAAAATTAAAAACATAATGTCCGAGCGTATTTGTCCTCATTGCAAAAACCCTATTTACGATGACGACGCTTTGTCATGCCATTTTTGCGGAGAAAGCCTGGGGAATTATTCTTCCGGCGGGCTGGGTATGATGCGCTCGATGCAATGGATTCTGGTTGTCATTTCCGCTATTATCATTTTGATGTTTGTTTTGTCGCACGTTTAAAATGGACCCCAAGATCAAAAATTCTGAGACCATCCGTTGGGATGACCGAGGCGTTCCGCACTCGATTCATTTCCGCGATAAATATTTTTGCACGCAAAACGGTTATGAAGAATACCGTCATATCTCGGGCCACGGCAACGGTCTTTTGCAGCGTTTCTCCGATCTCAATCCATCGGAAAACGGCATCTTTACGATCATAGAAACTGGTTTTGGGACGGGCATGTGCTTTTGCTGTATTTGGGAATTGTGGGACCAGTATGCCCCTAAGTCCTGGACCCTGCATTTTATTTCTATTGAGCTATATCCTCTTTCTGCCGACGATCTTGACCGCGCTTTGAGTGTTTGGCCGGCTTTGGAAAAATACCGCCATATTTTAAGCAAACAGTATCAGCCTTTCTCGCATGGAATTCGTGATTTTTATTTTGATGAAAAGCGGGTGCATTTGACCATCGTCTTTGAGGATGTGGTGGAGGCTTTAAAGAAAATCCATCAACAGAACGCGTCCGGGATCAAGGCGGAGGCTTGGCTGCTCAACGGTTTTTCGCCTTTTGCTAATCCGCAGATGTGGACGACGGAAGTCTTTTTAGGTATGGCGAAGCTCAGTCAAACAGGAACGACTCTTTCGACCTTTACTGTCGCCGGACATGTCCGCCGCGGGTTGGAAGCTGCAGGTTTTCAGCTGGAAAAAATTCCCGGTTATGGAACAAAGAAGCAAATGCTTCGAGGATGTTTTAAATGAAAAAGCAGTTGATTTTTTCAGCGGTTCTTATTGCCGCATTGGGATACTTTGTCGATATTTATGATCTGATTCTTTTTAGCATCGTACGGGTCAAAAGTTTACAGGCTATCGGCGTTCCCGATGATCAATTGCTTTCGCAGGGAGTTTTGCTTTTAAATATGCAAATGGGCGGGATGCTTTTAGGCGGAATCTTTTGGGGCATCCTCGGGGACAAGCGGGGCCGGCTTTCGGTGCTTTTGGGTTCCATCTGTTTGTATTCGCTCGCCAACATTCTCAACGGATTTGTTCATAGCGTCGGTGTTTATGCGGTTTTGCGTTGGGTGGCCGGCATTGGTTTAGCGGGAGAATTGGGCGCAGGTATTACCTTGGTTTCGGAAGTTATGCCGAAAGAAACGCGGGCTTACGGGACGATGATTGTCGCGGGGGTTGGAATTCTCGGGGCGATTGCGGCGGCCTTGATCGGTGATCTTTTTGATTGGCGTACGGCTTATTGGATCGGCGGGGCGATGGGGATCGGGTTATTGCTGTTGCGCATTCAGGCCAGTGAGTCAGGAATGTTTCATCAGGTTAAAACGGCAAACGTCAAAAGGGGAAATTGGCTTTTGATTTTTAGGTCTTGGACCAATGCGTTTAAATATTTGCGCTGTATCCTGATTGGTATTCCTATCTGGTTTGTCGTCGGTATTCTTATTACATTTTGTCCGTGGGGCCGTGGTGCCGTTGACATTGAGCTTCCAGGCATTGAAAAATTCATACGGCCTTATTAACGCGGGAGGGATTTTGGCGGGGGTATGTATTTTTTGGCGTTTGGGGCATTGTGGGGTTTGAAGGAAACCCACGGTAAGGATCTTGATTATCTGGAGATTTAGAAAATTAAGGAGTAGACACGTGGATTTTGCACATCAACGAAAGAACAACCACCAGTAAACAAAATTCGATCAAAGCCCGTTGATCCGATTCTTCGGTTTGGGTTTTTTGCAAAGCATTAAAGATTCCGACTAACAATAAGAGAATAAGCAGTCCTTCCATTGTCCAAATCCACATTCCCCCCATTACGGCGATAACGATCCATTTTTGCTTTTGGGTCAAGGCGCGAAAGCCTCTTCCTCCGTCGAGCGGAACGAATGGAAGAAGGTTAAAGAGATTGATCCAGGCTCCGACTTTGGCGATAGCGGCCCAGCTGGGCCAACCGCTAAAAAGAAATACGGCGTAACAGAATAGAGCTGCACCCAAACCCGCGATGGGACCGGCCAAACCGATCCGGGCATCTTCCCGCGGGGTGACGGCGCCTTGTTTGAGTCGGATAAACGCGCCGACCCCGGGAATAAAAATCGGACCCGAGATGGGCATGCCCAAATTTTTTATGGCGAAAACATGGCCCATTTCATGCACATAAATAGACAAAATCAACCCGAGCGCGAATTTCCATCCCCACACACTCCAGTAAACTCCAAAGGCCAGAAACATTGAGAAAAAGGTTTGCGCCTTGGTTAAGCCGAGTAAAAGCAATTTGCCTTTGGTAAAAAGAAGAACGGCTAAGAATTTAAATTTCCACAGGAGAAGGCCGATGGCGCCCAGACCCATCAGCGCCGCAGGCATCGGCTGTTTTTTTTCGTCGGCATTTTTAAGCGCCCGACTGTCAACCTTCTTGCTTAAAGCATCGATTTTTTGGGCGACGATGTTGTGCTGTTGTGACTCCGGAGGAAGAAGTTCGAGGATTTTACGCCAGCGGATCAAGGCTTCGAGAGCATTTCCATCGTTGGTAAAATTTTCCGCTTCCTGGACTAAGACCTTGATTTCGTTAGCATAAATGAGAGCGTGGCAGGCGGGACAACTTAAAAGTCCCGATGCAATCATTGTTTGGCACTGCGGGCATGTTTTGGGATGGGGGATCATAAAGTTCGCGATTAACTTTTTAATTCAAAAGGCCCTTCAAAGTTCCACGATGCTTTTTTGTTCATTCTTCCGGCTTCGAACAAACCAAACCCGATGATCAAAAGACCAATGACATTTTGAAAACCCATGAGAAAGGGAACGGCCAAAGAAAGGACAAAAGCCACAATATACCACGCCAGGGTGGGTTGGCGCGGGGACGCAGGAGAGGCGGCTGGGGTTGCGATTGAAGCGGCTTTTGGGGAGGAAGTTTTTTCAGGGGAATTGATATTCGCTGAGCTGACCGGTTTGGAGGTGTCGGTCACGGCGGATTCTTGGGGTAGTGTTTTCCATTCGTTAATAATATTGGGAACGTAAGTCGAACAAATCGCCATATAGGTAATCAAGACAGCGATGATTTGATACGGTATTCCGCCGCGATGATTGGAACCTTTGCGCACACTGAAACCAACCATATAGCCTATCAAGACCGCGATCAATCCGAATTCATAACCCGTCAAGAGTCGGATTATATAATAAATCGCCGCGCCTACAATTCCGGCGGGAATGCCCAAGGCCAGGGCTTTCATAACCCGCGAAAGAGGATGGCCTAAGGCCATTTCACTCTCGATTTTCTTTTTACACGGCGGGCAGATCACTTGAGCATTGACGGAAAAATAACTTCCCGACAAGAGGGTGTTACAGCTCTTGCAAGTGGTTTGCCCCGCGGCGCCGGTATGGGGTACGACTTTATCAAATTGTAATCCGTCAGGGGGATGCGGTTTTTGCTCTTCTGTCATGTTTTCTCCTTGTGAGGATAAATGTTTTATGTGAGAAAATATTTTTAAGTTTATAGGATATTATTCCGGATTGCAAATTTTATCGGCCTAAAAATAAGTTAGAGAATTAACTGGTTTTTTTTTATGTCCTATTTATAATTAAAATATGCCAAATGAAAAATCTTCCTTAAAGCAGCAATTTCAACGTCTTTTGTTTGTCAATGTTAATAAATATCAGCAACAGGTCGTTCTTCCTGCCCTCATCATCTGTCTGATTTCCTGTGCGGGTGTATTTTATACCCTTTTCTACATTCACTATGTGGATGCTAATGTGGCCGTCGTTTGCCAGATCGATAGATTCAGCATGGCTCACGACGTTCCTTGGTTTATCCAAATGCACAGCTTTAATAAAGTTGTCCCGTGGATCCTTTTCGGAATGACGACCTTGCTTTTAATTGTTATTTGCTGGATGTTCTATGTTTCAAACCGGGTGCTCGGTCCCAGTACCCGTGTTCTTAAAGAACTGGATGATGTCTTAAGCGGTCAGCGTAAAGATCCTATCGGAACCCGTCGGGGCGACGAATTTTTTGAAGAACTCCTCAAGCGCATCAACGCCCTTATTCTAAAAAAATAACAATTTTGTGCACCTCATGCCCTACCTTGTCATTTTACCCGTAAGTGGGTTTATTTTTATTTTTGGGGCTTTATTAAAGAATAGACCCGGTGAGAGACGTCTGGCTTTTCTTTGGGCGGCGATTCTTTGGGGCATAGCGGCCGTGGGTCTTACGGAAATCTTGAGTGGGGGTCGTATTTTGACTCTACCCGGTGTCGCAGCTGGATGGATGATTGTCAGTTCAATGGCGTTGGGGCATTGGATATTCTTCCCTAAATCGTCCGAGGTTAAGGTCTTTTCCCCTTCTCAATTTTCGCCAGAAGAAATCTTGGCCCTTGTGTTAGGAAGCGGTATCGTTTTAATCGTCGGCCTTAACGCTATCTTAGCCGCTCCCAATAATTGGGATTCCATGACCTATCACTTGCCCCGTATCATGCACTGGATTCAAAATCAGAGTGTAGAACATTATCCGACGCCTATTCTCCGTCAGCTTTATCAGCCGCCGGGAGCGGAGTTTTTAATCCTGCAATTTCAGATTCTTACTCAGGGTGATCATTTCGCTAATCTTATCCAATGGGCGAGCATGATCGGCGGGGGAATTGTCCTTAGTTTGATCGCCGCCCAATTGGGAGCGGGGCAGACTGGCCAAATTCTGACAGCTTTGCTCTCATTGACGGTTCCCATGGGAATTTTGCAAGGCTCCAGCACTCAAAATGATTATGTGGTGGGTTTTTGGCTGGGATGTTTTATTTATTTTACTTTACGGTTATGGAAAAGTGGGGGGCAGGCTTATCGCCGCTCCGAAATCTTTGGGGCCGGATTGACCTTGGGCTTGGCTTTTCTTACCAAAGGGTCGGCTTATATTTATGCTATGCCTTGGCTTTTAGGCTTCTGCTGGATCGTCATCTCAAGAAAGAAAAGAAATCTTATTCGTGATTTTGGAATGATTTTATTAATTTGTCTCATGGTTAATGCCGGATTTTATGGCCGTAATATTAAACTCTTTGGGGCGCCGTTATCGGTGGGAACCGAGGACTATGTGAACCACGGCGGCATACTCCGTAATGGTCTTTCCAATGTGGTCCGCAATGCCGCTTTGCATTGGGGAACACCTTTGCCGGCGGTAAATGGCTTTATCAAAGAAAAAATCCTCGCTTTCCGGCCTTTTGGGGGCGGGGCCGAAAGCAACAGCTGGGGCGATTTTGATATTCCGCCACCTTCTACCAATGAAGACATTGCCGGCAACCCTTTTCATTTCTTATTGATTCTTATTGTTTTTCTCTCTGTTTTATTTTCCCGCGGGTCTGCTTGGATTTTGCGAAATTATGTTTTGCTGATTGTGGCGGCTTTTATTTTCTTTTGCACTCTTCTGAAATGGCAATTGTTTCACAGCCGTCTGCACTTGCCGCTTTTTCTTTTGAGCCTTCCGGTGGCTGGATTGATTTTAGAAAAAATGCGTTTCACCTGGCTCCGAGTTTTGATTACGAGCGTCCTGGTTTTGGCCGCGGTCCCGCCGCTTTTTTTAAATGAACGTCATCCGCTTGTCGGTAGAAAAAATATTTTTAACATGAGCCGCAGTGAACAGTATTTTTCTTACCGGAAATTTATGGCGCTTCCTTATGTGCTTTCGGTCAAATACGCAGGTGCGCGCTCGACGTCTGACGTTGGGCTTTTGCTGGGCGGTGATGATTGGGAATATCCTTTGTGGATTTTACTGAAGAAAGATAATCCCAATGTCCATATTTGGCACCGCGGTGTCAAGAATGTTTCCGGTTCGCTCGAGGGCGGGAGTGAGCGGAATATTTCTTTGGTTATTTCCGAGTTGGCGGATGCGCCCACCACCCAGACATTAAATGGCAAAGGTTATTTAAAAAGCAAACAATTTTCTTTTATGAGTATTTATGAAAACGTCCGTCCTTGATTTAAATGTGTTGACGCGCCGGCCGGGCTGGGTTCTTCTCGGTATTCTCCTCCTGTCTTTTTTTTTATATGGCCAGATTCTCACCGCTCCTTTTGTTTATGATGACCATGAGTTATTGCTTAATAGCCCGTTGATTAAAAGTTTAACGGCTCCGTTTCAAAACTGGCAAATGGCCGGCCCGAAACTCTTGTCGTTCTGGACTTTTGCCGTTAATTATCGGATCGATGGAAAGCATACGTTTGGTTTTCACGTGGTCAATGTCGTTGTGCACAGTTTCAATGCCTGGTTTTTATATCTTCTGGTCCGATTGGTTTATAAAACACCGCGCTTTAAAAATACACTGTCCTCTCCTGATAATCTGGCCTTTTGCGCCGCGATTATCTTTTTGTGCCACCCTTTGCAGACGCAAGCCGTAAGTTATATTTGGCAGAGGACCGAATTGTTGAATGCCTTTTTTTATTTTTTAACCCTCCTGTGTTATTTGCAAGGGCGTTTAAATCGCGGGAAAGGTTATTTTATTCTTGCGGCTTTATTTTTTATCTGTGGCTTTTATTCTAAAGGAATGATTGTTTCTTTTCCTTTGCTGGCGCTTGTTCTGGAAGACGCTTTGTTTGATGTGCCTCGCTCTCGGAGAGTGTTCTTTCGTTGTACCGGCGCAGGGACCATTGTGATTCTTTTGCTCTTCTGGCACCAGGCGGGGATAAATGAATTTCGAAGCCATCTTCTGCTTTTTTTGATGAACATCACGGTAACCATGATCAGTCCTGCCCACTGTTACACTCAGCTGGACGTGGTCGTCCGGTATGTTTTCTTGACGCTATTTCCTTTTTGGCAAAATCTCGATCATGCTGCTCCTTTGGTAGAAACCTTTTGGAATCCTCGTGTGCTTTTGGCGACGGGATTTATTCTTTTTGTTTTTTCTGCAGGTTTCTACTTTTGGAAAAGAAACCGGTTGATAGCGGTAGGGATTTTTTGGTTTTTTATTGCTCTTCTGCCGAGTTCTCTGCTCGGCGGACGGGATCCCATGGTTGAGCATCGTTTGTATTTTTCGCTCGCGGGTTTTTCTCTGGTGGCGGCATCGGTGGCGATGATTTTGTTTGCGCATAAAGAAATATACGGTTGGATTGCGGTTTTTTTTGTAACGGTCCTGAGCTTGCTGACCTTCTCCCGCAACCATTTGTGGCAGTCCCCGCGGTTGTTGTTTGAAGACACGGTGCGCAAATCTCCTCACCTGGCGCGACCAGCCTTGATGCTGGGAACGGTTTATTTGATGGAAGACCGTTATGACGATGCCGCAAAAATGTTTGCCCGCGTGATCAAAATAGATCCTCAGTCCCCGGAAAGTTATAACAACCTCGGACTCATTTTTTTAAGGACCCGTCGCAGCATGGAGGCTGAGGAGATGTTCGAAAAAGCCATTGCTGTTAAAGCCAATTTTACTCCCGCCTATATTAACCTCGGCTATTTTGCGTTAGGCATTGGCGATGATGACCGGGCAGAGGAACTTTTTAAAAGAGCCCTGACTTTAGGAAAAAAAGATTCCGCTTTAGTCGGGTTAGCCAATATCGCGCTGGCTTGCGGGCGGTTGAATGAAGCCCGAGATTTATTGGAGCAAGCCATCGTCATTGAACCGCGCAATTCTAAAGCCTATGGGGTTTTGGCCGAAATGTACCAGCGCATGGGGGATAAGACCCGTAGCCTTAAGATGAAGGAAAAAGCCAAGGCCGTGGAATAAAGTTTTAGTATTGGAAATTTTAAAAAACGAAGGATAGAATAGATTCACAAATTTTGGATACGATAGCGAACAAACAATAAGGGGGTTTCATGAAGGTCACTTTGGTCATTCCTGTTCTCAATGAAATTGTTGGCTTAAAAGCCATAATGCCGCAGATCAAGCCTGAGTGGTATGATCAAATTCTTTTTATCGATGGGCAAAGTACCGATGGGACCTTAGAATGGCTCAAAGAGCATAATTATCCGGTCGTTGTTCAAAAGAAAAAAGGCATGCGTATGGCCTACATGGAAGCCCTGCCCTTTATTGAAGGAGACGTTATTTTAACCTTCAGTCCCGACGGCAATTCGGTGTCGGAATTGATTCCGGAATGCATTAAGAAAATGAAGGAAGGTTATGATATGGTCATTGTTTCCCGTTACGCTCCGGGGGCCAAGAGCGATGACGATGACGCGATTACCGGTTTCGGCAATTTTATGTT
Organism: Candidatus Omnitrophota bacterium; assembly: GCA_031423615.1. Classification (GTDB taxonomy): domain Bacteria; phylum Omnitrophota; class Gorgyraeia; order Zapsychrales; family JANLHA01; genus JADLGJ01. Next base: position 41,946 of record JANPFV010000006.1, read on the forward strand.
TACGAAAGTCCTGATCAATCTTCTGCACGGCGCGCATTACACTGATGCCATGGTCATTTATCGGGCCTATAAAAAAGAGTTGATTTCTGAATTAGGATTGGACAAAGACGCGGCCTATGAATTTGAGGAGAAGCTTTTTAAAACCAACGTGAGCTGGGAACCGCTTTTGTCGATTCGCGCCGCCCGCCGCAAAAAGAAAATTACCGAAATCCCCGGAGATGAACCAGCCCGTATCGGCGGCGAACGGAAACTTCAGATTTGGAAGTGGGGCGCTGTTTTTCTCTGGCAGAGTATCCGCGAAGTTTTCGTGACAAAGTATTAAGGCGCTCGAGTTACGGCTTCGGCAAAATCGGTCAATAATTTTTCATTTCCGGCTTCCGTCAAATGACAGATGTCGTTGAAGTATAATTTCCCCTTCGGTATATTGGGATATTCGTCGAGGAAAATGATTTCCGGATGCTTCGCCGCCAGCTTGGCCATCATAGCATTGTGCGTGATTATCCCCGCAATGACGTTCTCCGGTTTCCCCCAAATTTCAATATAAAAAGAGTGGGCCGCATAATCCAATTGCTTAGTTTTAAATTTAAAATACGTGTAATCCCGCGGCACATGAAAAGCGAAACTTGCCATTAAGACCCTCTCGTGGCGCTGTTGAGCCACGTTTAGAATTTTATCTAAATTTTGTTCAAAAGCCGTCGCGCTTTTGATTTTATTTCCGTACTGGACCCATTCATCTTTAGGAATGTCCGTCGGAACAAAAGGGATCCATCCCAACCTTTCTTTGATATCGATGCTTAAAGAATAAATCGTGTAAGGCAAGGTGAAAATTTTAAAGAAATGATAATGTTCGAAGAAATTGAGTTTTGCATACCATGAATAATGGGAATAATCGTTTTTGTACATTTGCGGCGGACAATTGTTCGCGCGCACTTCATTGATAGAATCGTATAGGATGATCAAATCAAAAGATTTGTCTTTTAGGAAACGATATTTAAAGAGACTGTCCCGCGACGAATGCGAAGGCCGCGCCACATTATGAATGCGGATCGGTAATGTGGTTTTGCTTTTTAATTTTTCCTGCAAGAGCGCGACAGCGCGCTCCCATGTTCCGGCGTCATAAAGAACCGATCCGCCAAGAAAAAGAATATCGTAATACCCGTCATCTTTTGTAATTTTAGTTGTCTGTACCGTTTTCAGCGCCGGATAGAAGAGGTACATGGCCTCGGGAAAAAGAAAAGACACATGCTGGGTCATCGTCCAATAAGCCCGCGAGGTGATCTCCAGAGGCAGGATCAAAAAGAGAATAAAAAAAAGACAGAAAACAATTTTTTTCATTTTCGGGTTTATCCTGCCCACCGGACGCTGTCCGGAAGGTTGCGATGGCTTATCTTTAAAAGGAACTCCAGCTGTTAAGCCGCAGGGCTCCATTGTAACTCGGAATGCGAAATCCGTTTTTATTTTTTGAATAAAAATGAGATATGCTAAAATACGCCATGTGCAAGTTTTGATTTACCGTTATGATTGATGCTTGCTGACCCGACGAGTCCTTTTAAGGCCCATGTCTTTTACGCCTCTATGGCGCTATTCGCCTAAAATGAACCCATCGAATCAGAAAAACTTGCACAGCGCATTAAAATAGAAAAAATTATGAGTGAAAGTATTTATATCCTCGGGATTTCTGCATTTTATCATGACAGTGCGGCGTGTCTCGTCAGAGACGGTGAAATCATCGCCGCCGCTCAAGAAGAACGCTTTACCCGCAAAAAGCATGATTTTGATTTCCCTTCCCGCGCGATCGATTACTGCTTGCAAGAGGCTGGCATTTCGCGCAAGGATTTGGATTATGTAACATTTTACGAGAAGCCTTTCATAAAGTTTGAAAGATTACTGTTTACATATTTGCGATACGCGCCGTTGGGTATTTCTTCGTTTATGCGGGCCATGCCCTTATGGCTGAAGGAGAAACTTTTTTTAAAGGACCTGATCAACGAAAAACTTTCCCGCGAAGATAGCATCATTTTCCCGTCGCACCATGAATCCCACGCCGCTTCCGCATTTTTCCCTTCGCCCTTTGAAGAAGCCGCAATTCTGACGATGGACGGCGTTGGCGAATGGGCCACAGCGAGTATAGGTCACGGCCAAGGCCATCAGATCGAGATTCTGAAGGAATTGCGCTTCCCGCATTCTCTGGGACTTTTGTATTCGGCGTTTACCTACTACGCTGGTTTTCGCGTTAATTCCGGGGAGTATAAATTGATGGGCCTGGCTCCGTACGGCGAACCCACCTATGTAAATTTGATAAAGAAAAATCTCGTTGATATTAAGAATGACGGCTCGATTAAGTTAAATATGAAGTATTTTAACTACCCTTGCGGACTGACGATGACCAATGGCGCTTTTCATAAACTGTTCGGTGGGCCGCCGCGAAAGCCGGAAGGGGAGTTGACGCAAAAGGAAATGGACATGGCGCGGTCTATTCAATTTGTGACGGAAGAAATCATGTTAAAAATGGCCAATTATGCTTATGAAATCACTGGTTCCGAAAATCTTTGTCTCGCCGGTGGGGTGGCTTTAAATTGTGTTGGAAACGGTAAGATTTTACGGGAAGGAAAATTTGAAAACGTCTGGATTCAGCCTGCGGCCGGCGATGCGGGCGGGGCTTTGGGGGCAGCACTTTTTGTATGGTATCAGTATCTTGATCATCGGCGTACAGTGGCCTCAGGCGCCGATTCGCAAAAGGGTTCGCTTTTGGGACCGAGTTTCGATGAGGATGTCGCCGCCTTCGTGCAAAAAGAAGGTTTGGTTTGCGAAAATATTCCCCAAGGCCAGCTCGCCGCTATTGTGGCGCAATTGCTTTCTGAAGAGAATGTGGTCGGTATAAGCCAGGGTCGCATGGAATTCGGGCCGCGCGCTTTGGGGACGCGCAGTATTTTGGGTGACAGCCGCAGCGAAAAAATGCAGGAGGTTATGAATCTGAAAATAAAATTTCGCGAGTCTTTTCGTCCCTTTGCGCCGGCTGTGCTCAAAGAAAAAGCCGGTCAATATTTTGATTTTCAAGGAGAAAGTCCCTATATGCTTTTGACGGTGCCGGTTCAGGAGGACAAACGTTTGCCCGGGGGTGTCTCCCTAAAACCCGGGTTGGCGCAATTGAAAAATAAACGGTCGGTTATTCCCGCTGTTACGCACGTGGATAATTCCAGCCGTGTGCAAACCGTGACCCGCGAACACAATGTTTTTTTTTATGACGTGATCAAGGCTTTTGATGATTTGACCGGCTGTCCCGTTGTGATTAACACGTCCTTCAATGTCCGCGGTGAGCCCATCGTTGCCACTCCGCAAGATGCTTACCGCTGTTTTATGTCCACCCATATGGACTATTTGGTTTTGGGTCCATATCTTTTGGCCAAAGACCGGCAGAGAAATCGCGACACATACAAGCTCGAGGCTATTTCGCGGATTTTAGATTAATGAAATTTTTTCAATCATCGGCACAGAATTTCTTTCTCTACCTGGCCGTCGGGTTTTTACTCTATTCTCCGGTTTTTAACGCTCCTTTTATTTTTGATGACCATGATCTTATCGTCGGCAATCCGTTGGTGAGGCATTTGCCCACGCTGTGGAGTGAATGGCGTTTTGCGGGTTTGAAATTTTTGACCTACTTTACGTTTGCCTTGAATTATCTCATCGGCGGCGAAAATCCTTTCACTTACCACATCGTCAATATTTTACTTCACAGTATTAACGCGTGGCTCGTTTTTATTTTAACTCGGATTGTATTAACGACTCCCGTGATCGCGTCACAATTTCCTGCTAAACAAAAAAACATTATCCCGACGGCAACGGCCTTATTGTTTCTTGTCCATCCGGTAGCGACCAGTGCCGTCAGTTATATTTGGCAAAGAGCCGAGCTTTTGAGCGCTTTGTTCTATTTGAGTTCGTTGATTTTCTATTTGCGTGGCCGTACCGAAGAAAGGAAAAGTCATTATTTTGTTTGGGCGCTGTTTTGTTTTTTTGCCGGTCTTTTTGCAAAAGGGACAATTATTTCTTTGCCCTGGGTTGTGATTCTTCTGGAATGTGCTCTATGGCCGGTTTCGCGAAGAAAAATCTATACTATTATTATTTCCTTAACGGCTTTGTACTTTTTAAAATCTTACGCGATGTTATGGAGTTTGACTGAGGAGATTTATACGCAGAGGATTGTTAATCCCCTGATGCAATTAACGGGAATGCTTTTAACGCCGGGATTTCTTTGGACGCAATTGTTTGTAACGGTCAGGTATTTGGGCTTGGCGGTTTTTCCTTTTTCCCAAAATTTTGATTATGATATTCCCTTGGCCAGCGGTTTTTGGGAGCTGCGCATTTTTTCTTCTGCGGTTTTTCTTTTAGTTTTAATTGTCATTTCCTTAAAGATTTGGAATACGCGGCGCTTGCTTTCTGTTGGGATTTTCTGGTTTCTTTTGTGTTTGGTGCCCGCCAGTCTCATGGGCGGCCGTGAACCGATGTGGGAATACCGAATGTATTTTTCTTTGGCCGGCTTGATCATCGGGGTTGTCGCTACGATATTTCAAACTTTTAAGTTGCAAAGAGCGGGCTGGTTAATATTATCTCTTTTTATCGTGTTTTCGAGTTTGGCTTTTTCTCGCAATATGCTTTGGCGTTCTCCGGAGAGTCTTTTGTTGGACAATATTACTAAATCTCCACACAAGGCGAATCCTTATCATCTTTTAGGCACATTTTATCTTTTTGAGGGACGGATTGATGAGGCCCAATTTTATTTGGAAAAAACAATTGCGCTTGCTCCGGATGCGGCGGAAAGCTACAATAACCTCGGCTTGATAGCCAAAAATCATGGTGAAGTTGAAAAAGCCGAACGATATTTCCGTACCGCTATCCGCTTTCGTTCCGATCTGACGGGAGCGTATGTTAATCTTTCCCTTTTGCTGTTAGGGAAAGGCCAGGATAAGGCGGCGGAAAAATTTTTACGGCAAAGCTTATCTATGAGAGAAACCGAGGGCGCTTATGCGGCTTTGGGGAAGGTTTATTTGTCTCGCGGCCGACTGAGCGAGGCGGAAGGCTTTTTGAAGAAAGCTTTGGAAGTTAATCCCGCGGCGAGTCAGGCTTACTATTGGTACGGTGAATTGTTCGCGTTGCGCGCAGAGCCGCAAAAAGCCCGGGAGATGTTTCGCAAGGCGGTTATGTTTGATTCGCGTTTGAAAGAAAAAGTTCCATCGGATTTTCGCTAAGGATATGGATAAAAAAGAAAAAAGAAATCTGCAGGTGTTTGGCTATGGACTCGGCGTGATCATTGTTTTTATCACGATCCGTCTGGGGATGAAGCACGGGTTTACAAATGGAAAATATAGCGTCATTGCGTTAGCCGCACTTTTGGGATTGATCACAGCTTTTAAGTTGGATGCGATCCGGCCTCTTTACAAAATTTGGATGAAGGGGGCGAGGTTCATCGGCGAAATTGTTAATTTTGTTATTCTCTCCTTTATTTTTTATATATTTTTTGGATCGGCGGGGATTATTTTGAGACTGCTAGGAAAAGACATCCTGGATGAAAAAATCAATAAGAATGCTTTAACCTATTGGAAGACATCACGTTTAGGCCCATTTGAACGCGAGCGCTATACCAAGCAGTTTTAGGGGTTATAAAATAACGTCGATTTTGTAATTTGCAATTGAAGCGGCATCGTTTAAGCTTGAATCAGCGTAAGGAGAATTATGTCAAAAGTCGCTATCATTAAGGAGTTTTGGGAATTTATTAAAGTCCGTAAACGTTACTGGCTTTTACCCATTGTCGCCCTTCTTTTTTTGTTGAGCCTTTTAGTCATATTCGGCCAGTCTTCCGCTCTGGCGCCGTTTGTTTATACGCTGTTTTAAATCTATGATACAATTTTAATTCATATTATGAATCTTTCATGACCTTACGGTCACAAGGGAGAATGTAAATATTGGCGAATCGAAGTGCAATTTTAGTTCTTTGACAAGGACTTTCCGAAGGTGTTATTTTGGTGTGTAGCAATGCAGTTAAAAAAACACCAAAGGGA
>JANPFV010000007.1:0-16612 GCA_031423615.1 Candidatus Omnitrophota bacterium
CTGCATGAAAGTTGTAGATTCATCTGGCCCTCCGTGGTTTTTGATCCTCGCAGATCTTATTATCCACGTGAGGGCTTCTTTTTTAACCTTTTATTCAGAAAAAATGTCTAAAGTCGAGTTCTAAAGTTATATTCCAACGCAGGAGCTTTATTATCCCTAGGTACAATTGACTCAATTCTATTTAAGCGCAGAATAGGAGCATAAAAGAACGCATTTAGATTCTCTTAAAAGAACCTTTAGAATAATAAAATCAGAAAGGGTCATCGTATGTTAAAAGTCGCCAAGAAGGTCGTGCAAAAAAAGAAAACAACATCTGTTCATAAGAATAAGAAAGTTGTAAAGCATCAGAAAAAACTCCCCATTAAAGCGTCCAACATCATTGCAACGGTTGAGAAGAAGGACGAAAAAATAAGCCTATTGAATTCGAACCAAACAAGAAAGTCTTTGCAGTATCTTACCGGATGGCAGGCGAATAACGACAATAAAATGATTTACCGGGAGTATATCATGCAAGATTTTGGAGCTGCTATCGATATGATCGCGCGAATCGCCAAAGTTTCGGAAAATGAACAACATCACCCGGATATTCATTTAACACAATATCGTAATTTGCGGGTCGGAACGACATCGCATGAACAGGGAGGGCTGACGGAAGGAGATTTCCATTTGGCTTCGCGGATCAATGCCCTTCCGATGGAATTAAAACATAAATAGGATTTATAATCCACCAAGGAGGTTTGCTATGTTGTATACAATTGCAGTTATTTTAGGTGTGCTTTGGTTGTTAGGGATGGTTTCGTCGTATACACTGGGCGGTTTTATTCACGTTTTGCTCGTTGTTGCCGTTATCATGATTGTTTTTAATCTTCTTAGTGGACGGAAATCGATTTAATCGTGACAAACCTTAAGGCAACAAAAGGGTCTGTCCCCATTCCAACAGAAATGTTTTAGGATAAATTGAATTTATCGTTCATTACAGGGTGTTATATGCAAAAACTAAAAAGCAGATGGATATTCAAGCTGATTATGAATGCGCGAAATGCCGCTGGCGGAGTGCTCAGTGTCCTCTTCATCGCTTCCGTCTTATTGCTGGGTGGCCCACTGGCTCATGCAACTTCGGTTGAGAAGATGAAACCAAGCGTTGTTGCGGTTGAAGCCGTGAAAGACGAGAAACCTTCTCTTCCACCCGAGCGACTCTATGGCATTTGGACGGCCAACGATGTGGACGTAAAAATGGGCCAGGTTAAGATTCGGCTCACCTTACGCCAAGAAGAAAAAGTAAGTGTCATGGCGTGGTCCGATATTTTGTTTGTCAGGCAGGTCCGAGATCTCAAAGGGACATTTTTCGTGAATGGCGATACCATTAGTTCGGAGGCGATTCGGGATGGGAAAAAGGCGAAGTTTTCTTTTGAAAACGAGCAGTTGGTGCTGCGTTTTAAGAGTGGCATAGTCGTGCGCTTTGACCGGGAATAGTGGTCGAATTCAAAATTATTATTACAAAAGGATAAAAACTATGTTGGTTTAAATCACAACAGACCATAACATCGAAGGCCGTAAAGCGATGACGGCTCATTTCAGAGGAGTCGTTGAGAATGCGCTAAATAGATTCAGCGACCGGATCACGCGAGTGGAAGTGCATCTGACCGACGAGAACAGTGACAAGAAGGGGGGCAATGATGACATGCGCTGCGTGATGGAAGCTCAACTGGAGGGTCGCAAGCCCGTCGCGGTCACACATCAGGCAGCAACCCTGGATCAATCCGTTGACGGTGCTGTCAATAAGTTAAATAAAATGATCAAGCGTACCCTCGATAAGTTGCGGGATGAAAAGCGCAAGAGGACAGACCCACCACTCCCAGGGACGAAACTCACAGAGTAGTTTTCACAAAGAACTGATCGTCTTTGCAAAAGAATGGCGTGTGGCTTTTTTATGTTCAACATCAGTTTGAAGGTGTCTACTGGGAACGTAACGAAGGGTGGGATTACGTCACCGAAGCATTAAAGGGAAGCTCATTCTATAAACTTCCCCATATTTTGCAGTGGTTCACCGGCAATATCGGTTTTCATCATATCCATCATCTGGCTCCGCGGATTCCCAATTACAATTTGGAGAAATGCTATAATGAGGTCCCGCTTTTTCAGAACATCAAACCCATCACCCTGTGGGCCAGTCTCCGATGCATTACCTTTCGCCTTTGGGACGAACAACGCCAAAGGCTCGTCGGATTCGGCTACTTGGGCGAACTTAAGCGCTAGGGGATCGCAGTAGCGCAAACGTAGCAGAACGCTATACGAGCACTGTTTGGTTGCCTTATTGACATATGCTAGCGATCGGTCTTGATGTATCTTTCATTTCGATCATCATTTATAATAAACCCCGTTCAACTAATGTGGAGTTTAACATATGACCTCCGAGAAAAGAAATATCTATATTGTGGATGACGACGAATCTGTTTGCCGCGCGCTTAAGACTCTTTTAAAAACTTTTGACTTTGATGTCAAGACATTCAGTTCCGCGAAAAGTTTCTTTGACGCTGTGTCTGACGATGAAGATGGCTGTTTAGTGCTTGATATTCACATGCCTGGAGAAGACGGATGGGCCATACAGAAAAGAATTTTTGATTCCGGGTCACAACGACCGGTCATTTTTATTTCTGCTGAACAAAAGGAAAATGCCGCAGATCGCGCTTTTAAAGTAGGCGCCGTGGGATTTTTACAAAAACCGGTCAATGGCCAGACCTTGGTCGATCTGATCAATGTGGCTTCCGAAAATATGGGAATTAGCTCGGATAAATAAAGTCCTATGAATTTTCGTTTAGACTACAATAGAGATACAGATCGTTAAAGATCAACGGGCGGTTACCTATGAAAAAAGCAGAGAAAAAAACTTATCAAAAAAAGAATGCGAAAACGCCCCTGTTCGAAAAGGCGACCCTCAGTAAGTTGGAAGAGAAAGTCCGCCAGCAGAAAGATGAATTACGGATACGGCGGGGGCAATTGCAGCAAGGGGTCGACCGGGAAAAGATTGCCGATTTAAAGATTGAAGAACAACGCGAAGAGCTGTTACATGTGACGAGGGTAGGAAAGCTCGCGGAGTTTGTTTCGTCGCTGGCCCATGAGATCAGCCAGCCGCTGACCGCTATTCTTTCTTATGCTCAGGTCGCTCAACGCATGCTCGCTAAAGGCGCGGGAGGCCGGGAAGCGGAGCTTCAGGAGATCATGCAGTTTATCATCAGCGATGATCAGCGGGCGGCTGAGGTCATCCGGCGGTTACCATCACTATTAAAGAAGACCAAGCCTGCCATTGAACCGTTGGATATCAGTGATCTCATTCATGACACGGTGACGTTGATTAGCACGCATATTACCGTGAGAAATAAAGTGATCAAATTTGAACTGGAAAATAATCTTCCTTTTATTCAGGGAGACCGGATCCAATTGCAGCAGGTCCTTTGGAATCTTATCAGTAACAGTCTGGAAGCGATGGAGGGCAATAAAGATTCCCATGAAATCTTGATCGTCGCTTTGCGCAAAAATTCAAATATGATCAGGGTGGAGGTCAAAGATTCGGGAAGTGGGATTGCCAAGAATGACATAAAAAAACTTTTTGGGCATTTTTTTACAACTAAGCCAGACGGATTGGGTATGGGATTGTCAATCAGCCGGTCCATTGTCGAAGCGCACGGCGGTCGTTTAATGGCAAAGAATAATTCTGATCGCGGCGCGACGTTTTATTTCACAATTCCTATTAAAAGAAAGGGCGTCCTGTGAAGAGCTCCATGATCTATGTCGTGGATGATGATGTCTCGGTGTGCCGGGCCCTTTCTTTATTATTGAAGTCCGAAGGTTATCGAGTGCAGACGTTCATTCGCGCAAAAGATTTTTTGGCTTACAAACATCCGAAAGTTCCGTCGTGCCTGGTCCTTGATATCCGTTTGCCGGATATGGATGGGCTGGTCCTTCAGGAGCAGATGTTGCGGCAAGGGATCGGTATTCCGATTATTTTTATTACCGGACACGGGGATGTTCCAAAGAGCGTGACGGCCCTCAAAGCCGGAGCCATCGACTTCTTTCTCAAGCCCTTTAACGGGACCAAACTTCTCGACGCCGTGGCTCTCGCCATTGTCGAAAGCCGTACAAGAAATAAAAAGCAAGCCGAGATTGTAAAGATTTGGCGCAATATTAACACACTTTCTCCCCGAGAGCTGGAAGTCTTCCGTTTAGTTGTCAACGGGATGCTTAGCAAACAAATCGCCATCAAGCGCGGCACCGCTCTTCAGACGATCAAAGTTCACCGCGGACGGGTCATGCAAAAAATGCAAGCCAAGACCGTTACGGAACTCATCCATTTCGCCCAAAAAGCGGGTATAGCGTCCTTCCAATCCTGATCAAGTCTAGAAAAATGATGAGTAACTTTTTACTCAGGAATATAGAGCTTGAACAAAAGAACCAACTTTTCATAAAACCAACCACCGATATATTTGTCTATAAACAAAAAAATCAACGATGTGATTGAGATTTTAAGATACGAGCAGTCAAAATGGTCACTGAAGGCGGACACAAGGCGGCTGAAGTTGCAAGAAGACTTGGGATCAATGAAAACCTAATCTTTTTCAGCTAGCGACCACACATTATTTAATAACGGATTCACCATCCAGATATTAAAGCAGGACGGCCAAGCGAATCTCGTTTTTTAAAATGGGAGCAGTAGGCTTGCGCCGACTTTTTGGTTTACCTCTGACGGGATTTTATTTTTTAAGTTTTATTTTGTAATAAGATCGAGAAACAGGTGCGAATTTAAATTAAATTTCAGCATCTTTTTAATGAAATGTCCGCTGTCTTTTTTATGAAGAACAGAGAATAGGAATATTTTCTCTTAATATTCCTTTGAAATTGAACATTGTTATCTTCCAAAGAAAGTTTTTCCATCCTAAGGGCCTTTTAAAGATCATAATCATACTGACATTGTCTTACCAGGGGGGGAATTTTTAGAAAATATTACTTGACATGTCAAATATTGTTATGTTAAGGTAATCCCATGATAAAGAAAGACCACACGTTAAAAAACTTTTATTTGGACACGGTTAAGGGTAGACCCAGCGCTGAGGCATTTAACGGGATGTTGTGTGTCTATTCCCTCCTTTATAGGAAGATGGAGGAGTATTTTAAGGATTACGAATTGACGCCAGTAAAATTCAATACTTTGCTTCTCATAAAACATTTAGGTGGTCATGACGGTCTTAGTCAAAATGAAATTTGTCATCATCTCATTGTCAGTCCGTCCAATATTACCCGCTTAATTGATCGGCTTATTGACGATGGCTACGTCGAGCGGAATTTATCACAAGAGGACAGAAGGATCAAATTGATCAACATTACAAAAAGTGGGTCCGATATATTAGAGAAACTGTTTCATGGATATGGGGAGATGATTCAGCAAGCGGTTTATGTTTTGGAAAGGAAGAAAGTGGAACAATTGGCATCGCTTTTATTGGAATGGTTTTCAAGATTGGATAATTCTGGCGCAAAGGAGAGAGATGATGCATAGCGAAAGAATAAAGAATATTCTGAAAATCCTTTTTGGTTTAATGGCCTTATTTATGATGTATTTGGTCATTGTCACTTCCATGAAAAGCGATATGTTTCACCTTCCTTCCGGTGTGGTCAATGAGCCGTGGTTTCAGACGACTCTGGTTGATTTTTACTTTCTGGTTACCATTCTCTCCGTTTGGGTTCTCTATAAAGAAAAGACCTTTTTGACTGCGATTCTTTGGATCATCACTTTTATTTGCCTGGGCAGTATAGGCGTTTCTTTATATGTCTTCCTACAATTCATGGGCCTTAAAAAAGGTGAGGGGCTTGAAAAGGTTCTATTGCGAAAGGAACAGGAATGACGGCCAACATTATAAATATGTTTTTAATAGGAGCATTAAGTGTTGCAAGCCTGTTTTTCGTCATGTGGGTTATTCATTTGTTTTTAAAGAACGCGGCGGTTGTGGATGTCGGTTGGGGATTAGGTTTTATTTTGTTGTCTGCTGTTTATATCCTGCACGGTGAGGGTTTCAATTTGAGAAATACTATTTATTTTATGATGATTCTTTTATGGGGAATGCGGATTGTTTTGTACTTGTTAAAAAGAATAGCTTCAGAAAAAGAGGAAGACAAACGTTATAGAAAAATAAGGCAAAATTTTGGCAGAATGGCTTGGTTCAAGTTCTTGTTTATCTTTGAATTTCAAGCCGCGCTAGAAATGATTATCGGGATACCTTTATTAATTGTTAGTCTCAATCCAAATCCAGGAGTATCTCTCATCGAGATATTGGGGATTATTGTTTTTGCTTTAGCCCTCGGGGGCGAAACTTTATCTGATGAGCAGTTACACGCCTTTAAACGAGAACCTGTCAATAAAGGAAAAACCTGTGACATCGGATTGTGGAAATATTCTCGGCATCCCAACTATTTTTTTGAACTGATGATTTGGGTGGGTTTTTTTATTTATGGTTTGGCCAGCCCCTTAGGATGGGCAGGAATCATTAGTCCGTTGGTTATGTTTTATTTGCTCATGTATGTCAGCGGCGTCCCTTTAGCAGAAGAGCAGTCCTTATTAAGTCGAGGGGATGAGTATAAAAAGTATCAAAAGACCACCAGCATATTTTTCCCCATGCCCAAGGCGAGAACGGTCAAATCATGAGAAAGATTTTTAATATGACACAAGGCTTGCTAGAGCAAAATATGATCCCTGATGCAATTATTCGCATTGGTATTCGGGGTTTATTAAAGGATAAGCTAATTGAAGAAAATAATTTTAAAATAAAGTTTGGATCTAAGAAAAGAACGGAGCTTATTGAATTTCTTAAATCTTCACCGATTGCCGTTAACACCAAAGAAGCCAATGAGCAGCATTACGAATTACCATCTGAATTTTTTCGACTGGTCATGGGTCAGCACATGAAATACAGCTGCGGCCTTTGGAAAGAAGGGGTAAAAGATTTTGATGTTTCTGAAGAGGATATGCTCGCACTTACCGTAGAGAGGGCCGAGCTTAACGATGGAATGTCTATCCTCGAATTGGGATGTGGATGGGGTTCCTTAACATTATTTATGGCCAAGAAATTTCCTCAAAGTGCAATTGTTGGCGTTTCTAATTCAATCACTCAGAGAGAATTTATTTTAAGAGAGGCGAGAAATAGAAAATTGAACAATGTCAGGATCATAACCGCCGACATGAATGATTTTACGATCCATGAGAAGTTTGACCGGGTTGTTTCGGTGGAGATGTTTGAGCATATGCGCAATTACAGTAAACTCCTTGAGAAAATAGCAGGATTCCTAAAAAACGACGGAAAACTCTTTGTCCATATTTTTACTCATCGAGAATTTGCATATCTTTATGAGGAAAAAGATGAGTCGGATTGGATAGCCAAATATTTCTTTACCGGTGGGATAATGCCGTCGGATGATCTTTTATTGCATTTTCAAGATCGATTTAAGATCGAAGAACATTGGCAGGTTAACGGAACCCATTATCAAAAGACAGCGGAAGCGTGGTTGAAGAATATGAGTCAGAATAAGAACAAGATTATTCCGATATTAAAAGCCACATATGGAGAAGACCAATATAGAAAATGGTGGGTTTATTGGCGGGTGTTTTTTATGTCGTGCGCAGAATTGTGGGGTTACAAGAAGGGGACAGAGTGGATGGTCAGTCATTATCGATTTAAGAAGGGAACAGATTGATGGAATCCATCGCGATTATTGGAACAGGCATCGCTGGTATGGGAGCGGCGTATTTCTTAAAAGGCCGTTACGATATCACATTCTATGAAAAGAATAATTATCCCGGTGGGCATACTAATACCTTGACCATTGAGGAAGGTGGCAAGACCATTTATATCGACTCAGCTTTTATGGTTTATAACGAGAAAACATATCCTCATTTGACGCGGTTATTGGCCGAGTTGGATGTCGAGACTAAGCCGACGGATATGTCTTTTAGCGTTCAACATTTATCAAGCGGGCTTGAATATTGTGGGACAGGATTAAGTGGATTATTTGCCCAAAGAAAGAATATTGTGAGTCCATCGCATTGGCGCATGCTTCTGGAGATGAGCCGATTTAATCAAGAGTCGCTTGAGGTCCTCGAGGGAGAGAAATATTTATCGTATTCACTGAAGGATTATGTGAGGGGAAAAGGATACAGTGATAATTTCTTTTATAAATTTCTCGTTCCGATCAGCTCGGCTGTTTGGTCAACTCCACCGGATCTGATGCTGGAGTTTCCAGCCGTGACCTTGGTGAGATTTTTTAAGAATCACGGATTTATGGGTTTGAAAGGTCATTATCAATGGCGAACCGTCGTTGAGGGCAGTCAAAGATATAGAGAAAAAATATTAATGCCGTTTAAAGATAACATCCTCCTAAATAATCCTGTTAAAGAAGTTCGTCGACAAAATGGCAAAGTGTTGGTTCTCAACAGCCGAGGCGAAAAGAAAGAATACGATAAGATTATTTTAGCCAGTCATGCGGATGAATCTTTAAATATCTTAGGTGATCCAACCTTACATGAACAGGATCTTTTAGGTAAGTTTAAGTATCAGAAAAATCGAGCGACCTTGCATACGGATGAATCGATTATGCCTAAGGCTAAAAAAGCCTGGTCTTCTTGGAATTACAGAATCGGAGAAAAACAGCCCTCTACAATTTACTGGATGAATAATCTTCAGCAAGTTTCAGACCAGAGAAATTACTTTATTTCGATCAACGATGCGGGAGAGATTGACCGGTCAAAGGTTCTTTGGGATTCTGAATATACCCATCCTATTTATAATGTGGATTCTATTCAAGCGCAGAAGAAATTGTCAGAATTGAATAAAAATGGCGTCGTCTTTTTTTGTGGGAGCTATTTTAAATACGGTTTTCATGAAGATGCCTTAACGTCTGGTCTAGAAGTCGCTCGCGCAATCACAGGGGATTCGTTGTGGAATTAAATTCTTGCCTTTATGAAACGAATATTATGCATTGCCGTGTACGGCCAAAACGGCATCAATTCTTGCATAAAACATTTATGTTTTATTTAGATTTAGATGAGATTGATATTTTGACTCAAAGATTGCATGGGGTGGGGCACAATAAAGCCAATATTTATAATTTTCGCGACGAGGATCATTTTAAAGTGGATGGTCTAGGTATCAGGGAAAAGATTTCCATGTTTTTAACCGAGAAGGGTGTGAAATCTGAAATCGCCAAGATTATGCTTCTGACCAATTTGCGCACGTTTGGATATCTGTTTAACCCGGTCTCATTTTATTTTTGTTTTGATAATTTCAAGAAACCTTTATGTGTTGTCCCAGAGATTGGCAATACATTCGGGGAGATCAAACCGTTCTTTATTGGTGCAGAGAGATTCCAGGATGGCAAATTCATCAGTCAGCAGAAGAAATATTTTTATATTTCGCCTTTTGTCAAGTTAGATATCCCCCTGGATTTTGAGCTCCATATTCCTAATGAAACATTAAATATCAAGATCGATGATTTTGACGAGGAGGGAAAGTTTCTTTATACCGTCCTATCGGGGACGAGGAAGAAATTAACCAACCGTAATTTATTTTGGGCCACGTTAAAATATCCGCTGGTCACGCTAAAGGTGATTTTCTTGATCCATTTTCACGCGCTATTACTTTGGTTTAAGAGGACACCTTATTATGAGAAGACAAGTCATCCCCATTTACAGAAGGAGGTTTATCGTGCTTGGAGAAAAGGCCATAAAAATCCAGCAAATAACGAGCGTTAGTAGAAAACTTAATATTTACCGGAAACTCATCGACCATGTCTTTCGCCCTATGCATATAGGGAAGTTAGTGATGACTTTACCTGAGGGAGGAACGTTGAGTTATGGGAATGGGCCAGGGGGTGTGGACGCTAACATCCGGATCGTCAACAATGCTTTTTTTAAGAAATGCGTGCTCTTTGGTGATGTGGGGTTCGGTGAGTCGTATGTTGACGGAGATTGGGAAACCGATGATATTATAAAAGTGATTGAGTGGATGATCTCAAATGTTGAAAATCATCCTACCCTCATGTTGGACAAGCCTAAGCATGCACCGGTCAATCTTCTGAAGGTGTGTAATAACTTAATATCATTTTTCAGAAAGAACTCATTGCTTGGAAGTCGTAAGAATATTAGCGCTCACTATGATCTGGGAAATGAATTCTATCAATTATTTTTGGACCCCTCGATGACGTATTCTTCGGCCTATTTTAAGCATAAGGGAGAGTCCTTAGAGCAAGCTCAGTATGAAAAATATGATCAGTTGTGCCAAAAGATTCAACTCGCGAAAACCGACCATGTTTTAGAAATCGGAAGTGGGTGGGGAGGTTTTGCTATTTATGCGGCAAAGAATTTTGGATGCCGCGTCACGACAGTTACAGTTTCACAAGAGCAGTATGCCTATGCCTTGCGACGAATTGTGGCGGAGCGGCTTACAGACAAGATCACCATTGAGTTGAAGGACTACCGTAATATTGAAGGCCAGTTCGACAAAATCGTTTCCATAGAAATGCTAGAGGCCGTCGGCCATGAATATTATGCAGCTTATTTTAAACAATGTCATCGGTTGCTTAAGAAAGACGGGATATTGGCTTTGCAAATGATCCTTTCTCCGGACAACCGCTATGAATCTTTCCGAAAGAATATGGACTGGATACAAAAGTATATATTCCCGGGCAGCCTTTTGCCTTCGATGTCCATCATTCAAAAGATGATCAATCAAACCGGCGACTTAAATTTATTTCATTTTAAAGATATGGGCATCCATTATGCAGAAACGCTTGCACTTTGGCGGGGAAATTTTAATAAAAATTTAGATCAGGTTCGCAGGCTGGGATTTGATGAATCGTTTATTAGAAAGTGGAATTATTATTTGTCCTATTGCGAGGCCGCTTTTAAAACTCGGAATATCTGGGTGGCTCAGGCTGTATTTACCAGGCCCAATAACTTAGCGTTAATGCGATTAAAATAAGGAGAGTCTCATGCGAAGAATAATGACGGCGCTGGTTTTTTTAATATTTCTTTTTGTTCCGAATTCTTATGCGGCTAGCGAGCCTCTGAACAAATTGAGGCGTGGGATGACCAATGTCGTAACCGCCCCGGCGGAAATACCTAAAGAAATAAGAGCGCATTGGATCAAGGGCTCGGAAAAGACATATCACATCATCGTTTGGATATTTTGTGGTTTTGTGAAAGGGACCGTCATGACGACCGCACGCCTGGGGTCGGGAGTATGGGACATTGTGTCTTCGCCCGTAGCCATACCGAAGGATTATCAACCTCTTCTTAAACCTGATTATGTTTTTGAGAATTGGCCGCAAAGAAAAGTAGGCGTTGTGTACAAAAATCTCGGTGACAAATGATGAGAATTCTTTGCAGACAATTTTTATTATTGATTATATTTTGTCTGCCTACGACGGATAGTCTTGCCGATTCTCAGTTTGCGTTCCATTGCGATGCATCAAAAATTAAAGGGTCTATCAAATACAGTGTGTTAGGCAGGTACAATTCTGATTTCAAAGAGTGTTCCGGGGTGATCATTTATGATGCTATCCAAAAGCAGGTCAAATCGGTGCGCCTTGAAATCAAGGCCCACAGTATCCATTCGAATTGTGAGTGGTGCGACAAAATTGTTATTTCAAAACAGCTTTTAAATGCCGAGAAATATCCTTCAATTGTTTTTGAGGGCAAGGATTTTAAAAAAGACGATAAAGGTTATTGGGTCAAAGGCGTCATAAATTTGCACAGAGTCACAAAAGATCTCAATTCCCAATTTAATGTGATGGAAGATGTCGACGGCAATCTTTCCCTAAAAGGCCAGTGGGTCCTTCGCAGGAAAGATTTTCATATTGTCTGGAGTAAGGTGCTTGACCATGGTGGAGTTCTGGTGGGAGATCATATTACGGTAGACTGGGAAATCCAGGCAAAAAAATACAAGGAGATATGACGATGTTCTCAGGAAAAATATTGGTTCTCGGAGCTTCGGGTTATATCGGAGCCCAACTTGTTCCGCAGCTTTTGGATAAAGGTTATAACGTTCGAGCTGGCGGTCGATCAATTTTGAAATTAAAAGATTTAGAATGGTCTCAACATAAAAATGTTGAATTGGTTGAGGTTAATGTGTTGAACATTGATAGTTTACAAAACGCCTGCCGGGGTTGCGATGTGGGGTATTATCTGGTTCATTCGATGAATGCCCAGCAAAAGGATTTTGCAAAGGCTGACCGGCAAGCGGCACAAAATATTGTTCAAGTCGCCGAATCTGCGGGGTTAAAAAGGATTATTTATTTAGGTGGATTGGGGGAGGACGACAAAAATTTAAGTCACCATCTTCGTTCACGGATGGAAGTTTCTCGAATCATTCAAGCAGGAAAAGTTCCCGCCACCACACTAAGGGCGGCCATGATTATCGGCAAAGGAAGTGTTTCTTTTGAAATCCTGCGGGCCTTGGTTAAAAATTTACCGATTATGATTACTCCTCGCTGGGTCAGCACTGAGTCGCAACCCATCGCGGTAACAAATGTCCTTAATTATCTTGTCGGCTGTTTGGAATCGGCTCAAACGAAAGGCCGGATTTTTGATATCGGAGGACCAGACATTTTATCTTATCGTCAACTGATGGATATTTATGCCCACGAAGCCGGAACATTTAAACGTTTTATCATTCCGGTACCTTTATTGACTCCCAGTTTGAGTTCTCTGTGGATAGCGCTTGTTACGCCGTATCCCGCCTATATCGCCCGTCCGCTGGCAGAAGGATTAAAGAATCGCGTGGTCTGTAACGAGAACAGCATCCGTGAAATTATTCCGCAGGATTTGTTAAATTGCCAACAGGCCATTTGTTTGGCTATTAAGAAAGAACACGCATGAGAATGATATCCGCAGCGACGCTGTCCTTTATTGTCTGGGGTTTGTTTAGTGCATTTTCATTAGAGGCAGCGGTATTAGAAGGTCAACCATTTAAAGATAGGATTGAACTGGGCCATACTATTTTTACGCTTAAAGGATCAGGGGTTAAATCCTATTTATTTGTGAAGGTTTTTGTGGCCGGATTTTATGTCGAGGAGAATATAAAAACTCAGGAAGCTTTAGATGATTGTCCCAAACGACTTGAGGTGGCCTATTTTTATAAAATTCCAGGGACGCAATTGGCCATTGAAACAAGTCGAAGGATCAAGCTCAACACCAACCCACAGGAATTTGATCAAATAAAAGACCGGGTTCATATGATGAATTCCTATTTTGTCGATCTTAATCCCGGAGATCGCTATGCTCTCACGTATATCCCCAATCAGGGAACATATTTTAATTATAATGAAAAATTGATAGGCAAGATTGAGGGAAAAGATTTCGCCCGTGCTCTTTTTGCTGTTTGGATTGGGAAAAACCCCATCAGCCGATCATTAAAGGAAAGTCTACTGGGGAATGAATAAATTACGTCTGAAAAATATTATTTTTTGTGCGACCATTTGTTTTTGTCTGTTAATGACAGCAATAACAGTAAAAGCGGATCAACAGCTGGTTATCAAAAACAGTTTTAGTAATAACAACATGGTTCTTTTGGGCTCGGCGCTTAAGAAATTTCTAACATTCCGGGTTGTTACGGTAGATTTGTATATCGCAGATGAGTATAAAAGAGAAGATGTCCTTTCTGATATTCCGAAGCGAATTGAAGTTAATTATCATGTCAATATTGCAAAGCACGAATTGGATCGGGCGACGATTAAAGGGATTAAACAGAATTTTAATCAGGAACAATTGGCCGCGTTAATGCCGCGAATCAATCAGATTAATTCCTATTATCCCGACATCAAATCCGGAGACCAAATCGCCGTTACTTACCTTCCGGGATTAGGCTCGCAAGTCCAGTTTAATGGACAGATCAAAGGTATTGTTTCGGGGGGTGATTTCGCGAAGGCATTTTTTTCTATTTGGATTGGTGAAAACCCTGTCGACAAAAATGCAAAGTTAAAACTATTGGGCAAAGATAAAGGAGAAAAATGAGAATTGACAGAGCGATATTAATTGTTTTTTTATTGTTTATGGTTGGCTGTGCGCATTCATTACCACCCTTAAAGACCGTTGCTGACATTGATATCAAGCGCTATATGGGACCCTGGTATGTTATAGCGTGTATACCAACTTTTATTGAAACAAAAGCCTACAATGCCATTGAAGAATATCAACTCAAACCCGACGGCACAATCAATACGATCTTTACCTTTCACCAGGGCGGTTTTGATGGACCGCTCAAGAAATACAATCCCCGCGGATTTATCATCGACAAGGTCAACAACTCAACCTGGGGGATGCAGTTTATTTGGCCGTTTAAAGCGGAATTTCTCATTACTTATTTAACGCCGGATTATAGTCAGACGGTGATTGCCCGCAATAAACGGGATTATTTTTGGATTCAAGCCCGCTCGCCGCAAATTCCAGAGGCCGATTACCAGCGTTTGCTGAGTATGCTGGCAGCCCAAGGATTCGACATAACCAAGGTCCGCAAAACTCCTCAACGTTGGAGCGATAAAGAGTAAAGTAGGAAAATATGATACGTCTAGGTTTGTGTTGTAAGTTTCAAGAAGAACGGATCTTTTTCTATACGGCAACGGCTCGATATACGGGCGGTCTGAACCGTGTTCAACGAAACAGTAAAATATCCCGGCTGTGTCTGCGTAATGCGCTATCTCTTTTGCAGGCCATAGAATATTGCGGTCAAAATGATATCGGGTGTTTTCGTATCAACAGCCAGATCCTTCCTTTAAAAACGCATCCACAGATAAAATATAGCGTCGATTCTCTTGCGGATGCTAAAGAAATCAAGAAAATATTTAGCCTTTGTAAGAAAAGCGCTCAAGCTCTTGGCGTGCGACTGACCTTTCATCCTGATCAATTTATCCTCTTAAGTTCGCCCAATCCTTTGATTACAAAAAAGTCGATTGAAGAACTGGATTACCAAGCAGAAGTCAGTGAGTGGGTGGGAGCCGATGTCATCAATATTCACGCCGGAGGTGTTTATGGTGATAAGAAGTCCGCTTTGGAAAGGGTGGCGCGTTCATTGAACACGTTAAACAAACGGATCCGTTCAAGATTAACATTTGAGAATGATGACCGAAGTTATTCTCCTGAGGATTTGTTTGCATTCTGTCAGAAGCATGACGTTCCGTTGGTTTATGATGCCCATCATCATCGGTGTTTGCCAGACAATCTGACCATTGAGCAAGCAACGGCTAAGGCCTTAAAAACATGGAAAAGAGAACCCTTGTTCCATATTTCCAGTCCCAAAGAGAAAGGGCAAAGTCCTAATCCGCGATGGCATCACGATTATATCAATATTAAGGATTTTCCGAAATGCTGGCGGGGTTTAAATATAACGGTTGAGGTTGAAGCGAAAGCTAAGGAATTGGCGGTAAAAAAATTATGGAGACAGTTACACCTATAAAGTTATCAAAAAAATTCAAACGCCATTGAGCCAGCGACACTCCATTCTCGATAGCTGTCCATTGAGTAAGTTGCAGGCGTTGGGTTCTTACCGTTGACGTGGAAAGGAATTCGTATGTTTCCGCAAGGGTTGGGGGAAAAAAGAAGATCTGTCTTTTTTAGATGAAAATTTTCCTGCTCGTCAATATGCTATACTCAGGCCACATCAGCCATAGGCAGTCTTCAAGCCGTTCTTATGGTTTTTGGAAAATTATTCAAGGATAGATTTCTCGGTGGATTATTCTATGAAATTAACTCGTCAAATTACTATTGCGTTTTTAGTGCTTGCCTTTGTTATGAGTGTCGCCGCAGGCATTAGTTTTTATTACCTTGACGGGATACATTCTTATCAAGCTCAGTTTGAAGATGAGTGGGAAGAATATCAACGAATGGAATCAACGGAAGAAGCGCTTAAAGAATTTTCAACGGATATTAGCGCTTGGGAGGCAGGGATTTTGCCTGTAGCACAACTAAAATTAAGAATTAATGGCGTAGTTAAGACATTGTCTTTTTGGACGAATGATACGGATCAAGATGAACAGCAATCCACTCTCACAAAAAATGAGAAATCTGAGGCTAAACTGTTTTCTTCAGCCCGAGGAGAATTTCTGGAATTGATTCGCATCATTGGTTCGTTACCGAATAAGCCGACAGCGGCTACCAGTGCTGCTTTGATAGAAACACTTAAAAGATTACGGCAGGCCAGCGTTCCCTTACGTCAACTATATCTTGAGAATTTACAAAAGGACCTGTCTAAAGTGCGTAAATATCGTGAAAAAGCGCAACGGCAAAGCTTTTATTTTGTTTTGGTCGTTGGCTTGTTGATCACTTTTATCAGTATCTACAGTGTTAAAGTTCTGCGTCGGCAAGCTAAACAGATAATGGAACAAGAACGGCAAATAGCTTCTGTTGAGCTTGTTAAGACCCTTGGCCTTTTTTGAAAATCAATATGTTGGTCTCGAATGTGATTAAATGCGGTTGCAACATTAACCCCTAATGAAAGCGCCGCTGCATTTATGCTAGAACCGGATTTAACTAAATTTTCTAACACTCGTCGAGTTGAAGTTAATTCATTTTCAATATTAC
>JANPFV010000008.1:0-32119 GCA_031423615.1 Candidatus Omnitrophota bacterium
ATTGCCGGAACATTAGAATGGCGAAAGATTGGCCCGGATCCGGATTGGAGCGTTGAGCGTCTTATTGATAAAAGTGTGGGACCGCCAACAGAATCGGAGAAGGAATTATATACGTTAGTAAATAACGATGACGGTTATAAGGCTTATGAATTTTGGTGGGGAAGAATTATTGAATATGCAGAAGGGCTAAACGGTCCGAGGGCTGCTGGGGTGTGGGAAATAATATTGGAGGGTATGGAAAACGAGGGGTTGGAAAGCCAATTCGGGGAACTTCTCGTTAAAATTTACCAGGAAACTCAACAACGGGTGACAAGGCTCTTATGGAATAACCCGGATAGTTTAAAGACCGAGCTTGCGTTCTCACAGCGGCGGGTGTTGAATTTATTCGCTGAAAGAACTGTAATTCCCTATTTAAGATCCAATGTTGGGTCTATAGTTGCCACGCTTTCTTCTCCAGACCAGCAAGATGCTTTTTTAGAATTTGTATCAAATTATGTGAAATTAGATAGGCAAGATAAAGTCAACTTAGATCAAATATATAAGTTTATTGATACAGCGCCAAGGTCATTCCGTTTTACATTATCCGCGGCACTTACAGTATTAACCGAACATGCGACTCTTAGACCCACTCTCGAACAATTGTTCGAGGAAACCCTCATTATGACCGCCAATCGTTTAGTGCGAGGCAGTCAAGCAGGATCGTCGCCTCTCACCGGTAATGCCAGCGCATCCAGCGGTGTTAAAGCAATAATCAACAATGCCCCTGAAACTATAACTGATAATTTTAATAAAGGTGGTATCGATTTTGATCCGACAAACATGAACTTGCAAATTAAACGAAACGGGAAAGGTATTCCTTTGCCTTTGCCCCAGCAGAACCTAGAACAGATCAACATCGACGGACTTTTTCCCGTCATCATAAATATTGTGCCCATCACCACCGAAAACTTGCCCATCTTTTTAGGCCAAGCGCCAAAAGATCCGGCGAGAGAACCGGAATTGGCGGCAAGCCCGGCGGGGTAAAGAATAAATTTGACAGGAAAGACAAATTAGGCTAAAATTGCACCACTTTTGCAGAATACTAAATTAGGAATACTGGAGAAATCAAATGGCCACGTCATTAGAAAAAATGAAATTAATCGAAGATCAATTCCTGCGCAAGGATTTTCCGGAAGTCAAGGCCGGCGATGTTGTCAAAATGAAATTGAAAGTCAAGGAAGCGGACAAAATCCGCCTGCATTCTTTTGAAGGCACCGTGATTCGCAAGACCGGCGGCGGCTTAAACGGAACATTTACGGTCCGCAAAATCAGTTTTGGCGAAGGGATCGAAAAAGTTTTTCCGCTGAATTCTCCCGTCATCGAGAGTATTCAGGTCATGAGCAAGGGTAAGACCCATCGCGCCAAACTTTATTATTTGCGCGGACGGGTCGGCAAAGCCTCTAAAGTTGAAAAAGCGGTCGAAAAACAACCTGTTGTTGCTGCGTAATTGTATTTCCCGTTTCCCCGGTCGTTGAACACCCAAGGTCTTGACCCGCATGCTAGACCACGAGAGAAAAGCCCAAAAAGACGGTTTTGATTTTATCATCGGCATCGATGAAGCCGGACGCGGTCCTTTGGCCGGCCCGGTCGTTGCCGCCGCTGTTCATATTTGTGATTTTAATTTCCAATGCAGGATTGATGATTCCAAGAAGTTAAGTAACCGCCAGCGCGAAGAGGCCGCCCTCGAAATTATGACTAATTGTGATTTTGGCGTCGGCGTTATTGATGAAACTTTAATCGACCGTCACAATATTTTGCAAGCGGCCTTTATGGCCATGAAAGCCGCGGTCCTTGACTTGACACTGCCCCAGTCTTTACACGAACACAAAGTTTGTCTGCTGGTTGACGGCAACCGTTTTAAATGTGATTTGCCTTACGCTCATCGGACCATCGTGAAAGGCGATGCTCAAAGTCTGTCCATTGCTTGCGCCTCCATTCTGGCGAAGGTCACGCGGGACCGTTTGCTTATGGCTTTTGATAAAATTTTTCCTGAATATGGTTTTGCGAAGCACAAAGGTTATGGGACCAAAATCCATAAACAAGCTATCCGAAAATATGGCCTTTCACCGATTCACCGCAAAACTTTTAGTTATGCTTCGGTGTACCAAAATGATTCCGACAATGGCTAAGATTACGCCGGCTTTTATTAAGACGGGTGCCGATGGAGAAGATCTGGCTTTGCATTTTCTTCAGCGTCGGGGGTTTCGCGTTGTTGAACAAAACTTCCGCGGCCGCAACGGGGAAATTGATATTATCGCTCTTGACTGCAACACCATTTGTTTTATTGAAGTCAAAACTCGTCGAACATTGCAGTTTGGCAGCGGCAGCGAAGCGGTGGGCGGCCGTAAACAGCAAAAAATCATGAAGACTGCCTTGCTTTACTTGAAGGTGAAGGGATGGAGCGAAAAGAATTTTCGTTTTGATGTTATTTCTATTTTTTGGAATGATGCCCAGCCGCAGATTGAATATTTAGAAAATGCCTTTGAAGGTTTTTAAATTTGAGAAATGATTGCAAAAGTCTGACTGATAAGTTATTATGACGCCATTAAGCAATTCTTTATGGATTTCCCAAAACAGGATGACAGTGAAAAAATTTCAGGACCATACCCTCAAAGAGTATTGTGAGGCTTTATCCTTAAAAGTCGCTGTGCCCGGCGGAGGTTCGGCCGCGGCTTTGTCGGCGGCCTTGGGTGCGGCTTTGATTTCCATGGTCACAAATTATTCTTTAGGCAAGAAAACCCCGGACGTGGATAAGGAATTGAACAATATTCTAGTGAAAAGTGAAGCGTTGCGTAAACGTTTGTTGGAACTGGTGGACTTGGATGCGCAAGTGTATTTGGAATTTGTGAAAGCCCGGAAAGCCGACGAGCAAGCACGGCAAGCCGCCCAAAAGCGGGCGTGTGTTGTTCCTTTGGAAGTGGCCCGGCTGTGTTATGAAGCCATTGATTTGACACCTTATTTGGTGTTGGAAGGAAATAAATTTTTAGTCAGCGATGTGGAAGTCGCCCTCGAGCTTTTGGGGGCCGCTTATAAGTCGGCGATGTTTAATGTGCGGGTCAATCAATCGTAGGTGGCCATGTCTGCTAAAATTCTAGATGGAAAACTTTTAGCGCAAAAGTTAAGCGATGAGCTTAAAGGTGAAATCGCCTCTTTGATAACATCGACGGGAAAGTCCGTGAAGATGGTCAATGTGATGGTAGGAGAAGACCATGGCGCATCCGCCTACGCCAATTCGCAAAAACGCGTGGCCCAGCGCGTTGGGATTGAGTATGAACTATTGACTCTTCCGGAAAATTGTTCGCAAAAAAATTTGGAAATGGAATTGGATAAATTGAGCCATGATTCGCTCGTCCATGCGGTCATGCTTCACAAACCTGTGCCGCAAGGTATTGATTTTCAGAAAGCGGTAAAGCATATTGCCGTTCTTAAGGATGTGGAAGGCATGAATGCGACGAATTTCGGCCAATTGCTTTTGGGCGGGACAAAGATTCTTCCTTGCACGCCGGCGGCGGTGATAGAACATTTAAGAAATATCCCGGATTTTTCTTTGCGCGGGAAAGATGCGGTTGTTGTCGGTCGCAGTGAAATCGTCGGGAAACCTGTTGCTCTGATGCTTTTGGCTATGAATGCAACGGTGACGGTGTGTCACAGCGCAACGGATAAGGCGGGAAAGTTGCAGGAACATATCGGACGCGCCGATGTTTTGGTTGCGGCGGTAGGTCAGGCGGGATTTGTTAAAGGAGAGTGGATTCAAAAGGGCTGTGTGGTCATCGATGTCGGTATCAATTCGGTTAATGGAAAGATCGTCGGAGATGTCGATTTTGAAAGCGCGGGAAAACGCGCGGCTTATATCACGCCTGTTCCCGGAGGGGTGGGGCCGGTCACCGTCGTTTGTCTCATGAAAAATGCGGTGGAAGCTTTCAAATCACAAATGCCTTTCGGTTAAAAATTGCGGCTGTTATCCTTTATCCGGGGCTGACCGTATTGTTTGCTCAAGAAAATCAATGCCACAGTAGGAGTATCGAAATATAATTGCGAGACAGGACTATGAAAAAAATTATTGCGTTAGGAAATTCATTAACGGCTATTAAAACCATCGAAGCCCTCAAGACTTTCGGGGAAGATGTGGAAGCCATCATTATTTCGCAAGAAAACACTTTCCCCTATTACCGGAATCTTCTTTCCAGTCTTCCTGTAAGGAGAATCCCCCAAAACAAAATATTTTACCGTCCCAGTGCGGAATATCAGGATGAGAAAATAAATTTTCTTTTTGACAAAAAAGTTGAGCGCATCAATTTCAAACGCGGCCGTTTGACTTTGGGTGATAAGGAGCAAGTGGATTATGATTATCTGCTTTTGTCCGATCTTGTGCTCGCTCCGTTTTTTGGAATGAAGGGGGCGAATAAAACCGGCTTGTTTAATCTTAAACGTCTGGGAGACATGACCATTTTAATGAAGCTTTTACCGCTGGTCGAGACGATCGTTGTTCAGTCGGATAACCTGGCCGGTTTGCAAATGGCCTTGGGGTTTTGTGAAGCCCACAAAGAAGTGATCCTTGTGACGTCGGGAAAAAATGTTTTAAATGGACTTTTGGCAGAAGCTGATACCATGGCCATAGAAACCCGCGCGCAGGAAATGGGTTTGCGGATTATGACCCAAAGCCAGATCACGGAATTTTTAGGCGATTCACAAGTCAAGGCGATCCGCTTGCAAAACGGAAAGGTCTACGGATGTCAGGCTGTTTTGACCGATTCGGATTTTCCTGATTTGCGTTTATTTAAGGACACGGACCTGAAATGTGATCAGCGCGTTTCAGTAAGCCGGGAAGGCCAGACGAATTTTGAGAATGTCTTTGCCTTAGATGCGGTTTGTGATACGATAAAAATCAATGATTGGGATGTGGCCCAAAATTATGCCATGGCCTCTCAGGAACAAGGAAACATTATTGCGGCCAAAATTGTTGGGAAAGAATATCTCGCTCCCGCAACCGAATTGATCTGGGAAATTCCCTTGAAGGGCGAAGTAATGATCCTCATAACTTTTTCGGTTGGCACCCAAGTTTCCGGATCGCAACTTTTTCAAGTCAAAAGCGAGCAAACGGTAGTCGTCCCGTAAAACCAATTCGTCGCAACAAATTTCTTGCATAAATGCGTCATTTATATTACTCTATGACTATTAATTATCAGCGGTTTACACTTTTAACGTTTCTCTTCGTCATTTCCTGCTTAGCCTTTAATTCCAAAATAGAAGCCACAGTTTTAGAACCCCAGGCGGATTATTATCGCGCCAAAGGATTAGAAGAGCAAAAACAGGGCAGATATGAAGGTGCTTTAAATTTTTATCTTAAAGCGACTTCTTTGGGACCGGAAAATCCGGTTCTTTATAATGATATTGGCATTACTTATGAACAATTAGGCTATCCCGACCGTGCCGAGCAATATTATTTGCGTATTTTAAAGATCGATAACAAGTATTTGCCTGCGTATTCAAATTTAGCTTATCTTTATTTAGGGCAGGGAAAAGTGGATCTGGCCAAACAATATTTCCTGGCGCGGCTGGAACGCGCTCCCAAAAAAGATCCCTGGCGAAAAAAGATCCGCCGCGAGCTGTATCAGATTGACCCCAGTTTTAAGGCTGAACTCATTAAGAAGGAAATGGAAGAAACATCCCGCATTCTGACTGAGGAAACGCAAAGGAAAGCCCAGGAAGAATTTACTTTATCCGTCGAACGCGCTGATACGCATTATAAGCGCGGTGAAAATTTCCGTATGGCCAAAAAATACAGCGAAGCCATAAGCGAATTCGACCAGGCCCTGAGAGTAACGCCCGATAATCCTAAACTGGTCAAAGCCAAGGAGCGGGCCCAATATGAGGAAAGGATAGACGAGGTCAAAGAAAGAATCGGCGTAGCCACCGAGCAATTGAATACCGGTGAAGTTGACTCCGCAAAAAAGGAATTCCAGCAAATACTCGCCATAATCCCAAAAGAATCCAGCGCGCCAAGACCTTTAAAATAAAAGAAACCGTCGCTGTTGAGTACCGCTCAAAAGTCTGAGAATTAATACGCAAACATAATTCCAAAATAAAATTTCTGTTGCCCTTTAAGGTTATTGAATGCCTGTTTCCCGACTCTTTCTGATTGATGCTCATGCTCTTTGCTATCGCGCTTTTTTTGCGATCAAAGAACTGCGCAACTCCAAGGGCCAGGCCACAAATGCGGTTTACGGTTTTGTAGCGGCGTTAAAGAAAATTCTCCGCGAATATCAGCCGCAGTATTTTGCCGTATGTTTTGATATGAAAGGAAAGACCCTTCGCCAAGAGAAGTATGCGGAATATAAGATCCACAGGCCGTCTATGCCGGATGACCTTATCAGCCAGATCCCGATCATTAAAGACGTGGTTCGGGCGTATAACATTCCGATTTTGGAAATGGAAGGTTACGAAGCGGACGATATTATTGCCACAATCAGCCGGCGTGTTGCTGATCATGATTTAGAAACGGTCATTGTCAGCGATGACAAAGACATGTTTCAGCTCGTGGGAGACAATGTGAAGATTTTAAATTCCCGGCAGGAAAAAATTCTCGGCCCGGCGGAAGTGCAAGAAATTTTAGGGTTTGCCCCGCGGCTGATTACGGATTACCTCGCTTTAGCTGGAGATCAGGTGGATAATATTCCCGGTGTCAAAGGCATCGGCGAAGTTTCCGCCAGGAATTTGCTGGCCGAGTATGGCTCTTTGAAAAAAATCCTTGCGAATGCTGACGTCATCAAGCCCGAGCGCGTGCGGCAGGCTCTTTTAGCGCAAAAGGACATGGCCGTTCTCAGTCACGAGTTAGCTTTACTGGAAGACAATGCGCCGATTTCTGTCGATCTCGAAAGCCTGCGTGTCGGCGCGCCCGATGAACAAACCCTTAAGGAACTTTTCAGCGAATTAGAATTTCGTAAATTTGTCGCCGAATTAAACTTGGCGAGCTCTAAACCCGCGCAAGAAATTTTAGTTAAACGCATTCAGAAGGCGGAGGAATTTAAAGCGCTCAAAGAAAAGATAGAAGCGCACAAGTTTTTTGCTTTCAAATGCGAAGTCAAGGCTGTGGCCGGAGACATTGCTTTACCGCAAAAGGTTTTATTGTGTTGCGAGGCCGGGGAAATTTACGAAATATCATCTGAGGATGACACATGGCTAGGTGAACTTTTCGCTAAACAGGATGTCATAAAAATCACGTATGACATTAAGGCCCAGCTCAAGCAGTTGCCTGTGCGAGCCCAGAAATTTTGCGGCAAAGTTTTTGATGTGATGCTGGCGGGGTATCTGTCTTCTCCTTCCCGCAGCAATCAAGACATCCATGTTTTAGCATGGGACTACCTCAAGAAAACCATATCGGAAACACCGTCGACCGCGGTTGAAATGCAGACGATGATCCAGCTTTATCCTTCTTTGGTCGCGGAGCTGGGCCAGAGGCAACTGCTCAAATTATTCGATGAACTGGAAATTCCCTTGGCCTTTGTTCTTTCAAAGATGGAACAGGAAGGGGTCTGCATCGATGAAAAATTGCTCACGCGTTTGTCATTGGAAATAAACCACCGGATTGAGGCCTTGGTCAAAGATATTTATGCGGCGGCCGGGGAAGAGTTCAATATCAATTCCCCCAAGCAGTTGAGTCAGATTTTGTTTGAGAAATTGAAGTTGCCGGTTATCAAAAAGACCAAGACAGGATTCTCGACGGATGAGGGGGTTTTAGTCCGGCTTGCCGAAAACCATGCCTTGCCCGCGAAACTGCTGGAGTATCGTCAGTTGGCAAAATTGAAATCAACCTACATTGATGCTTTGCCAAAGTTGCTCGACCCTTTGACCGGACGATTGCATACGACCTTTCATCAGGGCGGGGCGGAAACAGGACGATTGAGTTCGGTTAATCCCAATTTGCAAAATATTCCCATCCGTTCGGAATTAGGCCGGCAGATTCGGGCTGCATTTGTTCCTTCCGAAAAAGACCGGGTGATCATTGCCGCAGATTATTCGCAAATTGAACTGAGAATATTGGCGCATCTTTCCGGTGATGAGAATTTGCGCCGGGCTTTTGAAATGGGTGAGGACATTCACCGTTACACGGCCGCACAAATTTTTGATATCACGGAAAAGAACGTCGATGAGCAAATGCGCCATAGTGCCAAGCGGGTCAACTTCGGGATCATTTACGGTATGAGTGCTTTCGGATTGTCCAAGGATTTAAAAATCAGCCAGCTGCAGGCCCAGGATTTTATTGACCGTTATTTTTTACGTTATCCCGGTGTTAAAGAATTCATGGATTCGCAAATCGTCAAATGCCGACGACAGGGTTATGTCACGACGATTTTAAACCGCCGACGCTATATTCCCGAAATCAACAGTTTGAATGTTAATATTCGGCAGTTCGCGGAACGCCAAGCCATCAACACGCCGGTGCAAGGTTCGGCCGCCGACCTGATCAAGGTGGCGATGGTCCAGATTGCCGACGAACTTGAAAAAGGAAAATTTGCCTCGCGCATGATTATCACGGTGCATGACGAATTGGTTTTTGACGCGGTTATTTCTGAAGAAAACAAACTTGTCGCAATGATTAGGGAGCGGATGGAAAGCACCATGCCTCTGAGTGTGCCTCTGGTGGCCACTTTGAAAAAGGGCAAAAACTGGTTGGAAACAGAAAAAATGTTATGAAGATCGCTTTTTGTTCATCGGAAGTTGTCCCTTTTGCCAAGACGGGCGGTATGGCTGATGTGTGTGGAAGTTTACCCTTGTCCTTAGAAAAGTTGGGACAAGATGTGATGATTGTTCTTCCCGGTTATGGAACTATTGACCGTAAAAAGTACGGCTTTACCGATATACGCGAGGATATTTCGCAAACCGTCGTCGGAAAAGATATCCCGGTGTATTTGATTGAAAATAAAAAGTATTTTGACCGTCCCGGCCTGTATGGAGAAAAGGGCGAAGACTACGCGGACAATTTGGAACGGTTTGACTTTTATTGCCGCCGCACACTTGAACTTTTCAAGGATTTGAAATTGGCTGTCGACATTGTTCATTGTCATGACTGGCAAAGTGCCTTGATCCCCGTTTATTTGCAATACGCTTTTAAAGGGGATGATTTTTTCAAACACTCAAGGACTATTTTGTCTTTGCACAATTTGGCCTATCAAGGTGTATTTCCGGCGGCGCAATACAAAATGTTGCCCTTTGGCGAAAAAGTTTATCAAGAGGCGTTTGAATTTTACGGGAAGACCAATTTATTGAAAGCGGGAATCTTGACCAGCGATGCGGTCGCGACGGTCAGTCCGCAGTACAGCCATGAAATCCAGACTGCGGAATTCGGGTGCGGATTAGACGGTGTGCTGCACAGCCGCGGGGAAAGCGTCATTGGGATTCTCAACGGTTTGGATTATAATTATTGGGACCCTCGACGGACACGTAATATTGAATTCAATTATTCTTCTGAGAATTTTGCGCCCAAGGCCGACAATAAAGCTGTTCTCCAAAAAAAAATGAACTTGCCGGTCAAGCCCCATGTTCCTTTGTTCGGTTTTGTGAGCCGCTTGTCGCATCAAAAGGGGTTGGATCTTTTAAACGAGGCGATGCCGCTACTCATGGAGATGGACATTCAGATCGCTTTTTTGGGGATTGGAGAGGAAAAATATCACCAGATGCTTTTGACATGGGCCAAGCAATATCCCCAGCAGGTGGCTGGGCAATTGATTTTTGATGAGGAATTTTCACACCAGGTTTATGCCGGCTCAGATTTTTTTTTAATGCCGTCGGTTTATGAACCTTGTGGGCTGAGTCAGATGATCAGCATGCGGTATGGGACTTTGCCGGTGGTTTTTCGCGTGGGCGGTTTGGCTGACACGGTCATACCCTCAGATCAAGGAGGAAATGGTTTTGTGTTTATGGAATATACTGCGGCGGCGTTGAATCAGGGGGTTAAAGAAGCTGTCGGGATTTATAAGGACCCGGTTGTTTTGAGAAAGATGATCGCCCAAGCGTTTAAAGCCAATTTTTCATGGGAAAGTTCGGCCCGGCAGTATGTCGGTCTATATCATCAATGCTTAGAAAACCTCTAAAGAAAAATTTTATTATCGGTATCACCGGCCAGTTAGCAACGGGCAAGACTACGGTTGCGACGATGTTCTCGGAGGAAGCCGGGGCTCAAGTGATCAATGCGGATCTTTTGGCCCATCGGGCTTTGAGAAATCAAGGAGCATGTTTTAAAAAAGTCGTCAAGGCTTTTGGAGCAGACATTTTGCACGAGGGACAGATCGACAGAAAGAAATTGGCCGCGATTGTTTTTGCAAGCCCAGCGAAGCTTAAAAAACTGGAAAGTATTTTACATCCCTTTGTCATTCGGGAAACACGCCGGCACATTTCGCTCATTAAAAAGGCCGGGCCTAAGGTCATTGTGCTCGATGTTCCCTTGCTTTTTGAATCCGGGATGGACAAACTGGCGGACCTTACGATCGCCGTCAAAGCCGGAAAGCAAATCCAGCTGGCACGTTGTTTACGCCAGGGTTTAAGTCGTAGCGAAGCAGAGAAAAGGATGCGATTTCAATGGCCCATGGCGGAAAATATCCGTCGGGCGGACATGATTATTGACAATGGAGGAACAGCCGCACAAACACGAAAGCAAATTAAAAAAATCTGGGAAGTTTTACAGCGAAGATATTTTAAAATTTAAAAACAATCACCAACATGAGGAAAGAGAACATGCCAAGAACACCCAAAGAAAAAGTCAGTGAAGAAGAACTCGAACCCGTCAAACCGGTTTCAAAACCAAGTGATAAAGACAAAACTGGGGATGAAGATGTCATGGTCCCGGCCGGCAGCGGAGCGCAAATTGACATCACAAAATTAAAAGATATGAAAATGTCAGATTTGACAAAGCTGGCCCGCGAAACCGGGGTTGAAAATCCCAGCGGCCTGAAAAAACAAGACTTGATTTTCAAGACCTTGCAGAAGCAAGCGGAAAAAGAAGGGTTGATGTTTGGAGAAGGGACGCTGGAGATTTTGCCGGAAGGCTTCGGTTTTTTGCGCAGCGCCAATTACAATTATCTTCCCTGCCCGGATGACATTTATATTTCTCCGTCCCAGATTCGCCGTTTTGATCTGAAGACCGGTGACAATGTCAGCGGCCATATCCGTCCGCCCAAAGAAGGCGAAAAGTATTTTGCGCTTCTGAAAGTCGAAGCCGTCAATTATGAAAATCCCGAAAAGAGTAAGGACAAAATTTTCTTTGATAATTTGACCCCGCTTTATCCCCGCGATCGGATCAAATTAGAAACCACCTCGGTCGAAATTTCGACGCGGGTCATGGACCTTTTGACCCCGTTAGGGAAAGGGCAACGCGCTTTGATCGTCGCTCCGCCGTATAGCGGTAAAACGGTTCTTCTTCAGAAAATCGCCAATTCGATTACGACGAACAATCCGGACATTGTCCTGATCGTTCTTTTAATCGATGAGCGTCCCGAGGAAGTGACCGACATGCAAAGAGGCGTTAAAGGAGAAGTCATAGCGTCGACGTTCGATGAACCCGCCGAGCGCCATGTTCAGATTGCGGAAATTGTTTTGGAAAAAGCCAAGCGTCTTGTTGAGCACAAACGCGATGTTGTTATTTTGCTCGACAGCATTACCCGATTGGCCCGGGCCTATAACACGGTGGTCCCGCACAGCGGGAAAATCCTTTCCGGCGGTGTGGATTCCAACGCTTTGCATAAGCCGAAGCGTTTTTTCGGTGCGGCCCGCGGGGTTGAAGAAGGCGGAAGCTTGACCATCATCGCCACCGCGCTCGTCGATACCGGCAGTCGTATGGACGAAGTTATTTTTGAAGAGTTTAAGGGAACGGGTAATATGGAACTTCAGTTGGACCGGAATTTGTTCCAACGCCGCATTTATCCCGCAATTGATATTAAACGTTCTAACACCCGCCATGAAGAATTGCTTCTTAAAGAAGAAGAACTTCAGAGGATATGGTTATTGCGTAAAGCTATCAATGACCTTAATACCGCGGAAGCGATGGAACTTTTGATCGACCGTTTAGGAAAGTATAAAAGTAATAAAGAGTTCTTAGATAATATGAACAAATGAAGTTAAGGGCCGAGCCCGATTCTTCATTCTTTAAATCCCGCACGGCGGGATTAGGGAATAAAATAAAAACAGGAGAAGAGGAATGAAAACTGAAATTCATCCGAATTACGCTGTAACAACCATTACCTGCGCATGCGGGGAAGTGATTCACACTCGTTCAACCAAGCAGAACATTCGTATAGAAATTTGTTCCAAATGCCATCCTTTTTACACGGGTGAGAAGAAATTCGTTGATTCTGCCGGCCGTATCGAGCGATTCGAACAGAGATATAAAAAAGGTAAAAAATGATCAATTTCGAGAAGCTCAGCAGAACCAGAGAGCGCTACCGCGAACTGGAAGGGCTCCTCGGAGATCCGGCGATCGTGGCCGATCAGGCCCAGTACCAGAAATTCGCCAAGGAGTATTCCGTTTTAGGGCCGCTTATTCACGCTCTCGGGGCTTACGATGCGGTTGTTAAACAAATCGTTGAGTCCAAAAAACTTCTTGAAGAAAGACATGACAAGGAATTTGAGGAACTTATCCGTGCGGAAATTGTAGACCTTGAAACTGAAAAGGTCAAAGCCGAAAAACACCTGGATGATGTGGCTAATCCTAAGCCCGTAGATAAGGACACCGGCGTGATCATTGAAATCCGCGCCGGAACGGGCGGGCAGGAAGCGTCGCTTTTTGCGGCGGATTTGTACCGGATGTATTCCCGTTATGCCGAGCGGCAGGGCTGGAACGGGGAAGTCATGACCAGCCACGAATCCGAAGCGGGAGGTTTCAAGGAAATTGTTTTAAGTGTTTCCGGAAAGGGGGCGGCCCGTCATTTGAAGTGGGAAAGCGGGGTGCATCGCGTACAACGTGTTCCAGCGACGGAAGCCTCTGGCCGCATTCATACGTCGGCGGCTACGGTCGCGGTTTTGGAAGAACCCGAGGACGATGTGGAGATTAAAATTGACCCTAAGGATTTGAAGATAGATGTTTATCGTTCTTCCGGACCGGGCGGTCAAAGTGTCAACACGACCGACTCTGCTGTTCGCATGACCCATTTCCCGACGGGAATCGTCGTTGTTTGTCAGGATGAACGGTCTCAGTTGAAAAACCGTGCCAAGGCCATGCGTGTTTTGCGCGCCCGCATCAAGGACAAAATCGACCAAGAGCATTTTGAAAAAACGAGCAAAAATCGCAAGTCGCAAATCGGGACCGGCGACCGCAGTGAAAAGATCCGCACGTACAATTTTTCTGACCATCGTGTAACCGACCACCGTATCGGGTTTACGACCCATCAATTGAGCGCGGTCCTTGATGGAGATATGGAAGATTTAGTCAATGCTTTGTTTGCCGAAGAAGATAAAATGCTGGCCGAGTCCGGGGGACAAGGGCAATGACGGAAAAGGAGTTGATGTTGACGGCCATCCTTGAGTGCGACCGGACGGGACTGTATGCTCAGCCGCCGCAATTGACGGCCGAGCAGATGGTAAGACTTCAGAACATGGAGGAGCGGCGCAAGTCTCATGAGCCGTTGCAATATATTCTCGGCCAAACCGGGTTTTTCGGATTTAATTTCAAAGTAGACCCCCGTGTCCTTATTCCCCGTCCGGAAACGGAACTTTTAGTTGAAAATATTTTGGAGTTTGCGCGGGAGCATCATGGTGCAGAGTTGCGCATTTTAGACATCGGCACAGGTTCGGGAAATATTGCTATCGCCTTGGCCAAGTCTTTAAATCAGGCCCGGGTCATGGCGATGGACATTTCTTCTGATGCTCTTTCGGTCGCCCGGGAGAATGCGCGATTAAACAAGACCCATAATCAAATTGATTTTGTCCATTTTGATTTTTTTGAATTTGCCGAGAATTATCGTGAGGCGGAAAAGCGCTTTGATATAATGGTCTCAAACCCGCCGTATATCGCGACCTTGTTAAGGGAAAATTTGCCTTTGGACGTACAAAGAGAGCCGTGGATAGCGCTGGACGGCGGAAGAGATGGATTAAAATTTTATCATGTCCTCATCGGCGCAGGCCGACGATTTTTGAAGACGGGCGGAATCCTGGCTTGTGAAATCGGCGACGGGCAAATGGAAGGCATAACCTCTTTACTTATTGAAAATGGCTTGAGTGACTTTTATTTCAAAAATGATTTCTGTGGCACTCCCAGACTTTTTGTGGCCCATATCCGTTAAAATTTAAAGTGAGGATGATTATTTATGGACAAATTAGTCATTGAAGGCGGCAAAAAGCTCAAGGGTGATATCACGGTGAGCGGTTCTAAAAATTCAACCTTGCCGATTCTTGCGGCGACTCTTTTGACCGATGACAAATGTGTGATCCGCAATGTCCCCAAATTGCGTGATACATTGACAATGATCAAGTTGCTTCGTTCTCTGGGAAAAACCGTTGATTATAATAATAATGTCGCCATAATCAGCGGTTCTGCAAACAGCTCGACGGCAGAATACAAGCTGGTTTCAACGATGCGCGGTTCATTTTGCGTCATGGGTCCTTTGCTTTCCAAATTTCGCACGGCCAAAGTTTCTCTTCCCGGCGGTTGCGTCATCGGTATCCGGCCGGTTGATCTGCATATTAAAGGTTTTAAGGCCTTGGGCGCGGCCATCGAAGTTGAAGGTGGTTATGTCATCGCGAAAGCCAAGCACCTCAAAGGCGATTTGATTTATCTTGGTGGAATTTTTGGCCCTTCGGTTTTGGCCACGGGAAATGTCATGATGGCGGCTACTTTGGCTAAAGGTGAGACGATTATTGAAAGTGCCGCGTGCGAACCGGAAGTTGAAGAATTGACGGAGTTCTTAATCAAGATGGGCGCACATATCGAAGGAAAGGGAACGTCCCGTCTTGTTATTCGCGGGGTCAAGCGATTGCATGGCGCGGAATATGAAATTGGTCCGGACCGTATCGAAGCCGGGACTTTTGTTCTCATGGCCGCGGCGACGGGAAGCACCATAACAATTAAAAATGTCAAATATGCCCAGCTTTTGGTTTTAATGGACCGCCTGGAACAGGCGGGCGTAAAATTTAAAAAGGGCAAAGATTCTCTGACCGTGATTGGCCCCAAGAAATTAAAACCGGTCAGTGTAACGACTTATCCCTATCCGGGTTTTCCGACGGACTTGCAGGCGCAATTTATGGCCCTGATGTCCATCAC
This sequence comes from Candidatus Omnitrophota bacterium, assembly GCA_031423615.1. GTDB lineage: Bacteria > Omnitrophota > Gorgyraeia > Zapsychrales > JANLHA01 > JADLGJ01. The sequence goes on from JANPFV010000008.1 coordinate 15,287, forward strand.
GCCGGGGGTGAGTGTCATCACCGATAAAGTTTTTCCGGACCGTTTTATTCATATTGCGGAGCTAAACCGTATGGGCGCTAACATTCGCCGCGATAGCGGGGCCGCAATTGTCGAAGGCGTCAAAATGCTTTTTGGCGCTCCTGTTATGGCGTCGGACCTGCGCGCTTCGGCGGCCTTGGTGTTGGCGGGTTTAGCGGCCAAAGGGCGAACCGAGATACACCGCATTTATCATCTGGAGCGCGGTTATGAGGACCTTGAACAAAAGTTAATAAAAATTGGAGCGGTGGTTTACCGCGAAAAAGAATAATTATGTTGCTTATCATTGATAATTTTGATTCCTTCACTTATAACTTGGTCCAGTATTTTGGAGAGTTGAAGGCGGACATGAAAATTTTTCGTAATAATGTTTTAACCATCGAGAAAATTCGTAAGTTGAAACCCTCTCGTATCGTTATTTCCCCGGGTCCCGGCCGCCCGGAAGATGCGGGCGTGACCGTCGATGTCATTAAAAACTTTAGCGGCAAGATCCCTATTTTAGGCGTGTGCCTGGGCCATCAAGCCATTGGTTATGCTTTCGGAGGAAAGATCATCGGCGCCAAACATCTTATGCATGGCAAAACATCCTTGATTGAACATAAGGGAACTGATATTTTTAAGAATTTAAAGCATCCTTTTCCCGCAACACGCTATCACTCGCTGGTCATTGATGCCAAATCTTTGCCTCCCGAGTTGGAGGTTACCGCATGGACCAAGGACCAGGATAAAGAGATTATGGGCGTTCGTCACAAAAAACTTCCGCTCTGGGGTGTACAGTTTCATCCCGAATCGATTTTGACTACATCGGGCATGGATATTCTCAAAAACTTCTTAAAAATTTCATAATCTATGCAACGGTATATACAAAAGCTCTATGGTTGTTTGGATCTGAGTGAAGAAGAAATCCAGACGGTGATGCGTTTGATTATGACCGGGGAAGCGTCTGAGGACCGGTTGGGTGAATTTTTATTGGCTTTAAACGCTAAAGGTCCTACGGTTGAAGAAATCACGGGAGCGGCCAAGATTTTGCGCGAGTTTTCGTTGCACGTTAAAACCCAGCATAATGTGGTCCTCGATATTTGCGGCACCGGCGGTGACAAAAAAAATACTTTTAACATTTCTACCGCGGCCGCTTTTGTGGTGGCCGGCGCGGGTGTCGTTCTGGCTAAACACGGCAACCGTTCGGTCTCCAGCCGTTGCGGCAGTGCTGATGTCTTAGAAGCGCTGGGCGTAAACATCGATCTTAACCAAAAAGATTTGAGTGCCTGTTTAGACAAAGTCGGCATGGCTTTTCTTTTTGCGCAAAAACTTCATCCGGCCATGAAGAATGTCGCGCCGGTAAGGAAAAGTTTGGGTGTGGAAACGATTTTTAATATCCTCGGACCGCTTTTAAATCCCGCCCGGGCCACCCACCAGATGATGGGCGTTTATAATCGGGATTATGTAGAGCCTTTAGCGCGGGTCCTCAAAAATCTAGGTTTGCGCCGCGCTCTGGTTGTGCACGGCAGCGACGGGCTGGATGAAGCGACGACCACGGCCAAGACCTTTGTCAGTGAATACAACGGCAAAGAAATCTTAAGCTACGATATGGATCCACAAGAATTAGGCCTGGCTTTAGCCCATGAATCTGATCTGAAAGGCGGCGATGTCGCGACGAATGCTGGAATTGTTTTGGATATCCTGATGGGACAGAAGGGGCCCAAACGAGATATTGTTGTTTTAAATGCGGGTTGCGCATTGTACAGCGCACAAAAAGTTGCGGCCGTTTCTGACGGCATAAAACTTGCGGAACAATCCATTGACGGCGGTCAGGCGAGCCGAAAGCTGGAAGCCTTAATCCGATTCACGAAAGATTTAAAGTGAAAAGAGATTTTCTTAAGGAAATCGTTGAATATAAAAGAGAACTGCTTGAGCAGAAAAAGGGTTATTACGCTGCCCTCAAAAAAAATGTTAAGAACGCTCCGTATAATCGTTACGGTCTTTTTAAGAAGGCGATCAGCAAACCGGGACGCATGAATCTGATTGCCGAAATAAAAAAGGCTTCTCCATCGGTAGGGATCATTCGCGAGCCTTTCGATCTTAACGGTTTGGCGCGGACATACTTTGAAAACGGCGCCGATGCCATTTCGGTTTTGACCGAGGACAAATATTTTCTCGGCAAGCCGACTTATATTAAACGAGTCAGCGAGGAAGTGAATTTGCCCGTTTTGACCAAGGACTTTATTATTCATGAGCACCAGATTTTTGAAACATTTTGTCAGGGTGCCAGTGCGGTTCTTCTGATTGCGGCCATTCTGGATGATGGGCTTTTGAAGGATTTGATTCAGGTGGCCACAGATTTGGATATGGATGTCCTCGTTGAGGTCCATGATGAGTCCGAACTTCACCGGGTCCTTAAAACGGACGCGGAAATTATCGGGATCAATCATCGCAATCTTGCCACACTGACAATTGACTTGGCTGTCAGTGAGCAGCTTGTCCCCCAAATTCCCAAGGGAAAAGTGATTGTTGCAGAAAGTGGAATCAGGACCCACGCCGAGATTGAGAAGTTGCAATCTTTGGGTGTTCATGCCGTTTTAATCGGGGAAAGTTTTCTGCGCAGCGCGGATGTGGGCGCAAAAGTCAGAGAAATCATGCGGGGAAAGTCAGTCCCTTAGAGAAAGGTTTAAAATGTTAAAAGCAAAAATTTGTGGGATTACCGATACAAAAGACGCGCTTTTGGCCGCGTCGTTGGGAGCGTGGGCCTTGGGGTTTATTTTTTATAAAAAAAGTAAACGTTTTGTCGGGCCCTATAAAGCTACGAAAATCATTGCGGATCTGCCGCCCTTTGTCACTCCCGTGGGAGTTTTTGTCGATCAAAATCAGGGTGCCGTCAAGGAAATCGCCGAATTTTGCGGTTTGCGGGTTTTGCAATTTCATGGCGATGAAACCCCGGAGTTTTGCAAACGGTTTAAAACTTATAAGATTATTAAGGCTTTCCGGGTCAAAGAAGATTTTAATATTGACCTTTTGCGTCCCTATAAATCCTTGGTCAGCGCTTTTCTTTTTGACCGCCACGAAGAAGGCGTCCCAGGCGGGACCGGCAAGACATTTGACTGGAAATTGATCAAGGAAGCCAAGAATTTTGGCGTCCCGATTATCCTCTCGGGAGGGGTCCATTCTAACAATGTCCGTACGGCTTTTGAAGAAATCCGGCCGTACGCTGTAGACGTTTCCAGCGGAGTTGAAGACGCTCCCGGCAAGAAAAGCGAGCGTTCCTTGACAGAGTTTTTTAACCAACTTGTTCTGCCGGTCTCAGTGTAATAACCTAACGGGCGCTTCAAAACTGGAATTTGCTGAATCTCTAAGCTTGAACAGAAAGCCAAATCCCGGTAAATTTTCTTTCAATTCTTTCCCTTATGTTATAATACCCCCCATGTCGGAAAGATTACTGCGGGTTTATAAACCATTTGATGTCAATAAGGTCAAGGACCATATTTTGATTTATGGTGATTTGTCCGGACAATGCGGGCATTGCCAAAACATGGACGTAAAGTTGGAAATGTCTTCCTGCCCCCATTGCCGCACAGATTTTCGTTATGTCGCCTTTCGCAATGTTTCCCATCATATGCCTAAGATTATTAATATCAATACGAACCGCCAAGACTTGACCATTATTGATTATGATGATTACAGTCGCACCATGGGCGCTAAAAAGGCAGAGGATTTTTTTAAATGATTAATGAAAAGCGTTTGATTCAATTGACCCAAAAAGTTATCAGTTATAATTCGGAAAATCCGCCGGGAAACGAACTTGCGCTGGCAAAATTTATCGAGCAGGACATGCGTTCGCTGGGGATTGAAGTGAAACTTTATACTTTCGAAAACAACCGGCCGAATATCGTCGCGACGTTCAAGGGACACGGTCCCCATGCCGCGAGAAATTCGATTCTGCTCACTCCGCACTTTGATACGGTTCCTATCGGCGGGGGTTGGAAATTCGATCCTTTGGGCGGTGAAATCAGGGGCGGTAAAATTTACGGTCGCGGAGCGAGCGATGATAAAGGAAATTTGGCTTGTTGCATGGAAGTCATGCGCAGTTTGGCGGAAGACAAAGTTCTTTTGCAAAATGACGTGATCATGGCAGCGACGGTGGATGAGGAAACAGGAAGCAAGGCCGGCATTATTCCGCTTTTAGAAAAGAAGATTCTTACGCCCGGTTATGGTTTGATCGTCGATTCCGATGAGTTCTATACGATTATTTGCCAAAAGGGTTTGCTTCATACACGGATTCAAATTTTTGGGAAAAAAGCGCACGGAGCTTACAATTGGCGCGGGGTCAATGCCATTGAACAGGCCAGCGCAGTGATCCAGAGACTAAAGGCGCATAAGTTTAAATTCAAAAAGCATCCCTATCTGCGTCCTCCGACGATGAATATTGGCACGATCCGCGGCGGAGATAAGGTCAATATGGTTGCGGATTTTTGCGAATTTTCCCTCGACACCCGTTATTTGCCGGGTATGAAATTGTCGGACGTTTTAGCTCAGATCAAGGGCATTGTCAAAAGTATCACGCCCAAATTTAAAGTTATTATTGATGATTTACAGCAACCGTATGAAATTGCGTCGGACCATCCTTTTGTTAAAACCTATGTCCAAACGGCCAAGACGATGAAAATTCACGCCGAGGTTAAGGGCAGTGAAGGGGCGACGGTGATTACTTTTTTCAAGAAACACGGGATTCCCGCTTTTGCGACAGGTTACGGGAATAAGGGAACGGCCCATACCACCGATGAATTTGCGAAGGTTAATACTTTGATCAAAGGGGCCAAATTAATGGAAAGATTCATTAAGGATTTTGACAGGACACAAACATGAAAAATATTATTATTTTCTTTGGTTTTCTCGGCGCGATTTTGGTTGCCGTTTCTGCCCAAGCCGCAAATGATCTTAATGAATTTATCGGCGAAAAAATTACTTATTCCATTAAGAAAATAGGAATGAAAGCCGGCGAGGCCACCTTGAGCTATGAAGGCCCGGTTTCCCGGGAAAATAGGGATTTTGTCCTTATTGTGTTTAAGGCCGATGGACTGAATTTTTTGGATTCGGAAAAAATCTATGCCGACCCCAAAACGCTTTTGCCCCAGATTGTTGAACGCGATTTAGATATTTTTGGGAAGAAAGAACAGATTGTAGAATATTATGAGCCGCAAAACGGCAGGGTACGGATTGTCAAAACGGCGGAAAAGGGAAAGAAAGAAGAACAGGTCATTTCTAAAAAAGGGACGATTGATAATATTTATTGTTTTATTTATCGTTATCGCCGCGATGCTGAATTCCGCGTTGGTGACACGGTGGCCATTAATTTGCCGACGATGGATATTAAGATCAAGGTCACCCAGGAAGTCCATTTGAACACGGCCGGTAAGAAGTATGATGCATTTCTTGCCCAAAGTACCCCCGCAAAATATAAGCTGTGGTTTGATGTGGGGCCGCAAAAGATACCTCTTCGCATAGACGGGGCGCTAGGTTTTGGCAGTACAACAATGACGATGAAAAGTTATGAATCCAAAAGCGCTTTTGCGCTCCTTGGGGAGTAAAAATGTCCTACCGGCAACTCGATTCCGCAGAAATTGTTAAGACGATCGAAATTCTTAATTTTCGTATCGTTGAGCGGTTTCCCGCCTCCGGTCTTTCCAAAGTTGCAAACGAGCTCTTAGTCATTGGTCGCGACGCCCACAACCGCAGTCAATGGGTTTCCAAGCCGCTTTGGCATTTGCGCGTTCCGATGGCCATATTAATTGGGTTAATTGTGATCAGTCTATCTTTAGTGGTTTCAAAATTGGATTTTCAAAATCATGCGCTTTCTATTGGAGAATTGATTCAGGTTTTGGAGTCTGCGATCAATGATGTTGTTTTTTTTGGTGTGGGGATCTTTTTTCTTGTGACGCTTGAAACGCGGATTAAAAGAAGACGCGTGGTGAGTCTTTTGCATGATTTACGCGCTATGGCGCATGTGATCGATATGCACCAATTGACCAAGGATCCCGAATCGCTTTTAACAACGTATCAGCAGACAAAATCTTCGCCGAGACGCACCATGAATGCTTTTGAACTTGAGCGGTACCTTGATTATTGCAGCGAAATGCTTTCCTTGATCAGTAAGATTGCTGCGGTCTATGTCCAGGACTTTAATGATACCGAGGTCGTTGATGTCGTCAATGAGATCGAATCTTTGACGACGGGACTTTCACGGAAAATGTGGCAAAAAATCACCGTTGTGCAGGCGTGTAAAACTTAAGTTTATTATTTTGTTTAAAAAGGAGAGCCGGGATGGGACAATTTGAAGAATTGGTCAGTAAATTAAACAACGACGGCCAAGAGGCTGTTCTAAAAGATGACGAAAATAAGTATGTCCGTTTGTCGCAGATTGTTGATGCTATTTCCGATTCCCTGCGGGAATATGCTCAAGAAATCACGGCTGAACATCTTCAAAAACTCTCTGATAAATTAAAAAGCGAGTCTTCCTTATCATCCGAGGATTTGCAGCTCTTGCGGATGTGGATAGTTGGTGATGCGGAAAATTACATCAATACCGAGAACAGCGTCCCGGAATGGAAAAAGGAATTGCAAAGAGTCATGAGGGAGATTTTGCATTTTACCAATGATTCAATGCCCGTCGAAGATATTTTTAAACTTCAGGCTTTGCTGCGCGACGCGGACCGCGTGATTGATGATCTTGCTTTTTATGCGGCCCAAAAAGACCGTGTGGCAAAATTTGATGTGGCGGTACAGAATCTATCGGGAGAAGACCGCGAATTTTTAACGGCGCTACTCACCACAAAACTTAAATCAAAATATTATTAAAATGAAGATCCCCAATAAATCAGGACACTTTGGCGAGTTCGGCGGAAAATTTGTACCCGAGACTTTGATGTCGGTCTTAGAAGATTTAGAAAAGACTTTTATAAAGGCGCGTCGAGAAAAAAAGTTTAAGGAAGAGTTTTCTTATTATCTTAAGGAATATGCCGGACGCCCAACGAATTTGTATTTGGCCCAGCGCCTTTCCAGCCAGTTTAAAAATCTTAAAGTGTATCTTAAGCGCGAAGACTTGCTTCATACCGGAGCGCACAAAATCAACAATACTTTAGGACAGATTATTTTAGCCAAAAGGATGGGCAAGACGCGGATCATCGCCGAGACCGGGGCGGGTCAGCATGGGGTGGCGACAGCCACTGCGGCGGCTCTGTTCGGCTTGCAGTGCGAAATTTATATGGGCGCCGAGGATATTGAGCGTCAATCTTTGAATGTGTTTCGTATGAAATTGCTGGGCGCTCACGTCATTCCCGTTATGAGCGGTTCTAAGACTTTAAAGGACGCGATGAACGAAGCCATCCGCGATTGGGTCACCAACGTCGGTAACACTTTTTATATTATCGGTTCCGTGGCCGGGCCGCATCCTTATCCTTTGATGGTCCGTGAGTTCCAGTCGGTTATTGGAATTGAAGCACGCAAACAATTTGTCATAAAAGAAAAAAAGCTTCCTGATTATCTTGTGGCTTGTGTCGGCGGCGGGAGTAATGCCATGGGATTGTTTCATGCATTTTTTAAAGATACCAAGGTTAAGATCATCGGGGTTGAGGCGGCGGGCCATGGTTTGCAATCCGGTTCCCATTCTGCCGCGATTTGTGCTGGCAAGACAGGAGTTTTGCACGGCAGTAAAAGTCAATTGTTGCAAACATCCGACGGGCAAATCATGACAGCGCATTCGATTGCCGCGGGTCTGGACTATCCCGGTGTGGGCCCGGAACATTCCTATTATAAAAGCATCGGCCGCGCACAATATGTAGGTGTGACCGACAAGGAAGCCATTGCGGGTTTGAAATTACTTTCGCAGGCCGAAGGGATCATTCCGGCGTTGGAAACCAGCCATGCTATTGGGTTCTTGTCGCGTCTTGATCAACGGGCCAAGAAAAATTCTACGGTCATCGTTTGCCTTTCCGGCCGAGGGGACAAGGACGTGAACACGATGAAGGAATTGATTTGATGAACCGTATTGAAAGAAAATTTAAAGATTTAAGGCGGAAAAAGAAAAAGGCCTTTATTGCTTTTATCACTGCTGGAGATCCGGATTTAGATAACACGGTAGACTTAGTCCGCGGATTTGAAAAAGCGGGTGTCGATATCGTTGAACTCGGTGTGCCGTTTTCCGATCCCTTGGCTGACGGCCCGACCATCCAAGCGGCGTCGCAACGCGCCTTGCTTAAGGGAACAACGATCCCAAAGATTTTTGACGCGGTGCGGACGATCCGGACGTTTTCAGAAATACCGATTGCTCTTATGACGTACTACAATCCGGTTTTTCATTTCGGCGAAGAGCATTTTATTAGGACAGCCAAGGCCAGCGGAGTTGATGGCGTGATCATCCCTGACTTGCCTCCGGAAGAAGCTAAAACATTGATGAGCGTGAGCCGCCGGACCGGAATTTCCACGGTTTTCTTTTTATCTCCAACTACGACGGATGAGCGCGTGAAGAAAATCGTCAAAGCTTCAACGGGTTTCATTTATTATGTCTCTTTGACCGGTGTCACGGGAACGCAGCAGGGTTTGCCCAAGGACATTATTGCAAAAATTAAAAACGTCAAGCGGGCCACAATAAAACCGATTTGTGTAGGTTTTGGTGTTTCTACCGCCGAGCAGATAAAAACGATCGGCCGAGTGGCGGATGGTGTGATCGTGGGCAGTGTCATTATTCAGGAAATCGAAAAGCATAAGGATTCGGCGGCTTTGGCGCCGCTGATTTCCAAATTTGTTCAAACCTTAGTATCAAAATTGAAAGAGTGATATGTACCAGAAAGCGACGTTAGATCATGGCTTGCGGATTGTAACGCATGACATGCGGGAAAGAGAAAGTGTGGCCTTAGGATTTTGGGTGGGGGCCGGTGGTCGCTATGAAGATGACAAAGTCAAAGGCGCGGCCCATTTTTTGGAGCACATCGCGTTTAAAGGCAGTGCTAAGTATTCCTGCGATCAAGTTAAAACTTTGATCGAGGGCGTGGGCGGGTCGGTCAATGCCTTTACGTCCGAAGAGCAGACCTGTTATTACGCTAAGTTCCCCGCTCAACATTTGGACCGTATTTTTGATGTGTTAAGCGATATTGTCTTTAAACCGTCGATTGATCAAAAAGAAGTGACAAAAGAAAGCACCGTTATCGTCGAAGAAATCAAAATGTATCATGATCTTCCGCAATATTATGTTTATGAACTGCTGGATGAATTGATGTGGCCTAATCATCCCTTGGGGAAAAGTCTTGCGGGTACGCCGGAAACAGTATCTGCTATGACCAGCGCGGATCTTAAGAATTTTCATCGTGATCATTATCATGCCGGCAATATTGTTGTCTCCGCGGCAGGAAAAGTCCACCATGCTTATATGCGCGCCTTGGTAGATAAGAAATTTCGTAAGACGCCCGGGGGGTTGCGCGCGAAATTTATCCCAGCAGCACATTCGCAAAAAAAACCTCAGATGAAGGTTTATAAGAAGCCGACCGAACAAATGCATTTAGCTCTGGGGATGCTGGGCCTTGAAAATGACCATAAAGATAAATATACTCTGAGCTTACTTAATATTATTCTGGGAGGGAATATGTCCAGCCGTCTTTTTGATGAGGTGCGCGAAAAACGGGGACTGGCGTATTCGATCGGTTCTTCGGTTAAGTATTTGAAAGACACCGGGCTTCTCATGGTGCGGGCGGGGGTTGACAATACCAAGGTGGTCAATGCTGTTGATATTATTTTAAAAGAATTGGCCAAGATCAAGCGCGCCGGAGTAAGGCTGGATGAATTGAAAAGAGCCAAAGATTTTTATCTGGGGCAGGTTTTTTTGGCGTTGGAGGATACCCTGGACCATATGTTTTGGATTGGAGAATCGACCCTCACTCGGGATAAAATCCGTTCCATGGATGAAATTATTAAGCTGGTCAAAGCGGTTATGATCGAGGACGTTCAGCGGGTAGCAGAAAGGATTTTAGATGAACGGCGGTACAATTTTGCCGTCGTGGGCCCGGTCAATGACAAACAGGAGAAAGAGCTCGGACGCCTTTTTAAAATCTAAAAGCTGGCGAACATAAGTTCTATTTTTGAATTGACAAGGCCGGTATTATTCGTTAGACTTTACCTACTTTTAGGAAAAGCAAACACATTAACGGAGGAACCAAATGGAAAAGTTATCTTTTTACGATGTTAAGACCAAATCAAAATTTGATGCCACTGAATATACTGTCAAAGAGAAGTCAGGCCGTTTTTTTGCGGTCACCAAGTCTCCTAAGGGTACACATGAATGTTGGAGAGTTTTGGGCAAGGACCAAGCTGCCAAATTAAAGAAAAAGTAAGCGCCAAAGGCGCGCAATCCCCTCAGCCGAAGGCTGTTAGGGGATAAAGCCAAAGGCGCTTAGGGATAAGTTCCTCGGTACCGATAAATTAACTTTAACCCCTTTGGGGTTAGGATTAGGCTTTAGATATTGGAAGCAAAGCGTAAGATTAAAAAATCGCCTCAAACATCCCTGCAGTTAGCTAAAATAGCCGCTAAATTTGCGTTGGAAAAAAAGGCAGAAGACATCAAGGTTCTGGACATGCGCCACGTGGTGAATTTCTGCGATTTTTTTGTAATTGCAAGCGGGACATCGACACGGCAAGCTCAGGCTATTGCTGAGGGGGTCGTAGAAGGGTTCGAAAGTTTGGGATCAAAGGTAGGACGAAAAGAAGGTTTTCGTGAGGGAGTGTGGGTCTTGGTTGATGTGGGTAATGTTGTTGTCCATGTTTTTGAAAAAGAGACCCGCGAATTTTACGGCCTCGACCATCTGTGGCAGGACGCTAAAGAGGTGAACTGGAAACGTTGACGTTTTCCCCAGTGCCACAATAAAAATTTGGGCTCTCATCCGTGACTTTTTTATAAGGTGAGAGCCCTTTTCTTCTATGCTTATTCATTTGCGCGCACAACTTATTGAAGTTATTGCAAAATCCTTAAAGGGATTTTTTGATGGACTAACTGTTCCATCGGTGGAAGTGGATGTTCCGGACGACAAATCCCATGGGGATTTTTCGACCAACATTGCGATGAAATCGACCAAACTCCTCAAACGCCCTCCTCTGGAAACCGCCGCCGCCTTCCGCGAAGCCATCTTGCAAGGTCTTAAAGACGCAGGTATTCATGATAAAATTGAAAAGGTGGAAGTTTTTAAGCCGGGCTTTATCAATTTTTATCTTTCCACGAGTGCGGTTTACGAAATCCTTGAACAGACGTTACGGGAAAAAGATCAATATGGTAAAAGTGATTTTGGCAATGACCGTAAGATCAATATCGAATTTGTCAGTGCCAATCCCACCGGACCACTGAGTGTCGCGCATGCCCGACAGGCTGCCGTCGGGGATGCTTTAGCTAATATTTTTAATTTTATCGGATTTCAGGCCGTTAAAGAATATTATGTTAATGATGAGGGAAATCAGATCAATATTCTCGGACAGTCGGTTTATTTGCGCGCTTTGGAACGGCTGGGTCAAAAGGAAGATTTTCCTGCAGACTGTTATCAGGGACAATACATTTATGAAATGGCCGACACTCTTTTGGCGGGAAAGAAAATAAAGACCGTTCAGCAGCTGAAAGCTCTCTCATCAGAAATGATCCGGCAATTCGCGGTGGATTATTTGCTGAGCGTTATTAAGGAGGAATTGAAAGATTTCGGAGTTTCTTTTGATGTTTGGTCGCACCAGAGCAAGGTCGCAGGTGAGGAGCAGATAACAGAAACCCTTAGCGACTTGCAAAAACGCGGTTATATTTATGAACAGGACGGGGCGCTCTGGTTTAAGACGACTCAGTACGGAGACGATAAAGACCGTGTCGTGCGAAAGAGCGACGGCAGTTATACCTATTTTATGCCCGACATTGTTTACCATAAGGACAAATTTCGTCGGGGTTTTGAAAAAGTTTTTAATCTTTGGGGTCCGGATCATCATGGTTATATCCCGCGTTTGACTGCGGCCGTGCAGGCCTTGGGTCAACCCAAAGAAGCCTTGCGTGTTTTGATTGTGCAATTGGCTACACTTTTTCGTGACGGTCAAGAAGTGCAAATGTCGACGCGGCGGGGTCAATACATCACCCTGCGGGAGGTCATCGAGGAGGTCGGAGTCGACGCGGCGCGTTTTTTCTTTTTGATGCGCTTGGTGGATGCGCATCTGGATTTTGATTTGGCACTGGCTAAAAAGGAAACCCCGGAAAATCCGGTTTATTATATTCAATATGGCCATGCGCGGACATATTCCATTGAGGAGAAGGCCAAGATCGCAGGCTTGAATCCGCAGTTGAAGAATTTTAAGAATTTGCAGGGAGAAGAGGAGTTAGATCTTTTGAAGAAAATCGGTAGGTTTCCAACAATCCTTTTGTTCTGTTGGCGTCAGGCCGATGTTTTTGCTTTGGTCAATTACCTTCAGGAGCTGGCGGGTATGTTCCACCGGTTTTACGACCGTAAACGTGTCGTCGATCCCGATCATCCGGATATTTCCGCGGAACGTCTGGCCCTTGTTGAGGCCAGCCGTATTGTGATGGCCAATGGTTTGCGTTTATTGGGGGTCAGCACGCCTCAAAAAATGTAAGCGATGGGAAATTTTTAGAAAAGAATGTCGAGCCGGACCGCTGGTGGAATATTGTTTCTGGGGAATGGTCCCTATTTCTCTGTTAGCTTGGGGGATCATGATTATTTATTTTTCATTTTTGAGTTTTATAGGAATGTTTTTATTTGAAAAATTAAAAAAGCGTTCTCCGTTGTAAAATGCCCACTGTCCTTACACAAAAATTTTGGCAGGTCCGTATTCCTGATCCTTTTTTGCAGGTTCTTTTGAGCAATGCTTTAAAAGTCCATCCTCTGATCGCCCAGGTCCTGGCAAATCGCGGAATCACGACGGTAAACGAAGGGGAGGAATTTTTGTCCGCAAATTTAGACCGTTTGCATGATCCATTTTTGTTAAAGGATATGGACAGAACAGTAGGCCGGATCATGTTGGCCAAGGAAAGAGATGAAAAAGTCCTGGTTTTCGGTGATTATGACGTCGATGGAGTGACATCTTCGGCGTTTTTGCATAAGATTTTAACGCGGTTAGGCATACGGGTCAGCAATCATATTCCGCATCGGATGTCGGATGGTTACGGTCTCAATGAAACCATAGGCGGGGTTGCACAAGAAGCGGGAATTAAACTTTTGATTGCGGTCGATTGCGGTATCACCGCCGGCCGTGAAGTAGAGCTTTTAAATGAACGCGGGATTGACGTTATTATTTTAGACCATCATGAGCCTCCGCCGGAAGGACTTCCCCCAGCTTTCGCCATTGTGGATCCTAAGCGCCGGGACTGTACGTATCCTTTTAAACACCTTGCGTCCGTCGGACTTGTCGCCAAATTAGCCCAGGCCATTTTTGGAAAGGTCCCGGAAGAATACTTGGATTTAATTGCTTTAGGCACGATTGCGGACGTGGTTCCCTTGAGAGGAGAAAACCGGATTTTTGTCAAAAATGGTTTGCCTCAGATCAGTGAAACAAAGAATTATGGCCTTTCAGCCTTGATTGATACCGCTAAAATCCGCGGTAAGAAATTCCGTCCGCATTATATCGGTTTTATTTTAGGTCCGCGCATTAACGCTACCGGAAGGATGGGGTCCGCGCACAAATCCCTCGATCTTCTTTTGTCCTCGGATGCCGTGACGGCGCTGGGTCTGGCTGTGGAAATGGAGGCGTTTAATACCGAACGTCAGCGTCTGCAGCGCGAAGTCATTGAACAGGCGATGCAAATGGTCGAACAGGAAATTAATTTTAAAGAGCATAAAGTGATCATTCTCTGTAAGGAAGGGTGGCACAAAGGAGTTTTGGGGATTGTCGCTTCGCGGGTCGCGGAAACTTATTACCGTCCGACGATAATTATTTCTTTGGAAAATGGTGTAGGCACAGCTTCTGCCCGGTCTATCGAAGGTTTTCATCTCAATGAAGCTTTGCATCATTGTGCCGAAATCCTTGTGGCATTCGGCGGTCACAAGCTCGCCGCTGGTTTGACAATCAAAGAAGAACATGTTGAGAGTTTTCGCCTGAAAATAAATGATTTTGCCAAGGATATTTTAGAAATCCGCGATATGATTCCCACCTTGCAGATTGATGCCGAGGTTTCCTTGTCGTCGTTGAGCTTGGAAGTGGCCCAGTTGATTGAAGGTCTCGAGCCATATGGAGAAGGGAATGCAACGCCGGTTTTCTGTTCCCGCCAAATGATTGTAAAAAGTCCGCCGATGCTGATGGGAAAAGATACCCTTAAATTTTGGGTCACCGATGGACAGTGCAGTATATCTGCCGTCGGTTTTGGCATGGCCAAATATGCGGATTTGATCCGTCCTGGAGCGCAGGTCGATATCGCGTATGAGCTGACCATTGATGACTGGAATAAATCGCCCACGGTCCAGCTCAAGCTCAGAGACATTCGTGAAAGTCAGCCCTAAAAGAATTGAGAGGGACAGTCCCTAACGTCATAAGGAAAGATGGAGATTGAGATTTGCAATAAAATTAAATAAATCAAAAAGCCTGTTCTGATATGGTACAGGCTTTTAAATTGTATGAATGAGGTAAAGCTTATCCTGCGCGGACGACTTTATTGGCTTTGAGGCACTTGGCGCAAACGAGAATTTTCTTGATTGTCCCGTCGATTTTTGTTTTGACGGATTGGAGATTAGGAAGAAAGGTGCGAAGAGTTTTGCCGACGATTTTGGAACCTGCTCCGCCTTTGCGTCGAACCATACCGCGTCTTTTATATTTATTTCCAGAAGTGGAAGTTTTATCACAAACTGCACATGCTTTTGCCATGCTTTTAACCTCATTTTTGTGTTGAGAACTCTTAGAGAAATTTTTAGTATACTGAATAGAAAGTTTTTGTCAAGCGGAAATATTGGCGTTTCAGGGCCCCTGACAACATTTAAGCTTTTTATTTCTTTGTCTTATTCTAATAAGCGTAACTATTGAATTTACTTTTACAACTCTCATAAAGTTCAAAAACTTCATCCATCACATTAATGATCTTGCTGTAAAATCTTCTGCCTGACTTGATGATCTTCCCGCACACATTTATGAATTGGTAGCGCAGTGTCTTGATTGTCGATTTAATCGCTTCTTGTCCCAGATAAAATAATTTCATGATCTGCACCATATTGGAGGCAACGATCCCCATCAATAACCCTTTCATTATTCACGTGTTTTAGTTTCGCAGGTCAATTCAAACAAAAGACGAGAAAAGTGGTGCGAGTCATTTATGTGTTGTGTATGATGGTGCCATTATGAAATATCAAAGAACAATTTTAATGTTTATCTTCTTGGTGACGACGACGGTATTAATTTATTGGCCAAGTCTCTTCAATGGATATCTCAATTGGGACGACACGACCCATTATTTGGAGAATCCTTATCTGCATCCTCTGAATTTTCATAATTTCTTAAATATTTTTAGCACGGATGTCAACCAAACCTACATCCCTTTAACAGAATTGTCGTTTGCCATAGAAAATTTTATTTTCGGATACAATCCGTTGGTCTCTCATTTGATAAATATCTTTTTGCACGCTGGAGTCACTGGTCTGGTCTTTCTCTGCGCACTGGCAATGGGCTTTACTTTGCCGGCTGCTGGATTGGCGAGTCTTTTATTTGGGATTCATCCTATGCATGTGGAATCCGTGACATGGGTCACGGGACGCAAGGACGTTTTGTATGCATTTTTTTATTTATTTTCCTTACTCTGGTACTTGCGCTGGTTTCATACGGGGAAACAATATTATTATACGTTCTCGCTTCTTTCCGGCATTCTAAGTATTCTTGCTAAGCCGATGGCGCTTTCATTGCCGTTGGTGCTTTTGGTTTGCGATCTTTATCTAAAACGTAAATGGTCGTGGCGGATCCTGTGGGAGAAATTGCCATATTTTTTTTATACAATTCCTATTGCAGGGATGACATATTTTCTGAATTCGCGGGTTGTTGACTTTCAGTGGCCGCAGAGCGTGATGACATGGTTCTGGTGCTTTATTTTTTATTTGCGAAAATTTCTCTTTCCCGGCGAGCTAAATCCTCTGTATTCATTGCCCCAGCCTGTGGCATGGACTAACGTCGAATACACTATAGCCATGCTATTGATGATCATTGCCGTCGGGGTGTGGTGGAAGAATAGAACGAATAAAATATTTAATTTTGCCTTCTTATTTTACTTTGGGTCTATTTTCTTTCTTTTGCGGCTTGACAACACTGCTGATGTTCATATTGTTGCCGATCGTTTTATGTACTTGGCGAGTTTTGGAATTTGTTTGCTGGCTGCGGATACGGCAATCAAAGTTTATAATCGCACAGCAGTGAAATCTTTATCAAGAAAAATGGCCTTTATGCTTGGAGGAAGTATAATTGCGATGTTAATACTACTGACTGTTCGACAGCAGTTCACCTGGCGGGACAGCGTGACATTGTGGTCCGTTGTTCTTAATAAAAATCCCGCTTCGTTCTTGGCTTTAACAAATCGGGCCAATGCCCATTTACAGCGCAAAAACAGCGACTTAGCTATTGCCGATTTAGAATATTCCTTACGAGTCAATCCCACCCAGGCCTTAGCTTTTTATAACTTAGTTACCACTGAAAAACCATCGACACTTCTCGTCGATGATGGTTAAAATAATTGATAAAATCTTCTTAAAACTGCACAAAATATAGTAAAATACCGTCGATAAGCGTGCAGAAGGAAACATTTAAGGAGCCTCTGAC
>JANPFV010000009.1:0-12638 GCA_031423615.1 Candidatus Omnitrophota bacterium
ATCCACTGGTCGGCTTTGGCAGGTTCGCTACATGGATCGAGGGCACCCTCAATCGCGCGCCGGCATCGCGCCGTTCGCGCCTTGGCGGCAGCCTCGCCCTGATTCTCGCGGTGATACCCGCGACGGTACTGGCGGTATGGCTAACTTCGAACCATTTCACGCCGCCGCCCGTCTGGGGCGTGCACGCGCTGGCGCTGTATGCAGCGCTTGGGGCGAGGAGCCTGCGGGACCATCTCGCGCCGATCGCCGCAGCGCTTGAACAGCAGCGGCTGGGTGAAGCACGCATACTGACAGCGCGTATCGTGACGCGCGACACCGCCGCACTGGACCAGGCAGGCGTTGCACGCGCGGCAGTCGAATCAGCCCTGGAAAACGGCAATGATGCGGTGTTCGGCACGCTGTTCTGGTTCATCCTGCTTGGTGCGCCAGGAGCGGTGCTGTTCCGGCTTGCCAATACTCTGGATGCCATGTGGGGTTACCGCAACGCACGCTTTAATTACTTTGGATGGGCTGCGGCGCGCTTTGACGATCTGCTCAATCTGGAATGCTATATCTTCTGGCATTGAAATTAGGAAGCGTTTACGGAACTCTCTCCAAAGGTGAGCAAGTATCATTTCTTAGCGAACTCAAACTTGTTCCGGAACATCTGCGAGAGATTTTAAAAAACAAGACTTTGATTGCGAGAATCGCTAAGCCTTATTCCCGTTTTGGATGTTTTCTTTTTTTAGGCCGCAATATCAATTATCCGTCGGCATTGGAAGGCGCTTTGAAGCTCAAAGAAGTTTCGTATATTCCCGCTGAAGGTTATGCCGCCGGAGAAATGAAGCACGGACCGATCGCTTTGATTGATGAATACCGCGCTGTGGTCTGCATCGCTTTGCAATCGAAAATTTATGAAAAGATGATTTCCAATATGCAGGAGATCCGCGCGCGCCGCGGCAAGATTATCGCCATTGCGACGGAAGGTGATGAGGGAATCCGTTCGCATGCCAACCATGTGATTTATGTTCCCAAAACGCACGAACTTTTGACCCCGTTGTTAGCGGCCTTGCCGCTGCAGCTTCTGGCTTATTATGTTGCCGTGCATTTGAAATGCGACGTGGATCAGCCTCGCAATTTGGCAAAATCCGTCACGGTGGAATAGCCCGTAACCATTTCCCATAATGCTCTATATTGTTTCAACTCCCATAGGCAATTTGCAAGACATCACGCTGCGCGCGCTCGATGTTTTAAAAACGGTTGATCTTATTGCTGCGGAAGACACCCGTCATACCAAGAACTTATTGGCACATTTTCAAATTCATACTCCCTTAACAAGTTACTTTGAACATAATGAATTAAGAAAAAGTGAATATATCGTCGGGCTTTTGCAAGAAGGCAAGAATATCGCTCTGGTCACTGACGCAGGAACGCCGGGAATCAGTGACCCGGGCTATCGGCTCATCCAACAGGCTCACGAAAATAAAATTTCCATGACCGTTATTCCGGGACCGTGTGCCCTCATTGCGGCTTTGTCATTAGCGGCATTACCCATGGACAGTTTTATATTCGCCGGATTTTTGCCGGTAAAATCCATAGGGCGAAAAAAGAAATTAACAGAATTCAAAAAAGAAACCCGTACGGTTGTCTTTTACGAATCCCCCCACCGAATTTTGAAAACGCTTCAAGATATGGCTGAGGTTTTGGGAGATTGGGATGTTGTGGTTGCCCGGGAGATCACGAAGAAATTTGAAGAAGTCCGGCGAGGAAAAGCGCAAGAGATCCTCGATCATTTTCATAAAACCGCACCCAAAGGCGAGTTTGTTGTCGTTTTGCATCCCCATCAGTCTTAAACGTGGAAGTTCGGTGTAAAATCAAGGAAAAGTAGGGACAGACCCTACTTTTATTATGATGGCTTGGAAAACGGTGTGCACGCGTTTGTGTCTCCGCCACGGACGACGTATCATAAATAGTTTTATTGTATGCACCGTGTGTTTCATCGTTCTTGACATATTCGATATGGCTATGGTATAGTTTTGCCAGTGATTAACCTTTAATTCGGCCCTGTGAGGTCGGCAAGGAAAAACATGAAATCCAAAAAATGCAGAATTCGCGAAGCTGTTATCCCGTCTTATCTAGAGGACGGGTTTTTGGTTTGTGGCCCTGCTGAGATTTCGGCGGGGCTTTGCTATGTCTTCACGTCAATATCAAAGGCAGGACTGTTGTGACCCCTCAAGGAAAAATTTTGGACCAGGAAAATATCCGCCGCGCCATGATGCGTATTGCGCATGAAATTGTTGAAAAGAACAAAGGAGTTGATGGTCTGTGTCTCATCGGTATTCGCACCCGGGGAGCGTTTCTGGCGGAGAGACTCAGCGCGTGCATTAAAACGATTGAAGGCAAGGCCGTTTCTGTGGGCATACTCGATATTACCCTTTATCGTGATGACTTAAGTCTTGTGGCGCAGCAGCCGGTGGTCCATGAGACCTTGATTGATTTTGATCTTGCGGGCAAAAAGATTATTTTGGTAGACGATG
Source organism: Candidatus Omnitrophota bacterium (assembly GCA_031423615.1). Classification (GTDB taxonomy): domain Bacteria; phylum Omnitrophota; class Gorgyraeia; order Zapsychrales; family JANLHA01; genus JADLGJ01. The sequence continues at coordinate 2,517 of JANPFV010000009.1, forward strand.
TTCTTTACACGGGACGAACCATCCGCGCGGCTTTGGATGCGCTGATCGATCTTGGCCGTCCCGCCAGCATTCAGCTTGCGGTGTTGATTGACCGCGGTCATCGTGAGCTTCCCATTCGGGCCGATTACGTTGGTAAAAATATTCCCACGTCGATTGATGAGAATGTCAAAGTGATTCTCAACGAAAGCGACAGTAAGGACGATGAAGTGGTTGTGATTAAAAAGGCTGCTGTTTAATGGAATGGAAAAAACGAGATTTATTAGATTTGCAAAGTCTTGATAAAGAAGAAATCGAATTGATTTTGGAAACGGCCAAATCCTTTCGTCAGGTTTCCACGCGCGATGTAAAAAAAGTTCCGGCCTTGCGAGGGAAAACCGTGGCCCTTCTTTTTTATGAACCATCGACGAGAACGCGGGTTTCTTTTGAATTGGCGGCCAAACGTTTGTCGGCTGACGTGGTCAATATTGCTTCGAGTTCAAGCTCTTCGGCCAAAGGGGAATCCATTCTGGATACCGCCCTGAATCTGGAGGCGATGAATGTGGATATGATTGTGGTCCGACATTACTCTTCCGGCGTTCCCAATGTTCTCTCTCAGAATTTGAAAGCCGCCATCATCAATGCCGGGGATGGGTCTCGCGAACATCCCACGCAAGGGCTTTTAGACATTTTTACCGTGCAGGAAAAGTTAGGGAACGTCAAAGGCCGCAACATTACCATCGTCGGAGATGTCCTGCACTCCCGGGTGGCGCGGTCTAATATTTGGGGATTTAAAAAACTTGGCGCTAATGTGACGGTCTGCGGCCCCGCAACACTTTTGCCGCGGGCGATTAAAGAATTTGGTGTGGAAGTCAGTTATGATCTGGAAAGTTCCATGAAAAAAAGCGACTGCGTCATTGTCCTTCGCTTGCAAAAAGAACGCCAGCAAGAAGTTTTTTTGCCATCCTTGCGCGAATATGCCAAATTATTTGGGGTCAGCCAAAGTAAGTTAGAAAAAGCCAGCAAAGATCTTTTGATTATGCATCCGGGGCCTACGAATCGGGGTGTGGAAATTGGTGCCGATGTTGCCGACGGGCGTCAGAGTGTTATCTTAGAGCAGGTGACCAATGGGCTGGCCATACGGATGGCGGTTTTGTATTTACTTCTGGGTACTAAAGAACCATCGACAGCATAAGGAAGGGACATGACACTTTTAATTAAAAACGCCATGATCGTTAATGCGGACAAAAGATATTTACAGCCGCAGGATATTCTTCTGGAGAAGGGAAAAATTTCAAAGATCGCTGCGTCTATCGCGGTTGAGAATTGCAAGGCCGTTGATGCGGCGGGCAAATTGGTTTTTCCGGGATTGATTGATTTGCATGTTCACCTGCGTCAGCCCGGGAGAGAAGACAAAGAAACAGTTGAGACAGGAACGCGGTCCGCGGCCAAAGGCGGATTTACGTCTGTCTTTTGTATGCCCAATACCACACCGGTCATTGATAATGCCATGGTGGTTGAAGCCATCATTAATGAGGCCCGGCGGGTGGGCTTGGTTAATGTTTATCCCGTCGGTGCGATCACCCGTGGACAAATGGGAAAAGAATTGACGGACATGGCGGAGTTAAAACAGGCGGGATGTAAGGCGCTCTCTGATGATGGAAAGTGCGTTGAAAATTCGCAGGTCATGCGCTTGGCTTTGGAATATTCCAAAATGATTGATCTGCTTTTGATTCAGCATTGCCAGGACCATTCTTTGACCGCAGGCGGGGTCATGAATGAAGGTTATCATTCCATGATATTGGGGTTGAAGGGAGACCCCGGGATTGCCGAAACCGTCATTGTGGCGCGGGACATTGAATTGGCGCATTATTTAAAAACCAAGGTCCACTTGGCGCACATGAGTTTGAAACGTTCCGTTGAATTGATCCGTTTCGCCAAATCGCAGGGTATTTTGGTGACTGCGGAAGCGTGCCCGCACCATTTTACCTTGACCGACGAGGCTGTGAAAGGTTTTGATACGTTCACAAAGGTCAACCCGCCCTTGCGTTCGCCGGAAGACGTCGCAGCGATCCGGGAAGGTTTGCAAGACGGTACCATTGATTGCATCGTGACTGACCACGCTCCGCATACGAAAGAAGATAAGGAGACGGGTTTTGATAATGCTCCCTTTGGAATGATTGGCCTGGAAACGTCGGTGGGTTTAACCATGACGGAACTGGTGCACAAGAAAGTTTTGACATTGGAACAAATGGCGGATCGCATGTCAACGGCGCCGGCTCGGGTCGGTGGTTTGGAATCCAAGGGGAAGATATCCCAAGGTTTGGATGCGGATATTACCATTATCGATCCCAATAAAGAATGGGAAGTGCGGGTGGAAGATTTTTGGTCGAAGTCTAAGAACTCTCCTTTTGTTGGGCGTAAGCTCAAAGGCCGGGTCGAAACAACGATCTGCGGCGGCCGAATAACCTACCAGGTGTAATTTTTGTTTTCAAAATTTTGTTTTTGTACTATAATCGGACTTTCTATTCGTCTTTCATGGAATTTAAGGGCCCATAGCTTAATGGATAGAGTATAGGATTCCGGTTCCTGTGGTATCGGTTCAACTCCGATTGGGCCCTTTAAAAATATTGGATATTGTGGAGTGGATTATCCACTGTTTTGTCTAAAGTATTCATATTTGTGTTTGCTTTACCCATTTATTATTTATAAATTGCGATTTAGTGGATAGTTAAATATCGATATGCCCGAACTTCCTGAAGTTGAAACCATTGTCCGCGATTTGCGTAAGAAAATTTGTGGTTTAGACATTGTAAGCTTGAAAATTCACGACGGGCGAGTGGTCCGTCAATCTACGGAAAAGGAATTTTCCCGTAAGCTCATAGGCCAAGAGATCAAAAATATTTCCCGTCGCGGTAAAGCTATCATTATTGAGTTGACTGAGGCCAAAAGTTATTTCGTTGTTCAGTTGATGATGACCGGACAATTGATTTTTTCACTCGACGAAAACCCCCAGCGGGACACAAAAGTCACTTTCCATCTTTCCAATAAAACCTGTTTACACTATAATGACTACCGCACATTCGGTCGTTTGTTGGTTGTGACCAATATCGACGAGATGCCATATTTCAAAACCTTGGGGCCCGAACCTTTAGAAAAACATTTTACGGTTACCTGGCTGGTCCAAGAATTGCAGAAAAAGAGAACAGCGATCAAGCCGCTTCTTTTGAACCATGGCTTTGTCGCAGGAATCGGGAATATTTATGCGTCGGAAATTCTTTTTGCTTCCCGGATTGATCCCCGGCGTCCGGCCCTGACTTTGCGCAAAGAAGAAATCTATTTGCTGCATCGGGAGACCCGAAAAGTTTTACGGGAGGCAATCCGTTTTCGCGGGACGTCTATGAATACTTATCGTGATGCCAAAGGGGAAAAAGGCAACTTCCTCAATAGGATCAAGGTCTACGGGCGGGAGAATGAAGAATGTTTCTCCTGTCGGGCCCTCCTGGTTAAGGATTTTCAATCCGGGCGCAGTACATTTTATTGTCCCGAATGCCAAAAATGAAAGTTATTTTATGAAACCAAGATTGAAAATGGACGGTTTTTTACTGGCGCTGTTGATCATTTCTTCTTTGAGCATATATTTTTTCCCCTCTCTTTTTATTTTTCACCGTCAAACGGACAATGCTTTTGATTTTCTAGGAATGCTGATGATTCTTAAAGGATCTTTTATCCGCATGTCCGCCCGCGGACATAAGGTCGCTCGTTCGCCGCAAGGATGGGGATTGGCCGAGGATGGATTGTACGCTTATACGCGCAACCCGATGTATTTGGGAACATTTTTAATTGGATCCGGTTTTACTTTCATTTTCTGGCCGTGGTGGGCGGAGGTGATTTTTGCGGGACTTTTTTATTTGCGTTTTAATCCTCTGGTTCTTTCCGAGGAGAAACATTTGAAAAAGATATTTGGTCAGCCTTATGAAAAATATTGCCAGCGCGCTCCGCGCTTCTTTCCCTCCTTTAAAAAAATTATGGGCATGGATCATCGTGTGGAATGTCCTTGGAATGAGCTTTGGGCCACCAAGGAAAGACGGATCATCTGGATCCTGCCCTCAGTTGCCTTCTTCTTGGAAATGGTACAGGAAATATGGTTCTACCGGCAAGCTCCGACTTTTCATACTTTTTTACCTTTTCTTTTGGCCATGGCCCTAGTCGGTTTTGTCATCCTTTATGAATATTTTCTGAAATATGGAAAAAATCCAAAATAAATTCCGCGTTATTAAGAATGAAAAACTCTGTCCGCGTTTTTACCGGCTGAGTCTGCAGGCGCCCGGACTTGTTAAAAAAATTAAACCCGGTCAGTTTATTCATATTCGTACGAAGGATAGTCTCGAACCTTTTTTCCGGCGGCCGTTTAGTGTTTACCGCGCCCAAAACAGTGCGGATATTTTTTATGAAGCCATTGGACCGGGAACCAATATCCTTTCCGAAAAGAAAAAAGGCGATGAATTGGATGTTCTGGGTCCTCTGGGAAATTCCTTTTCTCTTCCTCCCAAAGGAACAAAAACGATTGTGATGATTGCCGGCGGAATCGGTGTGGCGCCGTTTCTGATTTTTTCTGATTTTCTCAAAGGCAAAGGTTATGATCTGGTTCTTCTTTATGGGGGCCGCACCAAAGGTCATATATTTGATATGAAAGATTTTAAGAAGAACGGTTGCAAAATTTTTATTGCCACCGACGACGGCAGTGTGGGCGTCAAGGGCCGAGTTTCACAGCTTTTTGGCAACATTCCGCTAAACCCTAAAACCACATTTTTATACACCTGTGGACCAAATCCCATGATGGCCGCGGTTCAAGACTTTGCTAAAAAGAATAATTTAGGCGGACAAGCTTCCTGCGAAGAGGTCATGGCCTGCGCTTTAGGAGCTTGCTTGGGCTGCTCGATTGAAACAACCAACGGTTATAAAACCGTATGTTACGACGGGCCGGTTTTTGATTTACAGGAAGTGAAGTTTCATTGATGAGTAATCTTTCCGTCAAAATTGGCAATTCCATCTTTCCTAACCCGGTCACGGTTGCGTCGGGAACGTTTGGTCACGCAGAAAAGTATTTCAATTTAGAAGAAGTTAAGAAACTCGGCGCCATTGTTCCTAAAACGGTAACGCTCTTTGCACAAAAGGGCAATCCTCCGCCGCGTATTGTGGAAACAGCGTCGGGAATGATCAACGCCATTGGTATTGAGAATCCGGGGGCTGATGAATTCATCGCAAAAAAAATCCCCCTTTTAAAAAAAATTGGTGTGCCGCTAATTATCAGCGTTCTAGGTCACAGTGATGAACAGTTTCTGACTTTGATTGAAAAATTTAATGCAGTTGACGGCATTGCGGCCATCGAGTTAAATCTTTCTTGTCCCAATTTGAATCACAAAGTCCTCGTCGCGCAAGATCCTTCATCGACGGAGCGTTTGGTTGCTAAAGTAAAAAAACACTCCCGCTATCCAATCATTGCCAAATTGTCTCCTAATGTGACCGACATTTCTGAAATTGCGGTCGCTGCCGAAAGGGCTGGAGCCGATGGGGTGAGTTTGATCAATACATTTACAGCCATGGCTATTGATACAAAAACTCGTCGACCGGTGTTGGGAAATTTAACTGGCGGATTGAGCGGGCCGGCGATTCGTCCTATTGCTCTGCATATGGTTTATAAAACAGCCCAACGGGTTAAGATTCCCATTGTGGCCATGGGCGGGATTATGAGTGCTAATGACGCGCTCGAATTTCTCATTGCGGGAGCTTCGATGGTGGCCGTCGGGACATTTAATTTTGTCAATCCCCGCGCTCCGCTTGAGGTTTTGGAAGGGATCAAGGCGTATATGAAAGATCATAAAATCAAAGATATCCAAGAGTTGATAGGAAGCTTACAGGTATGAAAAATTCGCCACAATTAATTGTCGCGCTCGACGTTAATACGCTAGCTGAAGTGCGGGCGCTCGTGGAGCAATTGGATCCGCTGGTCAATATTTATAAAATCGGCAGCCAGCTTTTTACATCGTGTGGTCCGGCCGCGGTGCGGTTTGTCGAAGCGCGGGGGAAAAAAGTCTTTCTGGATCTGAAATTTCATGATATTCCTCATACGGTGGCCAGCGCGGTGACATCTGCGGTCCATTTGAATGTAGCGTTAGAACGAAGCCATGCGGATTTGAATCAGCGGCAAAAGCCTGCGCAGCAGAGCGTTTTTATGATGACCGTCCATACCTGCGGCGGGGTGGAAATGATGAAGGCCGCCGTAGAGGCTGCGGAAAAAAGTGCGCAAATGATCGGCGTCGCTCGACCTTTGATTGTTGGGGTCACCGTGTTGACTAGCGATAGCACAGCGGCTCATCTCCCGGACTTGGTTTTAGAACGTGCCAAGTTGGCACATACGGCAGGTTTAGATGGGGTAGTGGCTTCATGTCATGAAGCCAAGATGTTGCGTGATGCATTTGGGAAAGATTTTGTGATTGTCACTCCGGGCATCCGACCGTCGGGCGAAGACGTGGGAGACCAGAAGCGCGTGGCCACACCCGCCGAAGCGAAAAAAAATGGCAGCAGTTTTCTTGTTGTGGGTCGTCCGATTGTGGCGGCAGATGACCCGTTGAAAGCGGCGAAGGCCATATTAGAAGAAATTTCTTAAGAAGCTTAGGGAGCACGGCTGTTTATTAAATGTAATATCCGGGCGGTTAGCTCAACTGGTTAGAGCAATTGACTTACATTCAATAGGTTGAGGGTTCAAGTCCTTCACCGCCCATTTAAAAATTTGCTTTACAAAATCGATCGTTAACATTAAACTCTAGTTTGTCTTTTTTGGGTTCGTTCCGTTGCGCGGAACAAGACCCCGAATTTTCTAAAAGATTAAAAGGAAGAAATATAGATTTGATGTCTTGGGAGTCGTCCCGGTGTACGGGACAAGACCCCGAATTTTCTGAAGGATTAAAAGATAAGAATATAGATTTAAAGGTATTCGGGGTCGTAGTGTAGCCTGGTTAACATGTCAGCTTGTCACGCTGAAGATCGCGAGTTCAAATCTCGTCGACCCCGCCACAAACCATTGTCCGATGGTTTATTATTTGGCTGAATTCCCCGCCAATAGATTCTAAAATTTCCTTCCTGAGAAGGCGTTCATATAATATTCTTTAGCTATGTCCTAATCAGCAATAGTTCCTGTTTTAACTTTCTCAATTTATAAGGTTTTTATGCTTTTGATTCCTGCATTCGGTGTAGCGCCTCGGGGTAAGCCTGTGGAGTTATATGATCGCTAAAGATAAAAATGAAATTGGATTTTGCAAAGTTGTAAGTAATCTGACAGTACTTTGTTAAATAATAGTTTTTTGACACATAAATTTAAAAATTCCTCGACGCTGTGAAGCGTTGCAATGCGTTGAATATCGATACACGCAACGCTCCTTTAAAAGCTAACATGTTGCAACATAATCTGTTATGCATTAATTTTATCGGAGAGATGACCATTTTTAACAAAGTCCTGAAAGTATAACATAAGAATTTAGAAAAAATGCCAATATTAAAAATCTCTTAATACTCAATTCCCGGCTGGGCCTTGATCCCAGCCGCGTAAGGATGCTTGATGCACTTCATCTCGGTGACTAAATCGGCCACAGCGATCAGTTCTTTTTTTGCTCCATTACCAGTTAAAATCACATGCTTAAACGGCGGCTTGCTGTTTAATTGTGCGATAACATCCTTAATATCCAAAAAATTATATTGGATCGCATAATTGATTTCATCGAAAATCACAAGTTGATGTTCTTGATCGTGCAGGATTTTGCAGCACTTAGTCCAGGCTCTATGGGCCGTTCTAACATCGGCGGCAAAATTTTTTGTGTCCCAGGTAAAACCGTCGCCGATAATAAAAACCTTACACTGGCCTTTCAAACTGTTTAAAAATTTTACTTCTCCCGTTTGCCATTGGCCTTTGATAAATTGCACGATAGCGACTTTATAACCTGTCCCTATGGCGCGGATGGCCGTTCCGAAAGCCGCCGTCGACTTTCCTTTCCCATTGCCGGTGTGGACCATAATCAAACCTTTTTTTGTAAAAGTTTTTATATCTTTATGGACCCGCGGAGCTTTATCGATTTTCTTTGTCATAAGATTTACGTAGTGTATCAATCGATTTTTTCTAAATCAAGACTTTTCAAAAATTACATCTCGCTCTTGTTTATTTTGTTTTAACTTTATATACTTATAAACAGTTATGGCACAATCTGATCTTGTCAAAAGTGATTTGCTCACATTACCGACTAATTTTATCGGCTTAACCGGACGGGGTTCACCCCCTTTTCCCGTCCCGGATAAAATCACTGCGGCCAGTTCGCTCAATGAAATCCTGGCTTTCGCCCGCAAAGAGAAAGCTGCCGATGTTCACCTGACATCCGACAAGCCGATCATCTTTCGTCAATTTGGTGTTTTAAAAAATATCACGACCGATTCCATCAGCGCCGGGCAAATCCATAAACTGATTATTAAGGACTTGCCTCAGAACATTGTTAATAATTTTGAAAGCTCCGGTGACGTTGAATATGTTCATACCATTACCGGTTATGGACGTTTTCGCATGACCCTGATCAAGCAGCGCACAGGCTATGACTTAACAGCCCGCGTCATTCCCCTGGAAATTCCCAAATTTGAAGAAACCGGAATGCCGGAATCATGCAAAAATTTAACCCAATGGGCGCAAGGCCTGGTTTTAATCGCCGGTCCAACGGGTTGCGGAAAAACCACTTCTCTCGCTGTTCTTGTCGAAATGATCAACCAAAGCCGGCATGATCATATCGTCACAATCGAAGAACCCATTGAAATTATTTATGAACCCAAGCAATGCCAGATCACCCAGCGGGAAATCAAGATCCACACCCTGACGCAAGATAATGCTTTGCGGGCCGCTTTACGCGAAGATCCCGATATTTTAGTGGTCAGTGAATTAAGAGATTTGTCAACCATCCAATTGGCCGTGAGCGCATCCGAGACCGGACATCTTGTCCTAGGTACGATGAACACCGTTAATGCCGCGCAAACCATTTCCCGCTTAGTCGACTCCTTTCCTGCGGATGAACAAATTGTGATCCGAAAAATGATTTCCGAATCTCTACGCGGTGTCATTTGCCAGCAATTGATTCCCCGACTTGACGGAACAGGGTTGGTTGCGGCCTATGAAGTTTTGGTTGTTAATGCGAGTGTAGCAAATCTGATCCGCGAAGACAAAATTATGCAAATTCATAACGTCATTTCTACGGGAAAATCTTTTGGAATGAAACTGATGGACTCATCCTTAGAAGAGCATATTGCCGCCGGAACTATTTCCTTAAGCGAAGCCCTGCGGCGCGCGACCAATCCCAATAACTTACAAAAAGACTTGGCTCCCTGATATGGCAGAAATTGACGAACTTTTTAATCTCCTTATCGAAAAAAGCGGCTCAGATCTTCATCTTAAAGAAGGACAAAAACCAAAATTTCGGATCAACGGGACTTTGGTGACAGCAACCGAGGATGTCCTAACGTCCCAACAAATGACGACCTTACTCTCGGAAATTGCCGAAACCGATGACTGGAAATATTTTCAATCCCACGGTGATTTAGATTTTGCGTACAGCTTCAATGAGTCCCGCTTTCGCGCCAATTATTTCAGGCACTTTTTTGGGTTAGGCGCTGTCTTTCGTCTCATTCCTTCGAAAATCCGTTCTCTTGCGCAACTGGACCTCCCGGAATGTGTCAAAAATTTTCCCTCATGGCGATCGGGTCTTGTTTTGGTAACCGGCCCCACCGGAAGCGGGAAATCCACGACGCTGGCTGCCATCATCGACTATATCAATGAAAATTTTAATTACAAAATCATAACGATTGAGGAACCGGTCGAATTTACCCACGCTAACAAATTTTCTTTGATTACTCACCGTGAAGTTGGTAAGGACACCGTCTCGTTTGCACAAGGATTAAGGACCGCCATCAAAAGTGATGTGAACATCATTCTCGTCGGGGAGATGCGGGACCGTGAAACAATTGAACTGGCTTTAACGGCCAGCGAAATGGGAATTTTGGTTTTTGGCACCTTGCACACAAATTCCGCGGCCAAAACCATTGACCGCATTATCGACG
>JANPFV010000010.1:0-19841 GCA_031423615.1 Candidatus Omnitrophota bacterium
AAAATTCTCCAATATTCAACATTCCTAAAGATACTGCTGAAAAAGGCTATTTAAAGAAGACAAAAACGATCCCGATTGCTTAAGAAATGTTTTTTGTTAAAAATAATGCTGTATTTTGAGTTCTAATTAGGAGTTCGGGTCCACACCAAGATCGAAAAATGGCTAGAAGAAAGGGCCGTCGAGGTGTATAATTAATCACTTTAATATTTATATTTAAGAAATCTTATGAGCTTCTTTTTAAAAAACGGGAATTGGCACATCGACTATCGTCTTCCTACTGGCAAACGTTGTTGAGAGAAGGTGGGGTCGAGTAAAAAGTTGGCCGAGACGGTTTTGGCTAAACGAAAGGTAGAAATTGCTGAAGGGAAATTCTTAAACGTTCGCAAAAATGTAAAAATTAAATTTGAAGATTTTGCTAATGATTTTCTTAACATCTATTCCAAAGCCAACAAAAAAAGCTGGAAATCTGATCACTACAATCTCCAAAGTCTTAAAAAATATTTTGGTGGCAAACTTTTATTTGCGATCACCATAAAAGATATCGAACAGTTTAAAACGGACCGGCTAACGGGCGATTACGCTTTCTTGAACGAGAAGAAATCATCAAAGTCCTCACCAATTGCGGTAAAAAATTAAGACCGATTTTAATTTTAGCTCTTAATACTGGCATGCGAAGGGGTGAAATCTTCGGGCTTAAGTGGTCTGATGTTGACTTTAAGCGCAATATTATTACCTTGCTGGATACGAAGAACGGGGAAAAGCGCGAAGTCTATTTGAATGAATAGGTTAAAACGGCCTTAATCGGGGGAAGAAAACACCCAGAAAGTCCTTATATTTTTTGCAATACCGAAGGAAAACCGCTTGGCGATATCCGGAAATCTTTCTTTACAGTGCTGAGGAAATCTGGTATAAAAAACTTTCATTTCCATGACTTGCGCCATACCTTTGCCAGTCAGCTAGCCATGTTGGGAATTGATATTAATACTGTGCGTGAATTGTTAGGGCATAAAGATATCCGTATGACACTGCGTTATAGTCATCTGTCACCAAGTTATAAAAAGCAAGCGGTGGATATTTTGGGTAAAAAATGGACACTTTTGGGACACTTGAGCAAAATTCTATTAATAGCAAAAACTCGATAACTTCACAAGTTATTGAAGATAAAGCAAATATACTTTACGGGGCGTAGCGCAGTTGGCTAGCGCACTTGAATGGGGTTCAAGAGGTCGTGGGTTCAAATCCCTCCGCCCCGACAATTAGTTTTAGAGCTCCGAGAGTTGTGGGCGACCGAGGACGAAATGTCCGAGGGAGTGGCGAGGCCATCCGGACGAGGGAGTCCCGCTTGCCCCAAGGGCAGAGGCGGGATTCAAATCCCTCCGCCCCGACAATTTTTAGTTCTCTGATGACGACGGTAAACAGGGGGATACAATGGCAGACAAACCATACCCGGAAAAAAGAAAATACCCACGGATCGACAAACATTTTATTTTGTCGTATTTTGACTTAAACGATCCCTTGAGCCGTCACAATGCTTCACAGATCAAAAATATAGGTTTGGGAGGACTGTGCCTTATTACGTCCAAACCCTTCTTGGCCGGAACCCGGCTGAGCGTTGAGTTAAAAACACCTTTTCTTTCCGAATTTATCCAATTAAAGGGCACCGTGTTGGAATCAAAAGAAAAAATCAAAAATATTATTTATGAAACCCGGGTGCAATTTGATGATATTCCGCTTCCCGCCCAAGCTGTTTTAAGCAAATTGATCGAACACTTTAGAAATGAAAAGGTCTAAAACATAATGAATAAAATCACCCTCGGACTTATCGGCTACGGCAACGTCGGTTCTGGTGTTGTCAGCTTCCTGCACAAGCGCAAAAGTTTTTTTAAGGACAAATTCAATGTCGAATTTGAATTGCGGACAATCTGCGACCGCAGCATTAAAAAAAAATTGCCCGCCGGGTTAGACGGCACCAAACGCCTGACCACGGATTACAAAAAAGTCGTCAATGATCCCGAAATCGACGCCATCATTGAATTGATCGGCGGCATTAGCCCCGCGAAACAAATCGTGCTGGAAGCCCTCAAAAAAGGCAAGCACATTGTCACGGCCAACAAAAGTTTGATCGCTTTACACGGCAAAGAACTTTTTCAAGAAGCCCAAAACTGTAACCGCAATATTTATTTTGAATCTTCGGTTATGGCCGGCGTTCCTTTGATCAAAATGTTGACCGAAGGCCTGGCGGGCAATAAATTTAAAAGTCTCTACGGGATCATCAACGGAACATGCAATTATATTTTAACGGGAATGACGCAAAAAGATTTAACATTCGGGCAGGCCTTAGATGACGCGCAGGCCAAGGGTTTTGCGGAAAGCAATCCCACGCTAGACATCAATGGCATGGATTCCGCTTCTAAACTGGCGATTCTTGTTTCTCTAACGATGGGAAAATTTATCAGCGCCGAGCAAGTTTACACCGAAGGGATCACCCAGATTTCGCACCATGACATCGAACACGCCGAAAGTTTGGGCCTCACAATCAAACTCTTGGCCATCGCCAAAAAGTCGCACCGCGAAATCGAGGCCCGTGTTCATCCGACCCTGATTTCCAAGAAGCATCCTTTGGCCGATGTCAACGGGATTTTTAACGCCATGTTTATCAATGCCAGCCCCATGGGCGACGTTCTTTTATCCGGTGAAGGGGCGGGAAAAATGACCGCGGCCTCCGGGATCATCAGTGATCTTTTTCAATTGGCGTCGCGCGTCGGCTGCCCGGCCGACCAGTATCTCGCCAATATTTACCGGGAAGCTCCCCAGACTAAGGTAAGAAAAATCGACGATGTTTCGACGCGTTTTTATATCCGTTTTATGGCGCCTGACAAAGTGGGCATCCTGTCTAAAATCACAGGAATTCTGGGTAAACATAAAATCAGCATCAATTCCGTCACCCAAAAAGCGCACGATCACTGGGCTTCCGCTCTTCCTGTCATTATGCTGACGGATAATGCGCAGGAAAAGATGGTCCGCATCGCTCTCGACAAAATCCATAAGCAAGGAATAGTCAAGTCTAAGCCCGTCGCTATCAGAATGGAAGAATTGAAATAATGATCTACCAAGGCATTATTGAAAAATATCGCGAGTTCTTGCCGGTCACGGCCAAGACTCCCATTGTCAGTTTGAATGAAGGCCAGACACCGTTGATATTTTCCGAAGACCTTTCGGACGAAATCGGGTTGAAAGTTTATTTGAAATACGAAGGGCTTAATCCCACCGGTTCATTTAAGGACCGCGGCATGACGATGGCCATTTCTAAAGCCAAAGAAAAAGGGGCCACCGCCGTCATGTGCGCCTCGACGGGAAACACTTCCGCCGCCGCAGCGGCGTACGCGGCCAAAAGCGGCCTGACCTGCGCGGTCTTGATTCCCGAAGGCAATATTGCGCTCGGAAAATTGGCGCAGGCCATGATCCACAAGGCCAAGGTCATTGCGATCCGCGGAAATTTTGATGAGGCATTGAATTTGGTCAAAGCGATCACCCAGAAATATCCCATTGAACTGGTAAACTCGTTGAATCCTTATCGTATCGAAGGACAAAAAACCGGTGCCTTTGAAGTGTGCGACAGTTTGGGCGACGGTCCGGATTTTCACGCCATTCCGGTCGGTAACGCCGCGAATATCACGGCGTACTGGAAAGGCTACACGGAATATAACGCAGCCGGAAAATCAAAAACCTTACCAAAAATGCTGGGATTTCAAGCGGCCGGATCGGCGCCGATTGTTTTAGGACATATTGTTGAAAAACCGGAAACCATCGCCACGGCCATTCGCATCGGAAATCCTGCGAGCTGGAAAACCGCCCTGATAACGCGAGATGAAAGTCAAGGCCGGATCGATTCAGTGACGGATGAAGAAATTTTGGTCGCTTACAAGCGCTTGGCCGGCGGCGGAATTTTTGCCGAACCGGCATCAGCGGCACCGGTCGCCGGGATTCTAAAATTACACCAGCAGGGATATTTTAAAGATTTTAAAAATGGCCGAATTGTATGCACCTTAACCGGTCACGGCCTTAAGGATCCGAATATCGCGATCAAAAATGTCGGCCAGCCCGTAACATTAAATCCCGACATAGGGGAAATTTTGAGGGAAGTCGGCTTAAAATGAATCGTCGGGAGGAATACAAAAGAACGTTGCAAGGCAAAAGGATACTCATTACCAGTGGACCCACGTGGGTCCAGATCGATCCCATGCGGGTAATCAGTAATCGCGCCACCGGTGAGCTGGGCCACAAAATGGCCGTGGCTTTCCAACAAGCCGGAGCCACGGTCACGTTGTTGGAAGGCCCGGTGAATACGCCGCTTAAAACCGGAAAAATCCAGGTTCAAAAGTTTTCCTTTTATGACGAGCTGGCGGTTCTTTTAAAAACTGAACTTAAAAAAAACTATGATGTCGTCATTCACAATGCGGCGGTCTCAGATTATCGTCTAAAAAAACCCTTTCATGCCAAATTGAATTCGGATCATAAAGATTTAACCTTGACTCTTGTTCCAACCGAGAAATTGATCAACACAATCAAAAGAATTGCGCCCAAGGTATTTTTAGTGGGTTTCAAGCTAGAAGATTTCAAGGATGAGAAAGATGTTAACACCCAGGCCAAAAAACTGATCCGCCAGGCAGGTTGCGATCTCGTCGTGGCCAATACACTTAAAGGCGGTTATAAAGCCTTTCTGGTCAATAGAGAAAAAATCCTGAGCCATTCCGCTTCCCGATCTGAATTGACAAAAAACCTTACTCGCTATCTGAGCAAGAATATAAACGCTGACTGCGGTGCATAAGCAAGAAAAAGTCCAAGCTCAAGTCATTAAGGAAATTTATTATGAAATATATTGTCATTGTTCCCGACGGCATGGCGGACAATCCCATAGAAGAGCTGGGAAACAAGACTCCGCTCGAAGCCTCACACCGCGCCAACATGGATTATCTGGCCAAAAACGGGATAACCGGATTGATCAAAACCATCCCGGACAATTTTAAGCCTGGGTCCGAAATCGGGAATTTGTCTTTGCTGGGTTATGATCCCAACAAATATTTCACCGGACGCGCGCCTCTCGAAGCCGCGAACATGGGACTTGAATTGGCTGAGGATGAAATGGCTTTTCGCTGTAATTTGGTCACGATCGTGGCCGATAAAATGGCGGATTACAGCGCCGGTCATATTTCGACACCCGAGGCCGCGGAGTTGATCGCCGCACTCAACGACAAAATGGACGAACCCGAAATCCGGTTTTACCCCGGGCAAAGTTATCGTCACTTGCTCATTATGAAAGGGCGAAATGTCAGCGAATTGATGAAGGTCAAATGTATTCCTCCCCATGACATCATCAATCAGGATATAAAAAAATATTTACCGACGGGCGTAGGAGCGACACCGCTTTTAAAATTTATGGAAAAGGCCGCGCGGATCCTGGCAGAACATCCCATAAACAATGTCCGGGTAGACCTTAAAGAAAATCCGGCTAACCACATCTGGTTATGGGGACAGGGAACCAGACCGGCCTTGCCCCTTTTTAGGGACAAGTTCGGTGTTGACGGGTCGATCATTTCCGCCGTTGATTTGGTTAACGGCATTGGACGGCTCGCGGGATTGGAAGTTCTCAAAGTCCCCGGAATAACCGGTTATTACGACACCAATTATGCTGGGAAAGCGCAATACGCCATTGAATCTTTAAGGAATAAAGATTTTGTTTTTATTCATATTGAGGGACCGGACGAGGCCGGGCATAACGGAGATTATAAAGCCAAGATCCATTGCATCGAACATATTGACCGCGAGATCGTCGGGCCGGTTCTCCGATACGTTGAGAAAACACCCGAGGCGCGGATGGTGGTTCTTCCTGACCATCCCACACCCGTCAAACTGCGCACGCACAGCCGTGAGCCCGTCGGGTTTGTGATGTTCGGGAAAGGAATCACCCCGGACGAATCGCAAACTTACACCGAAACGGCCTGTAAAAGCCGGGGACTCAAATTCAAAAATGGCGAAGAATTTATGGAGTATTTCATAAGGAAAAATTTATAGAGAGGAGTTCCAGGAAGGCCATGTCAAAATCGATCATTGTACAAAAGTTCGGAGGATCTTCTGTAGCCAACGTCGAGCGTATCAAAGCCGTCGCGCAAAGGATCCTCGAAACCAAAACGAAGAAGAACAATGTTGTCGTGGTTGTTTCCGCTTTGGGCGATACCACCGACGATCTTGTCGATCTTGCAGCCAAGATTTCCGAACATCCTCCGGAGCGGGAAATGGACATGCTGATGTCAACCGGAGAACAAATTTCCTGTGCTCTTGTCGCCATGGCAGTCAAGGAATTGGGACACGATGCAATTTCCTTTACCGGCGGTCAAGTGGGGATTTTGACCGACGAAATCCATACCAAGGCCAAGATCCAGAAAATTAGCGCCCGGGCCATCCGCCGAGCGCTTAAAGAAGATAAAATTGTCATTGTGGCCGGTTTTCAAGGTGTAACAAAGGACAATGAAATCACCACTCTGGGCCGGGGCGGTTCCGATTTGACCGCAGTGGCCCTGGCGATTGCCTTAAAAGCCAAGGTTTGCGAAATTTTTACCGATGTTTCCGGGATTTATACCACCGATCCGAGGATCGTCCGCGAAGCCCAAAAAATCAAGGAAATCACCTTTGATGAAATGCTGGAAATGGCTTCCTTAGGCGCGCAGGTCATGCAGCCGCGGTCCATCGAAGTCGCCCGGCGTTTTAATATACCTTTACATGTTCGTTCAAGTTTTTCCACCGAGGAGGGAACCATGATCGTCAAGAACACGCAAAAGCTCGAAGACATTTCAGTCAGCGGAATCACCTGCAACAAAGCCGAAGCCAAAATTACCATTTGCGGTGTGCAGGACAAGCCTGGGGTGGCCGCCGAAATTTTTACCCAAATTTCCAAAGCCGGAGTAATGGTGGATACCATTGTCCAAAATGTGGGGCATACACGCCAAACCGATATTTCCTTCACGGTTCTTAAAACCGATTTGACCAAGGCGATTAAAGCCACCACCTTGATCGCCGAAAAACTCAAAGCCGGGGACGTTTTGCACGACAAGAACATCGCCCGCATTTCCATCGTCGGGTCCGGGATGCGCTCGCATCGGGGGGTGGCGGCCAAAATGTTTCAAACCTTGGCCGAAAACGAAGTCAATATTGAAATGATCACCACCTCAGACATCAGTGTATCTTGCATTATCGATCAAGCGCAGGCGGAGAAAGCCGTGAAAGCTTTACATAAAGTTTTTAATTTAGAAGGATAAATAAAACCATGGCGAAATTTATTACCATTTATGACACGACACTGCGCGACGGTTCGCAAACCGAGGGGATATCCTTTACCGTCAATGACAAGCTCAAAATCACCGAAAAGCTTGACCAACTCGGCGTGCATTATATCGAAGGCGGATGGCCGGGATCCAACCCCAAGGACCGAGATTACTTTCTTGCCGTGAAGGACAAAAAATTAAAGAATGCTAAAATTGCTGCGTTCGGTTCCACCCGGCGCGCCAATATCAAAGTCGAAGACGATACGAATTTACAAGAACTCATCAAGTCGGAAACTCCGACAGTGACTATCTTTGGCAAAAGCTGGGATTTGCATGTGACTGATATCATCAAGACCACCTTAGACGAAAACGTGAATATGATTTTTGAATCCGTCGACTTTTTAAAGAAAAAGAAAAAGGAAGTCTTTTACGATGCGGAGCATTTCTTTGACGGATATAAACGCAATCCCAAGTATGCTTTAAAGACGATCCTGGCCGCGCAAAAGGCTAAGGCTGATTGCATTGTCTTGTGCGACACCAACGGCGGGACTTTGCCGACGGAAGTGACAAAAATTGTCAACGAAGTTAAAAAGAAAATAAAAACTCCTTTGGGTATTCATACCCATAATGATATGGACATGGCCGTGGCCAATTCTATCGCCGCTATTGATCAGGGCGCGGTGCAAGTGCAAGGGACATTTAACGGGCTTGGGGAACGCTGCGGCAACGCGGACCTGGGTACCATCGTCGGCATTTTACATACCAAGATGAAACGAACCTCGATCCCTGACGCTAAAGTCAAACTTCTGACCGAAACCTGCTATTTTATCAGCGAAGTCAGCAATATGAAACTTGCTGACAATCACGGCTTCGTCGGGCATTCCGCGTTTGCCCATAAAGGAGGAGTCCATATCGACGCCATGTTAAAGAACCCGCTGGCCTACGAACATATTGAACCATCCATCGTCGGCAATCACCGCCGTTTTGTGACGTCCGAATTGGCAGGGAAGATGCCAATCGTTTTAAAAGCGAAAAAGATGGGAATCGATCTCGATAAAAAATCTCCAGAAACGCAGGGACTGATGAAAAAACTTCAAGAGATGGAACATGATGGCTATCAATTTGAAGCCGCCGATGCGTCATTTGAATTATTTATGAAACGCGCGCTTAAGAAATATACGCCGTTTTTTACGCTCAAGACTTTTAAAGTCACGACCGAAAAACAGTCGGATGGCCATGGCAAAGCGGAAGCCTTTGTCCATTTGAACCTCACTCCGGAAAAAGGTGAAGAGGCAACGGCCGTCGGTGACGGTCCCGTCGATGCACTCGACAAAGCCGCGCGTAAAGCGTTAGCAAAAACATTTCCGAGTCTTTCGCAAATGCACTTGGTCGACTACAAGGTGCGTGTCCTGGACTCCAAAGAAGGCACGGCCGCCAAGGTCCGTGTTCTCGTCGAGTCGCAAGATGAACACGACACCTGGACCACCATGGGCGTGCACGAGAACATCATCGAAGCATCTTGGGAAGCTCTGACCGATTCGATTGAGTATAAATTATTGAAGGATAAAAAATAACCCATAGCTGTCATCCCTGCGAAAGCAGGGATCCACTCTAAAAACATAGATTCCCGCTAAAAGATTGCGGTAATGACAATGAATAAGTGGAACGACAAAAAAAGAAAGTATCATGTCCGAACTACCGCCACGTTTTAATTTTGCTGAAGTTGAGGCCAAGTGGGAGAAATACTGGGAAGATAACCAGATTTTTCACGCCACACCCAACCCTGACAAAAAACCCTATTCGATTGTGATTCCGCCGCCGAATGTGACGGGGATTTTACACATGGGCCACGCTTTAAATAATACTTTGCAGGACATTATGATCCGTTACAAGCGCATGAAAGGTTTCGAAACCTGTTGGATGGCAGGAACCGACCACGCGGGCATCGCCACGCAAAACGTCGTTGAAAAACAGCTGGCCAAAGAAGGCAAAACTCGTCAAATGCTCGGTCGCGGTAAGTTTGTTGAGCGGGTTTGGGATTGGAAAGATCAGTATGGTAAAACAATTATCAATCAATTGAGAAAAATTGGATCCTCTTGCGACTGGCCACGAACAAGATTTACCATGGATCCCGAATATAATGGAGCTGTCCAGCACGTTTTTGTTGAACTTTACAAAAAAGGTTTAATTTATCGCGGCAAGCGCATTATCAACTGGTGCCCGCGCTGCCAAACCGCTTTATCCGATGAAGAAGCGGAACACAAAGAAACCCAGGGAAATCTTTATCACATCAAATATCCTTTCAGAGATAGCCCCAATCAATTTGTGACGGTCGCCACAACCCGTCCGGAAACCATCCTCGGGGACAGTGGGGTCGCGGTCAATCCGACGGATGAGCGTTACAAAAATCTTATCGGCAAAACATTAATTTTGCCGCTGGTCAACCGTGAGATCAAAATTTTTAGCGACGAAATCGTTGATCCAACTTTTGGAACCGGCGCAGTCAAAGTAACCCCGGCGCATGATCCCAATGACTTTGAAATGGCCACCCGGCACGGCCTTGAATTTATCAACATTATGAATCCCGACGGTATTTTAAATGAAGCGGCGGGAAAATTTACCGGTATGGATCGTTTTAAAGCCCGTGCGGCCGTTATAGAAGAATTAAAGAATTCAGAATTACTCGAAAAGATCGAGCCGCATACCCACGCCGTCGGACAATGTTATCGCTGCAACACCGTCGTCGAACCATATCTTTCTAAACAATGGTTCGTTAGAATGAAGCCGCTCGCCGAACCTGCACTTAAAGCAGTCGTCGATGGCACGATCAAATTTCATCCGGACCGTTGGACCAAGGTTTACGTCAATTGGATGGAAAACATCCGCGATTGGTGCATTTCTCGGCAGATATGGTGGGGTCATCGTATTCCCGCATGGTATTGTTCAAACTGTTATCCTCAAGCTAGAAATAACGTTTATATAAATCGCAAAGGCGGCGAGCTTAAAGAAAATGAATTGTATATAGAAAACAAATTTGAGACTCGAAATAGCAGCATTAATCTTCAAGACGCAGAACCTCAAATTTCAATTACTCAACCAATTTGCAATAAATGCGGGAGCGATGAGATGATTCAGGACGAAGATGTCCTCGACACCTGGTTCTCGTCGTGGCTGTGGCCATTTGCGACATTCGGCTGGCCCAAAGATAATCCTGACTTGAAATTTTTCTATCCGACCAATTCTTTATTTACCGCGTCGGAGATCATTTTCTTTTGGGTGGCGCGCATGATCATGGCCGGGTATGAATTCACAAAAGATGAAAAGGGAAACGGGCAAGCACCGTTTAAAGACGTTTACATTCACGGGACGGTGCGCGATGCAAAGGGAAGAAAAATGTCCAAGTCATTGGGCAATGCTCTTGATCCGCTGGAAATCATCAATGAATACGGCGCGGATGCACTGCGCTTTAGCTTGATCATGAATTCCGGACAAGACTTATTTATTTCCAAAGAAAAGTTTGAAGGCGGCCGCAACTTTGCCAATAAAATCTGGAATGCTTCGCGACTCGTTCTCTTGAATACCAAACCGGAAAATAAAAATGTTGCGCAACCGCCACCGACCGACGACTTAGCCTCGCAGTGGATTGTATCAAAATTTTATATAACCCTGGCCGATGTCAGTGCGGCCATTGAAAAATACAGTTTTTCTGAAGCGGAGAACCTGGTTTATGATTTCTTCTGGAAGAATTATTGTGATTGGTATTTGGAAATCAGCAAAAACAAATTCACCGACGATAAAATCCAACAGACCGCTTGCTTTATTCTTAAAGAATCTCTGCGTTTAATACATCCATTCATGCCATTTGTCACCGAGGAATTGTGGCAGAATATTACCGCAAGTACCAAGTCTCTTTCCTTGGAAAGCTGGCCAATAGCGAATAACAAACTGATCAACACCAATGCTGTTAAACAAATGGACACGTTAATCAGTTTAATTTCAGCAATCCGCAATGTGCGATCGCAATTCAATCTCACGCCGCAAGAAACAATGGAATGTCATTTCAGCGCTCACGATCCTTACGGAAAGAATCTTTTAGAAAAAAATGCCGAAACTCTCAAATCGCTTGTCAAACTCAAAGATTTCCAAATCCATGAAAACCTTCCAATAATAAAGGACGCAGTAGCGGGAGTCGTCGAATCCATTAAATTTATTGTGCCGCTCGGCGGGCTTGTCGATTTAGCCAAAGAAAAAGAGAAGATGCAGCAAGAAATTGATTCCGCAAAGAAATCAATCGCGGGAATTTCCCAACGGTTAGGCAACGAGGCGTTTACCAGCAAAGCGCCAGCTGAAGTCATTGAAAAAGAACAAGCCACGCTTCTGCAACGAAAAACAAGAATTGACGAACTTCAAGAAATCTTAAAAAATCTCAATTGACCATGTCCCTTAATAAGAACATATCAACCCTCATTAAAAATGCTCTTACGGAAGACCGTGTTGCAAATGATTTGACGACCCAGTCTCTGATCAATAAGACGCAAACTTCGCAAGCTTACATTGTCAGCAGAGAAGAGGCCATCATTTGCGGAACTCGGCTGGTTAAAGATATTTTCCGCACGCTTAATTCCAAAATCCATGTTTTTGTGTATCATCAGGATGGTGATAAAATAAAGATCAACGAGCCGGTGATATTTATCGAGGGACCAACAGCAAGTATACTTTCCGGTGAACGTGTGGCTTTAAACTTTCTAACCCGGCTGTCCGGAATTTCAACATTAACAGCGAAATTCGTTGAAAAAGTCATTGGGACAAAAGCCAAAATCTTGGATACCCGCAAAACAACACCGGGCTTGCGCGATTTAGAAAAATATGCCGTTGTCTGCGGAGGGGGACACAATCATCGACGGGATTTGAGCGACATGGTCTTAATCAAGGACAACCATATCGCCGCCCAACCCCAAGACATGACTTTAAGTGACATCGTAAGAAAAGTGCGCAAGGAAACCAAGAAGAAAATTGAAATCGAGGTCGATACTTTCCGGCAATTTAAAGAGGCGTTAACAGCCCAGCCGGATATCATTCTCTTGGATAATATGACGACCTCACAAATGAAGGCCGCAGTCCACCTGAAAAAGCAATGCAAAAGCAAAGTTTTATTGGAAGCCTCCGGTGGAATTAACCACAGCAATGTGACAAAAATCGCCGCCACAGGGGTAGACCGCATATCTATTGGCCAACTGACCCATTCCCCGCGGTCCATCGATTTTTCCTTGGAGTTTGTGAAATGAAATATCTTCTAAAAATTTTTATCCTGGCCATTTTTTTTCTTATAGGGACCGGCGCCCTCTGGGCTGAGACAGGAGGAATCAAAAGCCAGAATGATGACGCCAAAATGCTCGCCGCTTATGCCACGCAATACGAGAACTTGCCCAAAGACGCCCTTATCGAACGCATCAATGATGATGCCATTAATTTTTATCAAATAGCCGCCGCGATCCGGGTCTTTAAAGAAAAATACAGCAAAAATGTCGTCGGACGCGAGAAACTCCTGGTCGAGCAAAACCTGATTGAACGCATTAATCAAACCACATCGCCTTTCGTTGAAGTGGAAATCATGCACACCTTGTGCCTTGTGGATCGCTACAAATATTTTGACGCCATGGTTCCCGCGCTGATCCTGAAATTAAACCATTACAATGTCACCGTCAATGAAATGGCAGAAACTGCGCTCACTGATATCATCGCAAAAGGAAAAAACAGCTCCCGGGATGCGCGAATCATGTTTAACACCCTGCGCAATGTGCTGTTTTTATCGCGCAATACTTTAAAGAAGGTCACCGAGCCCGATATTCGCCTGGAACGAAAGCTGAAAATTTTGCGCTGGTCGATCAAAATCCTCGGCGCACAGGAACTCAAGCGTTTGCCAAAGGAAATCATTCATCTTTTATAATTTATGGCCGCCATACCTAAAAAATCCTGGCTCACATTTTGCGTTTTAAGCTTGGTGTCCATCCTTATCTGGCAAAAATTTACCGCTCCCCAATTGTCCTTTATTGATTTGTCGATCTCAAAGCAGGAAGCCCGGCAAATCGCTTTCGGCTACCTCACCAAGGACATTGGAATCCATCCGGTTGATCTGAAAGATTATCATTCCGCAATTGTTTTTGCCAGCACGGACGTGCCGGATCAGTATCTGCAGAAAGCCATCGGCTTTAAAAAGGAACTGGCGTTTCTTAAAGAATTCGATTTTGAGTTCTTTTATTGGTCCATTCGATTTTATAAGGAAAATCAAAAGGAGGAATACCGCCTTTCGCTCAGCGCAGCGACAGGAGAAGTCCTAAGCTACCGGCATGTGATTGACAGCAATGCTTACCGTCCGCTCCAAACGGAAGAAGAAGCTCGCCAAAGGGTAGTAGCTTTTCTTAAAAAGAAATATCATTTTAATCCCGAACTCTACACACCGCGGGCGACAAATTCCCAAAAACTGGAAAAACGGACCGATTATTCTTTCGCCTGGGAGCATAAAGCCGTCAAGCTTCCCTGGAGCAAAGATCCGGAAACCGGCTGGGCTCGCCTGCATACCGGCGCGTCGGTCAGCGGAAATGAGATCCTTGGCTTTTATAAAGCCGGTCTTGATATTCCCGACCAATATTACCGCTACATGGATCGCATCCAAAATGTGGGCCGCAATATTTCAGTCCTTTTTCGAATCATTTTCTACATTATTCTGACCTCATCTATATTTTATGTCATTTTGCGGCGCAACAATCTGGTCATGCATTCGGTCAAGAAATTTACTGTGGGCCTGACGATCGCAATTTTCTTCACCTATCTGGCATCCTATGTCAATAATTTTGAAGGAGTTCTCTATAATTATCCAACCACGGCCCCCATGGCGTCTTTTCTTTGGCGAAATATCATGTCGACCGTCATGGACACCTTTATCGCGGTGTTATCCATTCTCATGCCCTGTCTCGCCGGAGAATCTCTGCATCAGGAAGTCTTTCCTGAAAAAAAGGAAGGGGCCTTTCTGCACTATTTGCGCACCACGTTTTTTTCCCGTAATGTCACCGCGGCCATTTTATTTGGTTATTTGACGGCCTGCATTATGATGGGGATTCAAAGCATGGCTTTTGAATTGGGACAACGTTACTTGGGAGTCTGGATCCAATACAGCTGGATGGCGCAATTGTCGGGATGCTATCTTCCTCTTTTGGCCGCTTTTGTTCTGGGCACGACCGCCAGCTTTTCGGAAGAAATCTGTTTTCGTCTTTTTGGAATCAATATCGGCAAGAAATTCTTCAAAAATACTTTCGTGGCATGTTTGATTTCTTCGATTATCTGGGGCTACGGCCATAGCGGTTATTTGGTTTTTCCAATGTGGTTTCGCGGACTCGAAGTCATGAGCATGGGCCTTTTTCTTTCCTATGTTTATCTGCGATTCGGGATCATTACCGTCATTACCGCTCACTACATTTTTGATGTCTTCTGGGGATCAGCGGCGTATCTTTTTGGAAAATCGCCTGCCTCGCAGTTTTACGGCTCACTTTTTATTTTAGTTTTGCCCTTAATATTAGCGTTTATCGCCTTTCTGGCAAACAAAAAAGTCGTGGAAAGGCCTCTCGCCTGGAAATTGAGTATCCACCAGCTTTTTAACCTGGAGGTTCTTAAAGAATACTTGGTGCGTCACAATTTACTCGCCCAAAAACCTCCCGAGCAACTCAAACATGAAATCGCTTCCCACGGCTGGGACCTGGCCGTTGTCGAAATCGCCATAGACGACTTGACTAAAAAGAAAGATTGACGAGAAGAAAATACTAGGTAATATATTCCCTATGCTCCTAAGACCCTTAACTTTTCATGCGCCCCGGACCATTGTTGAAGCCGCTCAACTGCAAGCGACGTTGCAAGAAGCGCGTATTTTAGCCGGAGGGACGTTTCTTTTAAATAGCCTGAAACTGATGAAGCGCAAAGGTTCCAAAACTCCGGGACATGTAATCAGTCTACGTAAAATTGCTGGACTTAAAGGCGTTGAAATCAAAGACAATAGGCTTATTATTCGCGCCATGACCATAATCAATGATCTTTATGATTCTCCACTGCTGTCGGACAATACGCTTATTCTGCGGACCGTTTGTAAAAATATTTCGACCAATCCCATTCGCAACATGGCGACCGTAGGAGGAAACTTGACCTGCCGTTATACCTGGACGGAGATGGGCTGTGTCATGGTCGCCCTGGAAGCGGACATGCATTTTATCGATCATGAGGGAAAAGAAGAGGTCGTTTCCGCTGAAAATTTCTTTAAAAGTGCGGCCAAAACGAACAAAATATTTTCTCATGTCTCCCTCGCGATAGATAAAACTGCAACGGTGGCTTATCGTCGGGTAAAAAAATCCGCCAATGTAGATGTTCCTCTTCTGGCCGTGTGCATCAAAACCCACTTGCAGGATAAAAAATTTACCAACACCCGCGTCACCATAAACAGCGGTGTGGCTTTTGCCCAGCGCGATCATAAACTGGAAAATTTTCTCAACACCCAAAGCGCCCAGCCCAAACTTGCTATCGAAGCTCTTGACTATCTGGATACAGAAATTTATGATAAACGCAGCGATAATTACAAGAAACACATGTTCCGGATCAGTTTGAAAAACGCTATCTTAGAAATCGCGGAAAAATCCTCATGGTCAAATTAGTCATTAATAAAAAAGAATATTTGCTCGATCTCAAAGGCCACGAAACCTTGCTGGAAGTCTTGCGCGATAAACTTTCCTTGACCGGGACAAAAACCGCTTGCGAGGAAAGCGAATGCGGGACGTGCACCGTCAACATCAACGGCAAGGCGGTCCTTTCCTGCATCACTTTGGCCGCCGACATCGCGGGAGAAGAAGTGATAACCATCGAAGGACTCGCCGACGGTGATAAACTCGATCCCGTCCAACAGGCCTACGTCGATTATGGCGCGGTGCAATGCGGATTTTGTATTCCCGGCATGATCATGTCGTCTAAAGCTTTGCTGGATCGAAACCCTCATCCGACTCAGGAAGAAATCGAATATGCTCTCGATGGCAATATTTGCCGCTGTGCCGGTTATCCCAAAATTTTCGATGCTGTACGCAAAGCCGGAGAGATGATGCAAAAAGGCCCTGAGCACGCGGGCCCTGAAGATACGAAAGAAAAATTTAAGACTAATATGGCCAAAGGAATTACTTACGAAGAATTTCTTCAGATGAAGCAAACCTGATATGAGTGTTTCCATCAATTCCTCTCAAAACACCGCTAATTTCAATCCCGTGGGGAAAAGTGTCCCGCGTATCGAAGGCCGCGGAATTGTAACCGGTCAAACAAAATATGTGTTTGATGTTAACTTTCCCAATATGCTTGTGGGAAAAATGATCCGTAGCGACCGGCCGCATGCCCGGATCAAAAGCATCAATACGGCGAAAGCGCAAGCTCTTCCCGGCGTTAAAGCCATCATCACCGCGAAAGACACCTATGGAATCAAATACGGTTCCAATGAATATTTTTTTCCGCATACCGTTGACCAAATGGCCATTGAGTCGGAGAAGGTCCGCTACATCGGCGATGAAATCGGCGCGATCGCCGCCGTTGATGAAGAAACTGTTTTAGAAGCTCTCAACCTCATTGAAGTTGAATATGAAGAACTTCCGTCGGTTACCGATGTCCTCGAAGCCATGAAACCCGGTGCGCCCCAGATCCATGAGGCCATGAATAATATTGGTGTTATTCTGCCGGTCAATTTTGGAAATCCTGAACGGGCCTTTAAAGAATCCTATTATGTCAGAGAAGATAAGTTTTATGCCTCAGCGGCTGCAATGGCGGCCTTAGAACCGCATGTGTGCGTCGGGCAATGGGAAAGTTTTTCCAATAAAATTACGCTCTGGGCTTCCAGTCAAGCCCCGTTCAAGTGCCGGGAAGCCTTGGCCAAAACCCTAAAAATGGATTTGAATGATATCCGCGTCATCAAACTCGCCGTCGGAGGCGGGTTTGGCGGCAAATTGGAAATGCTGCCCATGGATTTTGCGGCCTGTTTACTTTCCAAAAAAGCCGGCGGCCTGCCGGTCAAAATTTGTTACAACCGTGAAGAAGAATTTTCCTTTTCCCGCCGCAAGCACGCCATGTATTACAAAATAAAAACCGGAGTCACTCAAGAAGGTGTCATCACCGCAATGACCGGCGAAGTCATTGCCGACGGTGGGGCTTACTGCAGTTACGGACCGACGGTCATGGCCGCCGCCATTATGCGTATTTTTATGGTTTACAAACTCCAGCATTTTCGCATCAATGGTTACCGCGTTTATACCAATACCCCGATCAGCGGCGCCATGCGCGGATTTGGCGGAGTGCAAAGCGGCTTTGCCATTGAATCGCACATGGATTTGATTGCCAATCATCTCGAGATTGATCCGATTGAATTTCGTTTGCGAAATATTACGCATGCGAACATGACGACTGTTAATAAAATGCTTTTGACCACCAATGGTTTAAAGGAATGTATCGAGCGGGCCGCGGAAGCTTCCGATTGGAAGAACAAACACGCCAATAAGAATTATTATAAAACCGGCATTGTCCGTCGGGGAATCGGGATAGGGATTGCGGCCGACGTTATGGGTTCTAAAATGTATAAGTCGCATGAAAGCGCCGGAGCAATTATAAAGGTCGAAGAGGACGGTTCGGTGTATTTATTCACCGGCGCGGCGGACACCGGGCAAGGTTCCAATACGGCCCTTTCGCAAATCGCCGCCCATGCCTTAGGCGTCAAGTATGAACGCATCCGCATCAAATCGGGCGACACTGAAATAACACCGTTTGATACAGGCAGTTTTGCCAGCCGGGTCACCTTCATTTCCGGAAATGCGGCTTTGCGCGGCGGACACGACGCCAAACTCCAAATTCTAGAAATCGTCGCTCAGGAGCATAAACTTGATATCAATGATTTAGACATCGTAGCCGAAGAAGTCATCGACAAAAAAGATAAAACCGTCTTGATGAATTTCGATAAAGCCCTCGAACTTTGCTACTCCTTTAATTATGGGAAGCAGATCATTGGCCGCGGGAGCTATAATCCCAAAACCACACCGATCGATTTCCGGACCGGGGAAGGAAATGTTTCTGGAAGTTACGGTTTTGAAGCCCAAATTGCGGAAGTCGATGTCAACACCGAAACAGGCGAGGTCCATATTCTCAAAATGTGGGATGCTCATGATATAGGGAAAGCCATTAACCCGCAATCGGTCGAAGCCCAGATCGAAGGGTCGCTGATGATGGGGATCGGTTATACGTTTACGGAGGACTTGCGTTTTAAAAACGGCCGGGTCCTCAACCCAAATTTTGCGAATTACCGTGTGCCCCGCTCCATCGGTGTTCCGGAAATGCATTCCATCCTCATTGAAACCGACGACCCCGAAGGGCCTTACGGCGCAAAGGGGATGGGGGAAGCTTCTCTTTTACCAACATCCGCCGCGATCGCCAATGCTATCGAGGATGCCTGCGGAGTCCGGATCAAAGATCTCCCTATTACCCCAGCCAAGATCATCGAGGGTTTGGCTGCGTTAAACACTCCCTCACCGTCAACTTCTTCTTAAGGAAAAATTATGAAAATTTTTACTTTTTTTATTTTAACGCTGGCCCTTATTTCATCGGGTTGTACTTCCTACAAGGTCAATGCGGAAGAAATCATGTTCGCTCCTTCCAGCAAATTTGCGACGGAAAATGAAGTCCAATATCTCGAAACCGCAACCGCACCGTATGAAGTTATCGGCCACGTCACGGTGAATACGGAACGGCGCAATAGTTTAGAAGAAGTCGCTGAAAAGATGAAACGTCAAGTCGCCATGCTCGGCGGCGATGCGGTGACCAACATTGTGCAATCGGATAAGCCCAGTTTGATAACCCATGTCCGCACAGTTTACACCGGGACCGTCATCATTTTTAAAAACACAGCGGCCGGAGTGTCATCGCCCCGGTCCAATCCGGTCCCGGCGGCCGACACACAAGAAAATTTGAAGTAATTTTGGCAAATGGGGAATCGAGGTTTTTTACCCGAAGAGTTCATCCGGGTGAGGGCGTGAGTGAAGGATTAATTCCAAATTTTGCAGTTCTTGCGGAGTATTGAAAGAAAGCAGTACGCCTTGATCGGCGACTTCAAAATCGCAGACATCCTGCTCATGAAGGCGGCTGATCATGTTCAAACCGACATCATCGGGCAAGGCGAGAATTTCTTTTTTCAGCGCAGTATTGAAAAACGGCGGATGTCCTTTTTGTCCCTGAAAAGAGGGAATAAGGATGAGGGGCTTTGCAACCAAAAACCTTTCCGCCAGGCGGTCGATTGTTTCAGTTTTGATCAGTGGAAAATCCACCGGCAAAAGACCGACGGCTTGCGCCGACGAAGAAATTTCCTCTAATCCCGCCTTGAAATAATATGTCTGACCCTATTTATTGTTTTTATTATACACAACCTTTATCTTCCTATGTTATAATAAAAACGGCCCGATTTCGTGTGCG
>JANPFV010000011.1:0-33979 GCA_031423615.1 Candidatus Omnitrophota bacterium
CCAAAATTTTCTGCCCAAGTCCGTGTCGGGATTGGTTAAAGAAGCGGCCAATTGTTTAAGCGTATAATCCTGCTCGAGCATGGTCTGGCCCATGATCGTTGCTCCCAAAACATCGGGAATGATCCGGTCTTTTTCATACGGTGAAAGATTGACCCACACTTCCTTGTCCGGAATGGTCAAGGCGGCGAAAAAATATTTGACCAGCTTTTCGGTTTCGCTTTTGAGTTCGTCCTCGGACAACTTGGCCTGACCTTGATCGACAATAAAATCAAACAATAGAGGATTTTCCGGATGGATTTTCAGACCCAAGAGCACCGGCGGCTTAAAGCCCACCGACGTTCCCGATAAGGGCAAAATTTGCGCCCCGGCCGGCGTGATGGTATTAAGGAAAAACGCTACCACGATCAGAGTGGCTATTGTTTTTCTCAACCACAATGGTTTTTTAGGGCAAAGGAATTCATTCATAAGAGTATTTCCTCTCGTTAAAAATTTAAAACAATTTATTTTTTCAAATGAAAATTAAAACTCAGCGGAAGATACAGGAAAGATACATATCAAAAATATACATTTCGTTCAACAAAAAGTCAAATTTATTTTTATCCAAAATGGCGGAATATTTTATATCGGGGGGATTTTGCTTACGCCTGACGAGAAATCCATTGCCCGATGCGCTTAATGCCTTCTCTGATCCGCTCCTCGGACGTGGCAAAACTCAAACGGACAAAATTCGGCGCGCCAAAACCTGATCCGGGAATCAAGGCCACGTTGACTTCATCCAAAATTCTTTTTGCGATCATATCACCGTCGCCGATTTTAGAAACATCACAAAAAAGATAAAATGCCCCGCCCGGATGAATATAGCGAATTTGGGGAATCGTGCCGACCAAGGACATCATCAATTCGCGCCGTTCTTTAAAAACTTGACGCATGGAAATTATAGTATCCTCCGGCAAGGCCAAAGCGGCGAGAGCCGCGGCTTGGCTTATGGATGTGGGATTGGATGTGGAGTGGTCTTGAAAATTCTTGACGTAATCCATGATTTCTTGCGGACCGGCGGCATAACCGATGCGCCAGCCCGTCATGGCATAAGCTTTAGAAACACCATTGACCGTAAAAGTAAGATCATAAATATCCTTGCTTATCGCGGCTAGGGAATGATATTCGGAAGAATCATAAATCAGCTTTTCATAAATCTCGTCGCTTATAATATAAATACGGTGCCTTACGCAAACTTCAGCAATGGCCTGCAATTCAGATTTGGAATAAACAACACCTGTAGGATTAGAAGGAGAATTGACAAATAAAACTTTAGACCGGGGCGTGATATTTCTTTCCAACAGATCGGGGGTTAATTTAAAATCGGTGTCCCAACCGGTAGGAATAATTTTGCTGATCCCGCCGGCGATTTTGACCATTTCCGGGTAACTGACCCAATACGGCGAGGGGATCAAAACTTCCTCCCCGTCATCAACAAGAACTTGAATCAGATTATAAATGGAATGTTTAGCCCCGCAAGACACCGCAATTTGATTGGGACTGTATTCGAGATCGTTGTCTTTCTTGAATTTAGCGGCAATGGCCTTGCGAAGCTCAATTGTGCCGGTCGAAGGAGTGTATTTAGTAAAACCGCCGTCAATAGCTTTGACGGCGGCTTTTTTAATCAAATCCGGTGTATCAAAATCCGGTTCCCCTGCTCCGAAATTAACAACATCGACGCCCTTAGACTGCAGCTCCTTGGCCCGCGCGGTAATGGCCAGCGTCGTCGAGCCCAGAACGTCCTTAATACGGCGATTGATCTTGAAAGATTTTTCCATGACAGGCATCCACTCAAAGTTTCAAAGCGGACTAACCCTCGCCCACTTTTCTTTGGAACATCTTCTTGATCATGCCGCCCATTTTGGGCTTGGTTTTTTTCTCTTCCGGCGGAACGTGTCTTTTGGCTGAAGGTTTTTCCTCGGATTTCACATCTTTTTCAGCCTCGACATCAATGACCTTGGTTCTAGGTTTCTTGCCTGCCTTTTCGGCCGGCGGCTTATTGATCACTTCTTCTTTTTCCGTCAATTCCAAAAGAACCAAATGAGCATTGTCACCCCGGCGCTGACCGAGTTGAATGATACGGGTATAGCCGCCCGGGCGGGTCTTGAAACGAGGCGCGATTTTTTCAAAAAGATCGCTCACCAACTGATGATCGCATAAAAGCGAAAAAGCCCGACGCTTTTCGACCAAGGTCCCTTTTTTTCCCATCGTAATCAAACGGTCAACGACTTTACGGCCTTCTTTCGCAATCGCCTTTGTCGTCGTGATCCGTTGACGAAGCAAAGTCGCAATCGCAATGTCGCGCATCGTCGCTTTGCGCAAGGATGAGTTTCTTGAAAGTTTATTTCCAGCTATCCCATGTCTCATGTCATCACCTTAATTTAAAGTACAGTACTAATTATTGGGCTGCGGCTGCTGCTGCTCGACCCTTTTGAGTTTTTTAGGATCAACCTTCATGCCCAAATGCAGACCCATGGCCACGAGCAACTCATTGATCTCCGTTAAAGATTTCTTTCCGAAATTACGAAAGCCTAAAAGTTCGCTTTCCGCTTTTCTAACCAAGTCCGCAATGGTGCGGATGTTGGCATCCTTCAAACAATTCGAACTGCGCACCGTCAATTCCAATTCCGAAACAGGCAAACGGAGTTTTTCATAAACGGCTTCTTCTTCGACGGAAATTTCTTCCTCTTCCTCTTCTTCTTCGGGAAGCTGTCCATAGGACACGAAGACGTCTAAATGACGCTGTTGGATATTCGCCGCATAAAGAAGAGCTTCTTTAGGAGAAATAGCGCCGTTGGTTTCGATTTCCAAAATCAGGCGATCATAATCCGTCCGCTGACCGACACGGGTATTTTCCACCAGATACTTCACATTGACGATCGGGGTAAAAATCGAATCGATCGCAATGGCTCCGACGGGAAGAGTATCTTTTTTATTCAACTCCGCCGGAACATAACCCCGGCCTTTGCCAACTTCGAGTTCGATGTTAAAAGAGATGTCCTGCGTCAAGGTCGCGATCAAATGATCCGGATTGACAATCTCGACCGTTTCATCGCAAATAATGTTTTTGGCGCGGATTTCCCCTTTTTTATCGGCCTTGATATAAATCGTCTTGGCCACGCGGGAATGTGAGCGAAGAACGACGCCTTTGATATTCAAAACAATATTAATGACCGATTCCATAACTCCCGGGATCGTCGAGAATTCATGATCGACACCTTCAATATGGATCGATGTGACGGCGCTTCCCTCGATAGACGATAAAAGCACCCTGCGCAAAGCGTTTCCT
Source organism: Candidatus Omnitrophota bacterium (assembly GCA_031423615.1). Taxonomy (GTDB): domain Bacteria; phylum Omnitrophota; class Gorgyraeia; order Zapsychrales; family JANLHA01; genus JADLGJ01. Next base: position 3,326 of record JANPFV010000011.1, read on the forward strand.
AATGTCACACCATACCCGCGCTCAAAAGGTTCGGCAATAAACCGGCCGTAAGTATTCGTATAGGTCGATTCATCACAATCTAATCTTTTGGGCATTTGAAAATCACGCCATTTTACTCCCATGTGTATCCTCCTGATATTCTTTCGTGCGGTTTAAATCCGCCGCGGCGGGTTTATCGTGAATAAAGTTCGACGATCAATTGCTCATTAATCGGGAAATTAATATCATCCCGCTCCGGAAGGCGAAGGATCTTGCCTTTAAAATGGTTCGGGTCGACCATCAACCAGGTCGGCGGATTGCGGATTTTCGCAGCTTCAAAATTTTCCTGAATCTGTTTCTGACCTTTAAGATCAGAACCAAATCTCAGAGAAATCTCATCATTTTGCTTCACCAGAACGGAAGCAATATTGACCGGACGATCATTGATACTGACAAATCCATGGCTGACAATTTGGCGTCCCTGCTTACGGGATGTTGCAAAACCGAGACGGTAAAGCACATTGTCCAGACGTCTTTCTAAAGTTTGCAAAAGAATACTACCGGTAACACCCTTGCTTTTGACAGCCCCGGCAAAATAAAGGCGGAATTGCTTTTCTAAGAGACCATAAATTCTCTTGAGCTTCTGCTTTTCACGCATTTGTATACCGAAGTTAGAAAGTTTGGATGCGCGCTTGGCTCCATGGTCCCCCGGCGCATAATCACGGCGTTCAATGGCGCAGCGATGAGTATAACAACGCGTGCCCTTTAAAAAAAGTTTCTCGCCTTCTCGCCGGCACAATCTGCAACTTGATCCTAAATTCCTTGCCATAAAAACCTGCTCCCTTTTTTGTTTCTATTAAACTCTGCGCTTTTTCCGAGGACGGCACCCGTTGTGCGGCATGGGTGTAACGTCGCGAATTGAAGTGACCATAATTCCTGCGGCTTGAATGGCGCGAATCGCAGATTCGCGGCCGGAACCCGGACCCTTAACATAAATGTCTACACTTTGTATTCCGAAATCCTTGGCCTGTTTGGCCGCAGCGGTGGCCGCAACCTGGGCGGCGAACGGCGTCGATTTCTTAGAACCGCTGAATCCAACGGTCCCCGGACTTCCCCAAGAAATCACATTGCCCTGGCGATCGGCAATACTGACAATGGTATTGTTAAAAGTCGCCTGGATGTGCACAATCCCGGATGTAACGCCCTTGAGATTTTTCTTTTTGGCCTTCTTGTCTTTTTTGACTACGACGTCTGCTGCAGCATCTGGTTTTTTGTTCATTTGAATCCTCTTTTTGTCCCTTTGACTTTTTTATTCAAATCACAATCTTAAGCTTCTGCAAGAAGCCAGGGATTTATTTATAAATCTATTTCTTGACCGGTGCGGCTGGCGCTGAACTTTTAGCCTGAATAATAGGTTTTTTGCCTTTGCGAGTACGCGCATTGGTCTTGGTTCTCTGTCCGCGGACCGGCAGGCCTTTACGGTGACGAACCCCACGATAACTTCCCATATCCATATGACGCCGGATGTTCTGGTTAACGTCGCGTCGCAAATCTCCTTCAATCAAATAATTATTCTGAATGATGCCCGTGATCTTGGCAATTTCTTCGTCGGACAAATCCTTGGAACGCCGGCTCGGGTCGATCTTAGCGTCGGCCAAAACTTTTTGCGCGGTCACGCGGCCGATACCGTAAAGATAAGGTAAAGATGCATCGATCCTTTTTTCGCGGGGAATATCAACACCTAAAATTCTTGGCATATCGTTTTTCCTTTATTATCCCTGACGCTGTTTATGCTTAGGGTTTGAGCAAATCACGCGCACGATGTTTTGTCGCCGCACGATCTTGCATTTATTACAAATTCTTTTAACTGAGGATTTAACTTTCATTTATTTGCACCTGTATGTTATGCGTCCACGTGATAAATCATAGGGTGAAAGTTCGACTTTCACTCTGTCCCCGGGTATGATCCGAATAAAATGCATTCTCATCTTACCGGCAAGATGGGCCAAAACCATATGGCCGTTATCAAGCTTAACCTTAAACTGGGCGTTGGGTAACGCTTCGTCAATAATCCCTTCAACTTCGATTGAATCTTCTTTTGCCATATTTTATTCTGTCAAAATCAACGGTCCATCCGCTGTAATCGCTAAACTGTGTTCAAAATGAGCTGAGGGCTGACCATCTGCCGTTACCACGGTCCATCCATCATCGCAAATTCGCGTCTTCCAGGTCCCCACATTGACCATAGGCTCGATGGCTATGACCATGCCTTCTTTCAAAACCGGACCGGTATGAGATGATCCAAAATTTGGAATTTCCGGCGCTTCATGCAAATTTTTTCCTATCCCGTGTCCCACAAAATCTCGGACGATCGAAAAATTCCTGGCTTCAACCCATGTCTGGATCGCATGGGATATATCTCCCAGATGATTGTCAATCCTTGCCTCTTGGATTCCCTTATAAAGCGATTCGCGGGTGACATCCAAAAGTTGCTGGAGCTTAGAATTTATTTTTCCAATGCCAACTGTCAATGCCGTATCGGAATAATATTCCTTATAAATAATCCCGATATCAAGGCTGACGATATCACCTTCGCGAAGAACCCTTTCGCCAGGAATACCGTGCACGACCTCTTCATTGACCGAAATACAACAGCAGGATGGAAAGCCGCGATATCCCTTAAAAGCCGGTATCACGTCGTGATCGCTGATCAGTTTTTCCGCGATTAGGTCAACTTGTCCGGTGGTCATCCCTGATTTTAAAGAACGTGTTACTTCCGCAACAATCGAAGACAGGATATGGCCTGCCTTGCGCAAAACTTTAATTTCGTTTGAAGTCTTTAACTTTATTTGATTGCTTGCCGTCATGCGTTCCACGTAAAATTTTCGCCACAATTTTTAAAAGATCTTCCGTTTCTTCATCGCCGGACAAGGTCTCTAATTTTCCTTGCCGGGCATAATAATCAACGATGGGTGCGGTTTTTTCAGCATAAACTTGCATGCGATTCTTGATCGTTTCTTCCGTATCATCCGGACGCTGATAAAGTTCTCCGCCGCAAACATCGCAAACACCGGAAACTTTAGAAGGACGATTCTTAATGTGCGAAATAGCGCCGCATTTTCTGCAAACTCTCCGGCCAGTCAATCGCTGTAAAATCACCGGTAAACTCGCTTCCATATAAAGAGCAAAATCAACGGGCCGTTTGATCTTGGCTAAAATCTTGTCCAAATCCTCGGCCTGCACGGTTGTGCGGGGAAAACCATCCAGCATATAACCGTTAGCGCCAAAACCTTTTTGGGAAAGCTTATTCTGGATCATTTCAATAACAATTTCATCCGGAACAAGTTCACCGCTGTCGACATATTTCTTGATCCGCTTGCCAAAATCAGAACCGCTTTTCATTTCATCGCGTAAAAGATCACCGGTTGAAATATGCAAAAGACCGAAATTGTCTTTAAGCATTGCGGCCAATGTTCCTTTTCCGGCACCGGGCGGACCCAACAAAATGGTGTTCATCGGTTACGGCCCCGGAGTTGACCGGTTTTCAAAAAGCCGTCATAATGGCGCATTGTCAAATGAGACTCAATTTGTTTCATCGTATCCAGCATAACGCCGACAATAATCAAAATACCTGTCCCGCCAAAAAAGGAAGCCACTAAATAGGGAACTTTAAACGAAGCCATAATGGCATCCGGCATGACCGCGATAATACAGATAAAAAATGCACCGGCCAAAGTAATGCGCGTTAAAACAAAATCCAAATAATTGGCCGTATCATTTCCCGGCCGCACGCCTGGAACAAAACCGCCGTGTTTTTTCATATCTTCCGCCACCGTGGCCGGATTAAAAACAATCGCGGTATAAAAATAACAAAAGAAGATGATCAAGAGGCCATAAACCGAATAATAAACGGCACCGCCGCGAGTAAACAAAGAACCGAACCATTGCAACCCTGAAATGGGCATAAAACTTGCAATCGTGGCCGGGAACATGATGATCGATTGCGCAAAAATAATTGCAATAACACCCGAGGTGTCGACTTTAAGCGGAATATAGGTGCTCTGTCCTCCGTAAACTTTTCTTCCCACAATGCGACGGGCGTACTGGACAGGTATTTTCCTCTGCCCTTGCGAAATCATTGTGATCGAGAGAATGACCGCAACTAAAAATACCACCATGATCACCAAGGTCAAGGGCTGCAACTGTGCAGCACCCACACCTTTTGCATTCATCAATAGCCAAAGCGTGTGCATCGCCGTAGGCATCGCGGAAATAATACCCGCCGTGATAATAAGAGAAATCCCGTTTCCTATCCCTCGTTCTTGGATTTGCTCACCCAACCACATCAAAAAGAGCGTCCCGCATGTCAAACTGACAACCGTTAAAAAGCGAAATCCCCAACCCGGATGATTAACCACGGCCGCGCCGTCAAAAGCTTGTTTTTCCAACCACAGCGATATAAAAAAAGATTGAACAAGGCAAAGAATAAGCGTTCCATAACGGGTGTACTGATTGATTTTGCGATATCCGGCCTGGCCTTCTTTGGCCAATCTTTCCAAACTTGGGATAACGGCGGTCAAGAGCTGCATGATAATAGAGCTTGAAATATAGGGCATAATGCCGAGCGCAAAAATGGTCATGCGTTCCAAAGCGCGTCCAGAAAACATACTCATCATTCCAAAGAGCGTTCCTCCTCCGCCGGAGTTTAACTTTGCAAAATACGAACTTAAGACGGCACCATTGACACCAGGAGAAGGGATAAAACAACCCAAACGATAAACAACAATGATCCCAATCGTCAATAATATTTTATTTCTTAACTCCGGGATCCGAAAGCAATTGGCAAATGCTGATAACATGATTATGGCTTAGCCGCCTTTTTAAGCTCGAGAATTAAAGCTTTTTTATCAAGAATTTCGGCTTTTCCGCCGGCCTTGGTAATTTTTTCTTCGGCAGATTTTGAAAAAGCATAAGCCCGTACCGTGAGGGCATGTTTGATTTCTCCCCCGCCTAAGACTTTAAAGGGCTTATAGGGATTTTCAATTAAACCTTTTTTACGTAAACCGATCGCATCGACAATCGCGCCGGTTTTAAATTTGGACAAAGCGGTCAAGCTCACTTCTTGATAAAGCAAAGGATCCTTACGGCGAAAACCGATTTTAGGCGTACGGCGCAGAAGGGGCATTTGTCCCCCTTCCAGCTGAGGAATGATCCCCCGGCCGGAACGTGATCCCTGGTTGCGTCCATGTCCGCGGCCGGATGTCTTGCCGGAGCCGGAACCTTTACCGCGCCCGACGATCCAGCGGCGCTTTCGTGAACCCTTAGGTTGAGGAATTTGATGTGCCTGCATTTTATATTCCTTATGCTGTTGGACCGGATTCAGCAGCTCCCGCAACGGCAAGGGGCTTTTCCGGAACAGATTGATTAAAAACAACTTTAAGGCGCGTCAAACCGTCAAACGTCGCTTTCACAACATTCAAGGGATTATTTGAACGGTGGCACTTAGTCAAAATATTGCGAATCCCCGCTCCGTCGCAAACCGCGCGGATCGCACCGGACGCGATAACACCGGTACCGTCAGCCGCTGGTTTTAAAAGGACTTGCGCGGCCCCGCAACGGCCGATAATCTCGTGCGGAATCGTTGTTCCTTTCAGGTGAATCATAATCATATTTTTTTTGGCTTTACCCAAAGATTTCTTGATAGCAATGGCTACTTCTCCGGCTTTCTCGACGGCAAAACCCACTTTACCCTGTTCATTGCCGACAACGACTAAGGCGCTGAAAGCAATTTTCTTGCCGCCTTTAGTGACCTTGGTGACACGCTTGATCGCCAAAACTTTTTCAATAAATTCTGAAGCTTCTGCTTCCCGACGGCGCGGTGGACGACGACCGGCCGCAGATTTTCTTTCTCTTTCTTGGCCTTCGGCAGGCACGACCGCGGCGACTTCCTCACCCGCGAGGACCTCATCGACCACTACGGCGTCCGTTCTTTCTTTTCCTTTAACGACAGGAAGAATTTTTTTCTTGCGCTTCAAATCTTTTTCAATATCGGACATGAAATTTTTCTCTCCAAGTTAATCCTTCGTTTTTGAAGGACTGAATACTCACGCAAAAACGCTTGTGTTTAGAATTCCAAACCACCCTTACGCGCAGCCTCGGCAAAGGCTTTCACCCGGCCATGATAAAGATATCCCCCACGGTCGAAAGACACCTTGGTAATACCTTCTTTTTTGGCTTTTTCAGCCATCACTTCACCTAAGACAGAAGCGGCCGCGACATTCCCGCCTGTTTTTAATTTCCCGCGTAATTCCTTGTTTTGTGTTGACAGACCAAACAAAATTTTACGACTGGAATCATCAACAATTTGCGCAATCAAATTATTAAGACTCCGGTGAACGCAAAGACGCGGACGATCCGGTGTCCCAACAACGATTTTGCGGACACGTTCATGACGAGCTTGGCGACGAACTTCACTATTTCTTTTTTTACCTGACATGATATCTTCCTTAAGATTACAATTACTTGGTTACAGATTTTCCTTGTTTTCTACGAATGACTTCGCCGACGTACATAATGCCTTTGCCTTTGTACGGTTCCGGACGCTTAAAATCCCTGATCTCAGCGGCGACACGGCCGACCAGTGACTTATCCACACCTTCAATCGTTATAGATGTCGGTGCGGGCGTAACAACTTTGACGTCTTGAGGAATTTGATATTCAATCGGATGGCTAAATCCAATATTAAGAACGAGTTTGTTCCCCGTGGCCTGGGCGCGAAAACCGACACCGGAAATTTGCAATTCTTTTTTATGACCCTTGGTGACCCCCTCGATCATGTTGACTAAGAGAGACCGGATCGTCCCATGATTGGCTTTGGTCTGCTTCAAATCACCTTTGCGATTGACTAAAAGATTATTATCTTTTTGTTCGATGCTGATCCCGGAAGGCAAATCAACCGACAATTGACCCTTGGGTCCTTCGACGCGAACCGAAGATTTCTCGACGAAAATCTTGGCCTCTTTATTTAACTGAATTGGAATCTTACCTTTTCTTGACATAGAGATAACCTACCAGATATAGCAAACGAGTTCGCCGCCGATTGAAAGCTTACGCGCTTCGCGATCGGTCAAAACCCCTTTTGAGGTTGAAATAACCGCCGTACCCAAACCATTGAGAACGTGCGGGACTTTTTTGTTATCAACATAGACCCTAAGGCCGGGACGGGAAACCCGACGTAAACCGATGATCGCCGGCGCCTTATTGTTATACTTCAAATAAATCTTAAAAGAGCCCTGAGTGTTGTTTTTCATTAAACGATAATCTTCAATATAGCCGTCCGTTTTAAAAATGCCCAGGATTTTCCCGATCAAATTTGAAGCCGGGATGTCCAATGTTTCCTTGCGGGCATGGATGGCGTTACGAATATTCGTTAAAGCATTGGCTATCGGATCACTGATTGACATTTTTTAATTTCCTTTGAATCATTATTGAAAATTGAACCAAGCATTCAAAAATTCAAACATCCTCATGCTTGGCGAAATCCCCGTGAACTTTTCACGGGATTCATTTACCAGCTGGCCTTTTTAACGCCGGGGATTTCACCGCGCCAAGCCAATTCACGAAAGCAGATACGGCAAGTCCCAAATCGTCTTAAATAACCGCGCGGACGGCCGCAGAGAATGCAACGGTTGTGCTGACGGGTTGAAAATTTTGCTTTCTTCGCTGCCTTTAATACCAAAGCTTTCCGTGCCATATCTTTACTTTACTTTCTTGTTTTAGAGAATACTTTCCGGTTCAAGAAACACCGTCTCAGTATTAACTTTCCCCGGTTTTAGATTTACGAAAAGGCATACCCAAGAGCCGTAAAACTTCCGAATTCTCATTGGTGTTCCCGTGGCTGAAGACAAAGGCAATATCCATGCCCTGGGTGCGGCTCAAACGTCCGACTTCAATTTCGGCAAAAATCGTTTGTTCAGCGATACCTAAATTATAATTTCCCTGCTTGTCAAAAGATTTGATAGGCACGCCGTTGAAATCGCGGATACGCGGCAAAGCGACACTGACAAAACGATCCAAAAATTCATACATTTTATAACGGCGCAATGTCACCATGCATCCGATCGGAAGATCCTTACGCAATTTAAAATTGGAAATGGCGACCTTGGCCCGACGAATGATCGGTTTTTGGCCGGTAATCGTTCCGAGGTCGGCCACAGCCGCGTCCATGATTTTCATGTCCGCGATCGCCGCGCCCACACCCATATTGATAACGATTTTTTCCAAACGGGGAACAGCCATCGGGTTGGTGATGCCAAATTTTTTCTGAACAGCGGGAACCACTTCCTCCCGGTATTTTTTCAATAATCTTGGGACTGCGCTCGTTGCCATCGATTAAATCTCCTCGCCACTTTTTTTGCTAAGTCGGGCCTTGCTGCCATCCTTAAGGACTTTAATCCCAAAGCGGCTGACTTTATTTGTTTTCTTGTCCATCAACATCACGTTTGAACGGTGAATCGGGGCTTCGATATCAATCAATCCACCCTGAGGATTGGCCTGAGTCTTGCGTTTTGCTTTTTTGACAAGATTGATCTTTTCTACTAAAACACGGTTTGTGGCCGGGAAAACATCTATAATTTTTCCCGTCTTCCCTTTATCTTTGCCAGCGATCACTTTCACAATATCATCTTTTTTAATAGTCAACATTAGACAACCTCAGGCGCTAAAGATACGATTTTCATAAATTCTAAATTTCTCAATTCGCGGGCTACCGGCCCAAAAACTCGCGTCCCTTTGGGATTTCCGGATTCGTCGATGATGACTAAGGCATTGCTGTCAAACCGCACGGTCGTTCCATCCGGACGCTTGATGGGACAGCGCGTGCGAACGATGACGCCCCGGGCTTTTTCACCCTTTTTGACCGCGGCATCAGGAGCGGATTCTTTGATATTCACTCTGATAATATCTCCGACCTGGGCCCATAAGCGGCCCTTCGCATTTAAAACACCGATCATCGAGGCCTTGCGTGCGCCCGTGTTATCAGCGACATCCAAAAGTGTTTTCAAATATAACATGATAAAGACCTCTTGATTTAAACAGTACTGGCTTTTAAAATCTCGGTAATGACCCAGCGCTTTTCTTTTGAAAGCGGACGGGTTTCCATGATACGAACGACGTCACCCTGCTTTGAGGCGTTCTTTTCGTCGTGAGCCTTGAACTTTGCAGCCTGACGAACGATTTTAAAATATTTCGGATGCTTGGAAGTCCAACGCACCTGAACGACGCGGGTCTTGTTCATTTTGTCGCTGACCACTTCGCCCGAAAGGAATTTACGGGTATTAGCTCTTGCTTCCATCTTTGGCTCTCTCATTGTTGATGGTGGAAATTTTCGCAATATCACGGCGGATCAACTTAAAACGGGAAGGTTTATCGACGCGCCCGATCTTGCGATGATATTTAAGTTCAAAAAGTTCCTTTTTCAAGGATTTTTCTTTGGTCCTTAAATCTTCTGCACCTAATTCTCTAAGTTCTTTAGTTTTCATTTTTTGAATCCCCTCAATATTTCTTCTTCCTATTCAAAAATGACAACGAAATTCTTGCAAAATTCCGCCATCATCTTCAATCAATGCCCCTGGGTTTCGCGGGTGATAAATTTTGTTCTGACCGGAAGTTTAAAAGCGACTAAGCGAAAAATCGCTTTGGCCATTTCCTCGGGAACACCACCCATTTCAAAAAGGACTTTTCCGCGCTGAACAGGAGCGGCCCAATGATCCAGATCACCCTTTCCCTTACCCATACGAGTTTCCGCGGGTTTCTTGGTGATCGGTTTGCTGGGGAAAATCTTGATCCAAAGTTTTCCTGCCCCATGCAACTTTCGGGCCACCACAACGCGGGACGCTTCCATGTGATTAGCACGGATCAAACCGTTTTCCAAGGTTTTCAATCCAAACTCGCCTAAGGTTAAACGGGAGCCCCGAACGGCGATACCACGGTTCTTTCCTTTTTGAACTTTCCGATACTTAACTCTTTTAGGTAACAACTGCATTTTTCTTCTCCAGAAACTTTAAAACTATTTTTGATCTACGACGGGGCTGACTGTCTTTCCTTGACGGGCCTGCGTATTTCTCGTAGGGATGATTTGTCCTTTATAGACCCAGACTTTGACGCCGATAATGCCGTAGGTGGTCTGAGCTTCTGCAAAACCATAATCGATATCAGCGCGCAAGGTTTGCAAAGGAACGGATCCTTCGCGGGCCACTTCACGGCGGGCCATTTCTGCACCGCCTAACCGACCGGCCACCGCCATTTTGATCCCCTTCGCACCCGATTGCATCGCTTGCTCAACCGCACGCTTCATAGCGCGACGGAAAGCTACGCGTTTTTCAAGCTGAAAACAAATGTTCTGTGCTATCAGATTGGCTTCAATAGCGGGGTTTTTAATTTCAATCACATCGACAGCCAGCTCGCGCTTAGTGATGCTGGACAGATCCGCTTTTAATTTTTCGATATCGGCGCCGCGACGGCCGATGATGATTCCGGGACGGGCGGAGGCAATTAAAATTTTGACCTTTTCGGCCACGCGCTCGATAACAACATAGGAAACCGAGGCTTGAATAAACTTCTTCTTTATATAAGCCCGGATTTTTGAATCCTCAATAACATTGTTCTGGAAATCTTTGCGGTCCGCGTACCACAAGCTGCGCCAGTTACGGTTGATTCCGAGTCTTAAAACATATGGATTGACTTTTTGTCCCACTAATGACCTCTCCTGTCCCGCCCCGCGAGACTTACTTGGTTTTTAAATCCAACTCAATTGTAATATGGGTGGTGCGCTTTAAAACCGGTGTAGCCCGCCCCATGGAAGCGGCGCGAAAACGTTTCCACATCGGTCCCTGGTCAGCCGTTATTTTTGAAACATAAAGCTGTTCTTCCGTGAGACCCTTTTGCTTGGCATTGCTCACTGCGGAATTCAAAATTTTAGTCAACATCTTGGTCGCGCCTTTTTCCAATTGGGCCAAAGTCACGAGGGATGTCGCAACGTCTTTGCCGCGGATCAAGTCAATGACCTGCCGGACGTTCATAGGTTTCAATCTTAAAAAATTTCCTTGCGCTTTTGCAATCATTTTATAATTCCTAAATTTTAATTCTTATTAAGTCTTTTGGTCGGCTTTTTTAGCCTTAACGCCGCCGTGCTTTCTAAATGTTCTAGTCGGAGCGAAATCCCCGAATTTATAACCCACCATATTTTCGGTCACATAGACCGGAATATGAGTCTTGCCGTTATGAACAGCGATGGTGTAACCGACAAATTCAGGAAGAACCGTAGAACGCCGCGACCAGGTCTTGATTGGCTGCTTGGAACCGGAAGCAATGGTCTTTTTTAATTTTTCTACGAGCTTATCCTCGACGTACGGCCCTTTTTTAAGCGAACGACCCATTTTACTTTGTCCTTCTCTTCACAATAAATTGGTTAGAATATTTTTTCGGTTTACGCGTCTTTAACCCTTTGGACTTCATACCCCATGGACTTACCGGATGGGGATTACCTTGAGGAGCTTTACCTTCTCCACCGCCGTGGGGATGATCGACCGGATTCATCGCGGCCCCGCGGACATGTCCTCGCCAACCCAGCCACCGGGCACGCCCAGCCTTCCCTAAACAAATTGTCTCATGCTCTACATTTCCCAGCTGTCCTATCGTGACCCGGCAATCGATATGGATTTTTCTCATTTCACCGGAGGGAAGACGAATCTGAGCTAAACCGCCCTCTTTGGCCATCAATTGTGCTGACGTTCCAGCCGAGCGGGCCATTTGTCCGCCCTTGCCCGGTTTTAATTCGATATTATGAACCGCAATTCCTAAGGGGACACGCTTGATCGGCATAGCATTACCAGAACGGATTTCAACGTCCCCAGTGTTGGTACTGATAATCGTTTCCCCGACCTTCAAATCCAGCGGAGCTAAAATATAAGACCGGACTTTATCGGCATATTCAATGAGTGCAATACGACAGGAACGGTTAGGGTCATATTCAATGGCTAAAACGACAGCCGGTTGATCAATACGGTCACGTTTAAAATCAATGACCCGATACATTCTCTTATGCCCGCCGCCGCGAAAACGGACCGTGATGCGGCCATAAGAATTACGGCCACCGGATTTCTTCAACGGTTCCAAAAGATTTTTTTCCGGCTTTCCCTTGGTTAATTCTTTGAAGTCGGAAAGTGCCGCGAACCGTAATCCGCCTGTCAATGGTTTGAATCTTTTAATGCCCACTTGAATGCCCTCAATTAATGATTATGTAACGTCAATTTTGCTGCCAGCCCGCAATGTCACAATCGCCTTTTTCCAATCCGGCGTGTGACCGAAATCCTTACGGACGCGCTTACGTTTTCCGGGGATGACCTGGGTGTTGACGCCGGCAACTTTTACATTATAAATTTCTTCGACCGCTTTTTTGATCTGCACTTTATTGGCGAACTTCGCGACTTCGAAAAGATACTGACCAATCGGTTCCAAGCGTGTCCCCTTTTCCGTGCGGATCAAGGTGTGAATAATATCGTAACTTGTTTGCATGACTCAAAAAACCTCATTCTTTCCGTCTGCGACAAAAATCGTCAGCCGATGGAATTTACGTTATTTTACCCGCTCCAAAATTTTATTTAACGACGTTTTCGTCAGGAGAAGATTTTTATTTCTAAGAACATCGTATGCGTTAACATCGTCGCAACGGAGCATTTCAAAACGGGGGATATTGCGGCTGACCAACATGACGCTATCATCACACCCATCTAACAAGGCGAGTATCTTACCTTGAAGTTTCAAAGTCGTCAAGATTTGCGCGAAGTCTTTGGTTTTTCCCAATTTGTCCTTGAATTCTTCGAGACAGATCAAATTTTTATTTTGGAACTTTGCATTCAAACTTTCGCGTAAAGCCGCGCGCTTAATTTTTTTAGGAATGGTGTACCCGAAATCGCGCGGATGCGGCCCAAAGACAACTCCACCGCCGGCCCATAACGGAGAGCGGCTGGAACCTGCGCGAGCACGACCGGTCCCCTTTTGTCGCCACGGTTTTTTACCTCCTCCGGAAACAGCACCCCGTTCTTTTGTCGAAGCATTACCTTGACGCAAGGACGCCTGATGCATGACCATGGCTTGGTGAAGAATATCCGTATTAACACGAACACCAAAAATTTCTTTTGGTAAATCGATCGTATCAACCTCTTTCCCATCCTTATTTATTACCGATAACTTTAACATGACTATTTCCCTTTAGCCCCGGCTTTGGCCTTGCTTTGCTTCATCGGGTTACGGCTCTTTTCAGCTGTAGCACGAACTTCGCCAAGAGGACGGAAGACTTTCTTCTTTGATAATAAAATCGTTACAAAACTATTGCGATGTCCCGGAACAGCGCCCTTGATCAGAACCAAATTATTGACCGGATCAACCTGAATGACGCGCAGACCTTGCACAGTCACACGATCCATACCCATATGCCCCGGCATATGATGACCACGAAATGTTCTTGAAGGCCATGCACTGGAACCCGCCGAACCTATACGACGATGATGCATTGAACCATGCGCAGCCCCGCCGCCGGACCAATTCCAACGGACCATGCCGCCCTGAAAACCTTTTCCCCGCGAGAGACCGCACACGTCGACAAAATCTCCCGGCTTGAAAATATCCGCCTTGATTTCTTGTCCTACTTGGTAATCTTTATTATCCGTGGAAGCCACTTCGCGGACTAAACGCATCGCTGGAACTCCGGCCTTTTTAAAGAGGCCCAGCTCAGGCTTGCTCACACGCGACTCACGTTTTTCTTCGAAACCAATTTTAATTTTGACCGGTTTCTCAATGAGAGAAAGAACACGGCAGGGGCCGGCTTCAATCACCGTAACGGGAACAACGTTCCCTTCCTGATCATAAACCTGAGTCATACCTATTTTTTTACCTAAAAGTCCGCGTATCATTTTCTTAAGTCCGTTTTATTGTTTGATTTCCACGTCGACGCCGGCCGGAAGATTGAGCTTACGAAGAGCTTCAACCGTTTTGGCTGTTGGTTCGACGAGGTCGATCAAGCGCTTGTGAATCACCAGATGGAACTGCTCGCGCGATTTTTTGTCGATATTGGGCGAACGAAGGACAGTATACAGTTCCTTTTTCGTCGGCAGCGGAACCGGGCCGGCCACCTTGGCACCGGTGCGGATCGCCGTATCAACAATTTCCTGCGCTGACTGGTCAATCAGGCGGTGATCATAAGCTTTGAGTTTTAGTCTGATTTTTTGCATATATACCTATTTTTATTCAATGATTTCAGAAACCACACCTGCGCCAACCGTACGGCCACCTTCACGAATGGCAAAACGCAATTCTTTTTCCATAGCGACGGGTGTAATCAATTCCACCTTGATCGCGACGTTGTCACCCGGCATGCACATTTCCATACCTTCCGGAAGTTCGGCCGTCCCGGTCACGTCGGTCGTACGGAAATAAAATTGCGGACGGTATCCCTTAAAGAACGGTGTATGACGACCACCTTCTTCCTTGGTTAAAACGTAAATCTGGGCTTTGAATTTTTTATGAGGCGTGATAGAACCTGCCTTAGCAAGAACCATACCGCGCTCCATTTTTTCTTTGTCCATACCGCGGAGCAATAGCCCAACATTATCTCCGGCAATTCCTTCGTCCAATTCTTTGCGAAACATTTCCACCCCGGTTACAACTGTCTTTTGGATCGCATCACGAAGGCCCACGCAATCTACTTCTTCGCCGACTTTGACTTTCCCGCGTTCGATACGGCCCGTCGCAACGGTCCCGCGACCAGAAATCGAAAACACGTCTTCCACAGCCATCGAAAATGGTTTTTCCAATTCGCGGACAGGTTCAGGAATCCAAGTGTCAACCGCATTCATCAAATCCATGATCGGCTTGGTTTTCACGGGATCTTCCGGTGCATTTAAGGCTTCCAAACCGCTACCCTTGATGATGGGAGTATTGTCGCCATCAAATTTATATTTGGTCAAAAGATCGCGGACTTCAACTTCAACGAGTTCCAAAAGCTCCGGATCAGAAACCTGGTCTACTTTATTTAAGAAAACGACTAAGCGCGGAACGTTGACCTGACGGGCCAAAAGAATATGCTCGCGGGTCTGAGGCATAGGACCATCCGCTGCCGACACGACGAGAATAGCGCCGTCCATCTGGGCCGCACCGGTAATCATGTTTTTGATAAAATCCGCGTGACCGGGGCAGTCGATGTGAGCATAGTGACGCTTTTCGGTTTCATATTCCAAGTGAGAAATGTTGATCGTAACACCGCGTTCTTTTTCTTCCGGGGCGTTATCAATGGAATCATAAGAGCGGGCTTCAGCAAAACCCTTCTTAGAAAGGACGGTGGCAATGGCGGCGCTTAACGTCGTCTTACCGTGATCAACGTGACCGATCGTCCCGATGTTAACGTGTGGTTTATTTCTTACGAATTTTTCCTTTGCCATTTCAGCCTCCCGTTTTGTTCTTTTTCTAAATGATCATGCTCGAATTTTTATATTTTATTTATTTCTTTGAACCAGCTTCTTCACGCACACCCTTAATTTTCTCGGCGACATTGTTGGGAACTTGTGCATAGAAGGAAGGCTCCATGGAAAATGACGCCCGGCCCTGGCTTAACGTACGAAGGGCTCCGGCATAGTTAAACATTTCAGCAAGCGGAACTTCGCAACGAACCGTCTTTAATTTACCGCGATTACCCGATGAAACGATTTTAGCTCGTCGAGTATTTAAATCTCCAATGACCTGACCCCAAAAATCTTCCGGCACCGTACATTCCAAGTCCATGATCGGCTCAAGCAAGCAAGAACCGCCTTTTTTCAAACCTTCCCGCATGGCTTCTTTACCAGCCAGTTGAAATGCCAATTCGTTAGAGTCGACATCATGATAAGAACCATCAACGAGTGTAACGGTAAAATCAGAAACCGGATAACCTGCAAACACACCGGTTTGCGCTGCGGTGCGAACACCTTCTTCAACCGGCTTAATAAATTCCCGGGGAATAGCACCACCCTTGATCTTATTGACAAAAATGATTCCCTTGCCTTTTTCTTCATTGGGCTCAACCTCAATCACGCAATGACCGTACATACCGCGCCCACCGCTTTGGCTGATGAATTTACCGACGACATTCTGGACTTTTTTGGTAATGGTTTCGCGATAAGCCACTTGCGGACGGCCAACAGTGCATTCCAAATTATTTTCGCGCTTCATCCGATCGATAATGATTTCCAAATGAAGCTCACCCATCCCGGAAATAATTGTCTGGCCAGTCTCCGTATCATATTTGACCTGTAAGGAAGGATCTTCGTCTAAAAATTTATGTAATGTCATACCCAATTTATCCTGATCCGCCTTGGTCTTAGGTTCAATCGCCATCGAAACAACAGCTTCAGGAATTTTCATGCTTTCTAAAACGATAGGGGCCTTTTCGTCGCAAACAGTGTCGCCGCTTTTGCTGTCCTTCAATCCCACCAGCGCAACGATTTCTCCGGCGGAAACACTGCCGATAATTTCCTGACGGTTGGCGTGCATCAAAACGATTTTAGAAACACGCTCTTTCAAGCGACGGCTGGAATTGTTAACCGTGCTGCCTGACGTCAATGTGCCGGAATAAACGCGGGTATAAAATAATTTCCCGACGTAAGGATCAGCGGCAATTTTAAAAACCAGACCGCAAAACGGTGCGGAAGGACTGCATTCGCGCGTCGTGTGTTCACTGGTCAACGGATCCGTTCCCGGAACGGGAGGGACATCCAAGGGAGACGGCAAATAATCGAGAACCGCATCCAGAACAGTCTGCACACCTTTATTGCGAAGGGCTGTACCAACAAGAACAGGAAAGAAAGCCATTTTCAAAACGGCGCGGCGGATGGCCGCTTTCAACTCGGCAATGGTGATTTCCTTTTCTTCCAGAAAACGCTCCATAACCATATCGTCGGCATCGGACAAACGTTCCAAAAGTTTATGTCGATATTCTTTAAATTTATCCTGAAATTCGGCAGGAATATCGCTGATCAAAGGATCCAATCCATCGGCTTCTGGGAAGGTGATATATTTTTCGTTAACAACGTCAATGATCGCATTGAATTGGTCTTCGTAAGCATTGGGAAAACAGATGCCGGCCGCATTGGCACCCAAACGCTCGTGGATTTCTCCGATAACGCGGTCAAAGTTGGCCCCCAAACGGTCGATTTTATTGATAAAGAAAATACGGGGAACACCATAGCGGTCGGCTTGACGCCATACAGTTTCAGTCTGCGGCTGTACACCGCTGCAACCGCAAAGAACGACGGTCGCACCGTCCAAAACTTTCAAAGAACGTTCCACTTCGACGGTAAAATCAACGTGACCCGGAGTATCGATGATATTGATGCGATTTTTTTTCCAAAAGCACGTCGTACTGGCCGCGGTAATGGTAATGCCCCTTTCCTGCTCTTGGGGCATCCAGTCCATAGCCGTATTCCCGTCATCAATATTTCCCAACTTATGAATGACACCGGTATAGTACAAAATACGTTCCGTGGTCGTCGTTTTGCCCGCGTCAATATGGGCAATGATCCCGATATTGCGAACGTCTTTTAGAGGTATTTTTTCATCTGCCATTTTATATGACCTTAGATTAAGACTTTGATAATTACCACTTCAAATGGGCGAAGGCTTTGTTAGCGTCAGCCATCTTGTGTGTTTCATCACGCTTCTTAATAGCTGGACCTTCATTTTTATATGCGGCCAAAAGTTCTTCGGCGAGCTTGACTTGCATGGGCTTACCCTTCTTCTTGCGGGCAAAATCACGAACCCATCGCATCGCCAGAGAGTTTCCACGAACAACAGAAACTTCGATCGGGATCTGGTAGGTCGCACCGCCGACGCGGCGCGGTTTGAGCTCAAGGCGGGGACGAATATTGTCCATCGCCTTGCTAAAAACTTTCAAGGGAGCCTCTTCCTGTACACGTTCCTGCAATGTATTCAGGGCGCCATAAACAATTTTTTCGGCGGTGGTCTTTTTACCCGATGTCATAAGCACGTTGATAAACTTAGCGATCAACTGGCTGTTATATTTTGGATCCGGTAATTCTGGTTTTTTAATCGCTGCACGTCTACGCATTATTTTTCCCTCTTGGCACCGTATTTAGAACGCGACCGCTTGCGCTTGGCCACACCGGCCGTGTCTAATGTTCCGCGAACAATATGATAACGAACACCCGGAAGATCTTTAACGCGGCCGCCACGGACAAGAACGATAGAGTGCTCTTGAAGATTATGGCCTTCACCCGGGATGTAAGATGTTACCTCAATGCGGTTTGACAACCGGACTCGCGAAATTTTTCGCAGTGCGGAGTTCGGTTTTTTGGGGGTCATGGTTTTGACTTGCAAACATACACCGCGTCTCTGCGGGCATGATGTCAAAGCCGGCGACTTACCCTTCTTGATTTTCTGTCTTCTTCTCGTTCTGATTAACTGTTGTATCGTTGGCATATTTTACCATTTCCACTTCATCATAATATTTAAGGCCGGTCCCTGCGGGGATCAAATGACCCACGATGACGTTCTCTTTCAGGCCGCGTAAAAAGTCGAGTTTACCAGAAGCTGCTGCTTCTGTCAACACTCTTGTTGTCTCTTGAAAACTTGCCGCGGAAATAAAACTCTCCGTCGTCAAACTGACTTTTGTAATGCCCAAAAGGAGTGGCGTCGCTTGTGCAGGTTTGCCTTTTTTCTTAATAATATCTTCATTGATTTTTTTGAATTTAATTTTATCAACATTGTCACCAATTAAAAATTCACTGTCACCGGATTCGGTGATTTTTACTTTACGCAACATCTGCGAAATGATGAGCTCGATATGTTTATCATTGATGCGCACACCTTGCAAACGATAAACTTCCTGAACTTCATTTAACAAATATTCTTGCAAAACTTTGTCGCCGCAAACGCGTAAAATATCCTGCGGAACGACGGGCCCGTCGGTCAACTGCTGGCCGGCAAAAACGTGATCGCCCTTGTAAACATTCGGATGTTTACCGTGAGGGATCGTGTATTCTTTGGCCATGCCCGTCGAGCTTTTAACGACAATACTGCGCAGGCCCTTTTTGTCTTCGCCGAATTCGACGAGACCGTCAATTTCGCTGATGACGGCGGGATCGCGTGGACGACGAGCTTCAAACAACTCGGCGACGCGGGGCAAACCACCGGTGATGTCGCGTGTTTTACCGGCGCCGCGAGGGATCTTGGCAATCAGATCGCCGGCCTTCACTTCCTGATTATCACTGACTAAAATATGCGCACCGACGGGGATCGAATAAATACCAACAATTTCTTTTTTCTCGTCGGTAATGATGACCTGTGGATGAAATTCCTGCTTATGCTCGACGACGACGCGCTCGGTAATGCCGGTGATGGGATTTTGTTCTTCCTGCACCGTTGTATCGGCGATCAAATCTTCCGAATTGACCAACCCCTTGACTTCCGTAATGATCGGGATGGTGTAAGGGTCCCATGTCGCGAAAATAACTTCCGCTTCAATCTTTTGCTCGTCGGCAAACTTCAAAGTTGCACCTTGCGGCAATTGATAGCGTTCGAATTCACGACCGAATTCATTGTTAATACTGACCGACCCGTTACGATTTAAAACAACGAACTCCTTGTTACGCTCGACGGCACGCAGCTGGTGATATTTCAAAATACCTTTGTGCTTGGAGCGAAAGAAACTTTGCTCGACGGAACGACTGGCCGTACCACCGATGTGAAACGTTCTCATCGTTAACTGCGTTCCCGGTTCGCCGATACTTTGCGCCGCGATGACACCGACGGCTTCGCCGATTTCAACTAAACGCTGAGAGGCTAAGTTGCGTCCGTAACATTTAACACAAACTCCGCGGTCGGACTCACATGTCAAAACGCTGCGGATCCGGACTTTTTCGATGCCGAGCTGTTCAATGACCGTCGCTTTTTCTTCCGTAATTTCACCGCCCGCTTCGACGACAACTTGATCGGTGACAATATCTACGATATTGTCTAAAGCCACCCGTCCGCTGATGCGCTCTTTAAGACTAACGACCAGTTCATCACCTTCGATGATTGCGGCGACGGTGATCCCATTGACGGTTCCACAATCCTCCTCGGTAATAACAGCTTCCTGCGCAACGTCGACCAGACGACGGGTCAGATAACCCGCGTCGGCGGTCTTTAAGGCCGTATCAGCCAAACCTTTACGGGCCCCGTGGGTCGAAATAAAGTATTCCAAAACGGTCAGCCC
Source organism: Candidatus Omnitrophota bacterium (assembly GCA_031423615.1). Lineage (GTDB taxonomy): Bacteria > Omnitrophota > Gorgyraeia > Zapsychrales > JANLHA01 > JADLGJ01. The sequence goes on from JANPFV010000011.1 coordinate 23,607, forward strand.
TTCACGGAAACTGGCCGTGATGGGATTTTCAATGATTTCGCCGGAAGGCTTGGCCATCAAACCGCGCATACCGGAAAGCTGACGGATCTGCAAGCGCGAACCGCGGGCGCCCGAGTCCGCCATAATGAAGACCGGATTAAAAGCATCCATTTGTTTAAAGACGAGATCGGACAATTTCTCTGTTGCGTGCGTCCAAATATCGATAATTTTATTATAACGCTCACGTCCGGTAATAATCCCTTTGCGGTATTGGTCCTCGACTTTAGAAACTTCCCCTTTGGACTCTTTCAAGTACTTTTCTTTTTCCTTGGGGCTGGTCAAGTCAGTAATCGAAATCGAAATACCGGCTTCCGTCGCGGCTTTAAAACCGCATTCCTTAAGTTTATCAAGAAGAATAACGGTCGTATTTTGAGTGAATTGTTTATAGCAATCAGCAATGACGGCGCCGATGCGTTTTTTGTCCATGGTATCATTGACAAACCCAAAACCCACAGGCAAAAGCTCATTAAAAACAACTCTTCCGACGGTGGTTTCAATGATGCGCGATTTAGAAAGGGAAACTTTGGAGCTTCCTTCGGCCGCGCTCTGAACCGTCCCTTCCTGCGAAATGACCAAAGACGGTTTCTCTTCACCCCAGACAGGATGATCAATGCGCAGCTTAATACTGCTGTGGATCTTTAATTCTCCGTCATTGAAAGCCACAATAACTTCTCGCGGAGAAGAAAAGATTTTGCGTTCTTCCCCTTCGATATTGCGGTCCTTGGTCAAATAATATAACCCGAGAACCATGTCTTGCGTCGGAGAAACAATGGGACGTCCGTCGGCCGGAGAGAAAAGATTATTCACGGACAAAAGTTCCAAACGGCATTCGATCTGGGCTTCCATCGACAAAGGAACATGGACGGCCATCTGATCGCCGTCAAAGTCCGCATTAAAGGCCGAGCAGACAAGCGGGTGCAAATTGATCGCTTTGCCTTCGGTTAAAATCGGCTGAAAAGCTTGAATACTGAGACGGTGAAGGGTCGGCGCCCGATTCAACATGATGGGATGGTCTTTGATAACCTCATCTAAAATGTCCCAGACTTCAATCTTGGCACGTTCCACCATGCGCTTAGCGCCCTTGATGGTATGGACAAAACCTTTTTCACGGAGCTTACGGATAATAAACGGTTCAAACAATTCCAACGCCATTTTCTTGGGAAGTCCGCACTGATGCAATTTCAAGTTTGGCCCGACGACGATAACCGACCGGCCGGAATAATCAACACGCTTACCCAAGAGATTCATACGGAAACGTCCTTGCTTTCCCTTTAACATGTCGGAAAGAGATTTCAGAGGACGATTACCGGAACCCAAAACCGGACGGCCATGACGGCCATTGTCCAACAAGGCGTCGACCGCTTCCTGCAACATTCGTTTTTCATTGCGGATAATAATTTCCGGCGCCTTCAGATCAATCAACTTGCGCAAACGATTATTACGATTGATAACCCGGCGATATAAATCATTTAAATCCGAAGTGGCAAAACGACCGCCTTCCAGCGGGACCAAGGGACGCAGGTCGGGAGGAATAACAGGAAGAATGTCTAAAACCATCCACTCCGCTTTATTGCCGGACTTTTTGAAATCTTCAATGATCTTTAAAGTCTTAGAAAATTTCTTAGCATTGGTTCCGGCGGGATTGGAGTTATCCAAGTCCTTGCGCACTTTTTTGCACAGGCCGTCCAAATCGAGATCACGCAAAAGTTCTTTGACCGCTTCCGCGCCGATCTTGGCCTTGAACGCTCCGCCGTGCTTAATGATAGCTTCTTGATATTTGTCCTCGGACAAAAATTCACGTTTCTTTAAAGACGTTTCGCCCGGATCAATGACGATATATTCTTCATAATAAATGAGTTTTTCTAAATCGCGAAGGGTGACCTGCAACATCGCAGACAAACGGGAAGGGACCGCTTTATAAAACCAGATATGGGTGACCGGAGCAGCCAAGTCAATGTGACCCATACGCGAACGACGGACATTGGAACGGGCCACCGTTACACCGCAACGGTCGCAGGTGATGCCGTTGAATTTTTGTCCCTTATATTTTCCGCAGTTGCATTCGAAGTCCTTGACAGGCCCGAAAATACGCTCGCAAAAAAGCCCGTCCTTTTCCGGCTTTAAGGTACGGTAATTCAGTGTTTCGGCTTTTTTGATCGCTCCATTGGACCACGACTTAATAATTTCGGGAGAAGCAATCTTAATCGATATGCGATCCTGATCAATGATTTCTTTTTTGGGAAGTGCCATTATTTTCTCTTCTCCTTTGACTGTTCTTGTCCCTCGTCGGCATCCTCTTTATCATTTGCCTTTTCAAGCTTGATATCAAGGCAAAGTCCTTGTAATTCTTTGACGAGAACGTTGAATGATTCCGGCACGCCGGTGACAAGTTTCTGCTCGCCCTTGACGATGGCCTCGTAAATGCGGCTACGACCGGTAACGTCGTCGCTTTTGACCGTCATCATTTCCTGCAGAGTATACGCCGCGCCATAGGCTTCCAGCGCCCAAACTTCCATTTCGCCGAATCTTTGTCCGCCAAAATGCGCTTTACCTCCTAAAGGCTGCTGGGTCACAAGAGAATAGGGTCCAATGGACCGGGCGTGAATTTTCTCGTCGACCAAGTGATTGAGTTTCAACATATAGATATAACCAACAGTGATTTTCTGGTCAAAAGGCTCACCCGTAAATCCGTCGTAGACTGTGGTTTTTCCGCCTTCAGGAAGTCCGGCTTCTTTGAGTAGATCCCAGATTTCGTCTTCGGTAGCACCGTTAAAAATCGGGGTTTCGGCGTGAAAACCTAACGCGTGTGCGGCCCAGCCCAAATGCGTTTCCAAAAGTTGTCCGACGTTCATACGGGAAGGAACGCCCAATGGATTTAAAATGATATCCACGGGTCTTCCGTCGGCCAAGTAGGGCATATCTTCCTCGGGAACGATGCGGGACACGATCCCCTTGTTCCCGTGGCGCCCAGCCATTTTGTCACCCTCGGAAACCTTGCGCTTTGTGGCCACATAAACAACGACGCGCTTTAAAACACCGGCGGGAAGCTCATCGCCGCGCTTAACGCGGTCGATTTCCTGAGTTTCTTCGTCGACAAGTTCCGCGATCTTGGAATTAAAAAACTCCAATGTTTCCTTAACATCGGAATCGCCAGAATACTCGCTCAAATTGATGGTAGCGATTTTTTTCTCGCTAACCCCTAAAACTTTAGCCAGTTTTTTTTCCTTTTCGACTTCGATAAAATCAACTTCCTGCTTATAGTATTCTTTAATTTTTTGTAAGGCTTCTTTTTCTTTATTCTTGTCTGTTTTGGATTTACGGCCCCGTTCGGTCCGTTGAAAAACTTCCGTATTGACAATGACACCTTCAATTCCCGGAGGCAGAGTGAGCGACGTGTCCCGAACATCCGCGGCTTTTTCACCGAAGATGGCCCGTAAGAGTCTCTCTTCGGGAGTCAGCTCTTTTTCACTCTTGGGGGTAAGCTTACCTACTAAAATGTCACCGGCCTTGACTTCCGCTCCAACCCGGACAATTCCTTCTTCGGTCAAATCATTTAAAGCTTCATCCCCGACATTGGGAATATCACGCGTGATTTCTTCGTTCCCTAAGCGGGTTTCTCGGGCTTCAACTTCAAACTTCTCAATATGCACCGACGTAAAAGCATCTTCGCGAACCAACTTTTGATTTACGAGAATGGCGTCTTCGAAGTTGTAACCGCGCCACGGCATGAAAGCGACCAAGACGTTGCGACCCAAAGCTAGGCGCCCGTCTTTTGTACCAACCCCGTCGGCAATGACCTGGCCGGCTTCAACTTTGTCACCCAGCTGGACAATTGGTTGTTGCATAACGCACGTATTGGCATTGGAGCGTATAAAATTTTTCAAAGGATAAACCGTCTCACCGATAGTGATTTCACGGGCGTCAACCTTGGTGACCGTCCCGGCATTTTTAGCGATCATGACAACGCCGGAATCCCGGGCGACCTTGCCTTCCATTCCTGTCCCGACATAAGGGACTTCCGTGACCATCAAGGGAACAGCCTGCCTTTGCATGTTAGAACCCATGAGAGCGCGATTGGCGTCATCGTGTTCCAAGAAGGGAATCAAACACGTCGCAACCGAAACCAGCTGTTTGGGCGACACATCCTTGTAATTGATTTGCTCAGACTTGACTTTGGGAAAATCCGCCTTATAGCGGCAGATGATTTCTTTACCGTCGAGAGTGCCGTCTTCAGCCACCGAAGCATTGGCTTGAGCAATATATTTATCCTGGTCCACATCCGCGGTCAAAAATTCGACCTTGCGCGTGACGCGGCCATTGTCTACTTTATAATAAGGTGTTTCAATAAAGCCCAGATCATTAACACGGGCGCATGTTGTCAAAGAGGAAATCAAACCGATATTCGGACCTTCGGGTGTTTCGATAGGACACACGCGGCCATAATGCGTAGGATGAACGTCGCGGACTTCAAATCCGGCACGTTCCCGAGACAAACCACCCGGACCCAGCGCGGACAAACGTCGCTTGTGGGTCAATTCGGATAAAGGATTGACCTGGTCCATAAATTGTGACAACTGGCTGCGGGCGAAAAAGTCCTGGATCTGGTTTGAAAAAAGACGGGAATTGATCAAATGGTGCGCAGTCAAATTATCAAAAGAACTCATAACGACCAAACGTTCTTTGATGGACCGTTCGAGACGGGCCAGGCCGATACGCACCTGATTTTGTACAAGCTCACCGACGGTCTTGATACGGCGGTTGCCCAAATGGTCGATGTCATCGGTTTCCCCGACTCCGGCGCGCAAACCAATAAGATATTTGATAACCGCGGCCAAGGTCTGGATGTCGAGAACACGATTGTCCATAGGAACCGTGGTGCTGAGTTTACGATTGATGATGTGGCGGCCGACACGGCTCAGATCATAACGCTTGGGATCAAAAAATAAACGGAAAAATAACGCTTCCGCCACCTCAATTGTCGCCGGTTCCGTCGGACGCATTTTACGGTAAAAATCCAAAAGAGCTTCTTCTTTATTGGTCGTGTGGTCTTTTTCGAGAGTGGCTTTGAGTTTATCGAAATCATCGCCCAAAAGTTTTTGCATATCCTCCGAAGTTGTCAAGCCCATGATGCGCAAAATCTGCGAGGCCGGGAAATTACGGCGGCGGTCAACATACGCCAGCATCACATCGTTAAGATCATATTTAATTTCAAACCAAGCCCCGCGGGACGGAATGATGCGTCCGTAATAAATACTTTTACCGGTGGGATGAACTTCCTCCTCGAAGGAAACCCCCGGCGGGCGTTGGATCTGGGAAACAACGACGCGTTCATCACCATTGATGATAAACGTCCCTGTATCGGTCATGAGCGGGAAATCACCGAAATAAACCTCTTGTTCTTTAATATCGACAGGAGTGATCAACCGGAGCTTAACCTTCAGTGGAGCCGAATAAGTCATACTGCGGCGCTGGCATTCAAAACTGGAATATTTTTCCTTGCCTAAATAATAGCTGATATATTCGAGCTTTATTTGGCCATCATAACTTTCCAATGGGAAAACTTCACGAAAAACTTCTTCAAGACCGGTATCGGTGCGCTTGTCGGACATCATATCGCGCTGCAGAAAATCTTCATACGCTTTAACTTGAATATCCAAAAGCGACGGTAATTCAAAGTTGTCCTTGGCCTTGGCGAAACTTCTGAATTTTGGTTTTTTCATAGATTCCGTTCACCCTGCTTATGGGTTTTCATTATTGGGTAAAAGAAAACACAAAAACCAGAAAATTTCTCCGAGTCAAAATTCCCGGGGAAATTTTTCCAGTATGATGATTATTTTTTAAGAGACACTCAGCACTATAAGATAAGATTTGCGGCACATAGCTTGCGCGTTAACGCAAGAACACAAACCAGCGGTGCCGGATAAAGTCATTTCTAAATTACTTTAAAGAAACCTTGGCCCCAGCGGCTTCAAGCTTCTTCTTTAAATCTTCAGCTTCGTCCTTTGTAGCGCCTTCTTTAACCGTCTTCGGAGCGGCTTCGACTAAATCCTTGGCTTCTTTCAAGCCTAAATTTGTCGCGGCACGGACTTCCTTGATAACACCGATCTTGTTAGAGCCGATTTCAGTCAACACGACGTCAAACGTGGTTTTTTCTTCGACCGGAGCGGCGGCCGCACCGGCACCTGCACCCATGGCCATCATCATACCCGCAGGCATCGGAGCAGCAGCCTGAATTCCAAGACGGGCTTCTAAACCTTTTACAAGGTCAGACAATTCCAGCGCGGTCAAACCTTCGATCTGTTTGGCAACTTCCTCGAGTTTAGGAGAAAGTTTCACGCTCTTTTTTTCTTCAACAGTAGCCTCAGTCATTTCTAATTACCTCCCTTTTTTTCACCGTATTGTTTCAATATAGATAATAAGTCCCTCGACTTAGCATTCAATAAACCTGCGAAACGCGTCAAAGGCGACAGCATGACTTGCAACAATTGCGCTTGCAAAACTTCCTTGGCCGGCAAATCCGAAAGGCGCTTGACATCGCCGCCGACTAAGGTCTCGCCGTCCAAAAGACCGCCGCGGATGACAACATTTTTAAATTGATCAGAAAATTTGACCAAGGCCTTTGAAACCGAGACGGCATCTGAGTTGGACCACACAAAGGCCGTTTGCCCTTTTATCGTATCAGCCAATTCATCATTTTTGAGTTCTTTGAGAACCAACTTCGCAATACGATTTTGCGGAACGTGAACCTTGGCTCCGACCTTGCTCAAATTCTTTCGCAAAGTGCCCATTTCCGACGAGGAAATGGCGGAATAGTTCAGCACAAACACCGCTTGATTATTTTGAATGCCGTCCTTGATACCCTTGTGGAGACTTACGCGAAGAACCTTGCCAACTTTTTCCATTTTTAAGTCCCTTCAACCCTTTTGCTTCATTACTAATTTACGCCCGCTTCAACAACATCCAAACCCGGACCCATCGTCGTGGAAACCGAAATCGTTCTGATCAAATTGCCTTTGACCGCGGTGGGTTTCGCGTGTTCCATAGCTTCTAAAAGCGACCGGGCATTGTCCAAAAGCTGATTTTTTTGAAACGACCGTTTGCCAATCCCGACGTGAATTCCCGCCTGCTTGTCAGCTTTAAATTCGATACGGCCAGCCTTGAGTTCTTTAACAACTTTTTCAACATCTTGGGTCACCGTCCCGGCTTTAGGCGAAGGCATCAATCCGCGCGGGCCTAGAATTTTACCCAACTTACTCAAGTCACGCATCATGTCCGGGGTGGCCACCACACAGTCAAAATCCTGAAAACCCTTGGCCACTCTTTCGATCAAGTCTGTACCGCCGACGAGATCAGCACCGGCATCTTGCGCTTTTTGGGCAAATTCCCCCTTGCAAAAAACAGCCACGCGGACTTTTTTGCCGATTCCATGAGGAAGAATGACCGTCCCCCGGACCGGCTGCTCGCCTTCCTTCGCATCCATATTCAAGCGAAAATGCAATTCGACCGTTTCATCAAATTTGACTTTTGGAAATTTCTCAACCAAGGTCAAAGCTTCATCGAGAGTATATTTCTTTTCCGGGGTGAAAGCCTTTGTAAAATCTTTTTTACGCTTACTGATGTGTACCATATTAACCTACCACCTCAATGCCCATACTGCGGGCGGTTCCTTCGATCGTCTTAACAGCTTTTTTAAAATCAACGGTATTCAAATCATCGGCTTTGGTTTTGGCAATCTCTTCGATCTTGGCGCGGGAAATTTGACCGATTTTTTCTTTACCCGCTTGCCCGGAAGCCTTGGCAAGATTTGCGGCTTTTTTGATAAGAACGGCGCTCGGCGGGGTTTTGATGATGAAGTCAAACGATTTGTCCTTGTAAACCGTAATGACCACGGGCAAAGTCAATCCTTCCTTGCCCTTGGTCTGTTCATTAAAAGATTTACAAAAGCCCATAATGTTGACGCCATGCTGTCCTAGAGCCGGCCCGACGGGTGGAGCAGGATTGGCCTGTCCAGCTGGAACATATAATTTGATCTGTGCTATGACTTCTTTTGCCATTTATTTCACCTTACGATTGTCATTCCCGTCGAAACGGAAATCCATTTTAAAATGAAAGCCCCGGTTTAAAGCATCCCTTCGGGATTGTTACCGCGACTAAATTTTTTCAACTTGCCAGTATTCTAATTCGACCAAGGTCGAGCGACCAAAAATGGACACGCTGACTTTAAGCTTTCCGCGTTCGGGATAAACTTCCATAACCGAGCCGTTAAAATTTGCAAACGGGCCTTCTGAAATCCTGATGGCTTCACCGATTTCAAAAATAACTTTGGGGCTGGGCTTTGTTTCGGTATCTTCCGTCCGCCGAAGAATCGAGCTCACTTCATCGTCCGATATGGGAGTCGGCCGACGACCGGGACCGATAAAACCGGTGATTCCCGGAGTGGTCTTAACCAGATACCAGCTTTCCTTGGTCATCTCCATCTTGACCATGATATAGCCGGGGAAAAACTTACGGGAGGTGATTCTTTTTTTCCCGCCGCGGATTTCCGAGACCTGCTCGGTCGGAACAACAATTTCATCAACGAATTTTTTTAAATCCGTCTTAGCCATCCGTCCTTCTAACCCCGCCTTGGCCTTTTCTTCAGCACCGGTCTGGGTGTGAATCACATACCACTTATGAAGACTTTGGCTTTCCATATTATCTGATGATTACTCCCACAAATTTTGAAATAACAATGTCAACAACCGCAATGAAAATTCCTAAAAAAGCGGTGCTGAGCAATACCACCTGGGTCGACTCAATCAACTCGCTGCGCGTTGACCAGGAAACCTTTTTTAATTCTACAATGACTTCAGAAATGAATTTCCGGATGTTAGCAAACATATTTTCTCTATATTATATATGCAGGCCTGGTAGGATTTGAACCCACAACACTCGGCTTTGGAGGCCGCTGCTCTACCAATTGGAGCTACAGGCCTATAATCACCAGGTCAGCAGTGTTAATAAAATCATTTTAAAAAAGGGATTACTTCTTTAACTCCCGATGTACGGTGTGCTTGCGGTCAAACCGGCAGTATTTCTTAAGTTCAATACGATCAGGATTTTGTTTCTTATCCTTCGTGCTTGAATAATTGATCCTGCGGCATTCCGTGCATTCAAATTGTATATTTTCGCGCATAATAATTTTGGCTTTCGATTCCTGTCTACCGGTAGACCATCCTGAGGGTCATAGACCAGATATAAGCCCCCGACCGGTCTTGAACCGGTGACCTCGTCCTTACCAAGGACGTGCTCTACCGGCTGAGCTACAGGGGCGACAAATGAATATCAAGTATACTTCGCTAATATTTTTTGTCAAGAAAATTTCTCTTCTTATTAGGGCCATATCACTTGAAAATAATTTTTAAAAACCGCCTCTTCCCGACCTTCACAATACCGGGCCTTAAGACCCATTCCTCGTCGGTGATTTTCTCACCGCCCATCGTGACCCCGCCTTGCGTGAGCAAACGCCGCGCTTCGCTTTTCGAAGCCACGATTTTGTTCTTCAACAAAATATCAATAATTTTTTCATTGACCGCAACAACTTTGTATTCCAGCACATCTTCCGGAACATCACCCTTGCTAAAAATCTTTTCAAATTCCTGCCGGGCCTGCCGGGCTTTTTCGCGGGAATAAAACTGCGAAACGATTTCTTCACCCAACTGCAACTTGGCTTCTTTAGGATGAAGCTTTTTAATTTCAACGAGATCACGTTCCGTTAAAATTTCGTAATACCTCATCATCAGATCATCGTTGATCGACATCACCTTACCCAGAATGTCTGCGGGCGGCTCATTGATCCCGATGTAATTGCCCAGAGACTTACTCATCTTTTTTTCGCCGTCGGTCCCCTCTAAGAGCGGAGTCATAATGACGGTCTGGGGCTTCTTATCGATATGATTACGCCGATAATAAACTTCCTGCAACTGCCTACCCATAAGTAAATTAAACTTTTGATCAGAGCCGCCTAACTCAACATCAGCTTGAAGATGGACTGAGTCATATCCCTGCAATAGCGGATAAATAAATTCAAGAATACGAATTTCATTCCCAGCATCGAATCGCTTTTTAAAATCCGCACGCGCCAGCATTTGCGCCACCGTCGAATAAGCGGTCAACTCCAAAGTTTCTTGCGTATCAAGACGATTAAGCCACTCACTATTTCGAACAAATGTTGTTCGTTTTTCATCCAGAATTCTAAGCGCCTGCTTCTTATAGGTTTCAGCGTTGTCACTAATGAAGTGCCTATCAACTAGTGGGCGTGACTGATCTCGCCCTGAGGGATCGCCAATCAATGC
>JANPFV010000012.1:0-19682 GCA_031423615.1 Candidatus Omnitrophota bacterium
ACAGCCGAAAACCACGCCTCGCCTACGTCGGAAAAAATGACGCCACCGATAGTCTCCAGCCCAAGAATATGATCCAAGAAAGAAATTCTTAAATTATCAAAAAAAGGAAAGCGATACTCCACGCTGCCCAAAAGCATATTCGCCCCGCGGACAGATTTAAGCGCATAACCGCGCAATCCGTCCATCCCGCCTAAGTAAAACAATTCCTTATCATCGGGATAACCCGCTCCATATTTAATCCGCAGGGCGGTTTTAGAATGCAAGGTCACCGGCAAATAAAGGCTCATATCGGCCGCGCTGCGGGAAAACGTTTGTGTCGCCCCGAGAAAATGCCCCGCGTTCTCGGCAAAAGCGTCCAATTTATAACCCTGTCGCGGATCCGGAGACGGACCGTTGCGTTCCCAATGGAAAGCCGTACCGACAATGGCTTCTTTCCGGCGGCCATAATTCGCATGGCTGATCCCTTCCCGGCCCGACAAAAGATCGGCGCCGTCATTAATACTTTGATTGCGCACTAAATAGAGAGAAACATGATCATTGATGTCGGGCAAACTGTATTGCGCCGGCCAGAGCTCGCGGCGCACATAAATTTTCCCGCTGACTAAATCATCATCCCCGTCTTTATAATCCGTCGTGTTTGAAATCTCCGCGCCGAGAACGGTCTGGGTTGCAAATACATTTTTTAACTCATACCCCAAACGGGAACGGTGCAAACTTTCACCAAACTCGTAATCACTTCCCGCGTAAAGGATTTGGTCATATGGTTTTTGCAAGGAAGCCTTGATTCCTAAACCATTATTGGCCAGTTCCGGTCCGACGGTCAAAACATAACCGTCATCGGGTATCAGAGCAGGAATTTCATAAAGACCGAGATAAAGAGGGACAAACTTCAAATGCATGCGCCGCGGCCAATGATTGTTCACGCGGTCAATGTCCAATAATTTTTCTTCGGGGTCGATCGTAACATCCGCAATCGGCGAATCGTAATGCAAAGCGATATGTTCTACGCGGGGGACGCCTTTCCAGATCAATTCTTCTGTTTTTCCGTCGCGGTATAAAACACGGACTTCCGCAGGCATAGATATCCCGCCCCGATTTCGTAACGTCAGAGTTTTTCCGTGCACTCCGGCGACGGCATAATTCAACTGTTCCCGGCCATAAAGCCAGGGTGTAAAAAAACTTTGCAGGTTCTGGCCGCTTTCCTCCTCACATATCCGGATAAAATCCGCAACCTTTAAATTCTTAAAGCGGTACTCCGCAAAAATCCTTTTAAAAACCCGGGCAAAAACTTCTTCACCCAGATAGTACTTGAGCATACCCAAAACACGCGCTCCCTTGCCATAGGTCACAGAAAAAATGGCACTGGGTTCACTGAAACTCGACAGTCGGCTGATGATTTCATGGTCCTTGCCGGTCCGGCTGATCATTTTATAACGCGTGTCACGGGTTTTTTTAAAAGTCAACGGAGGGAGAACCCATTCAAATTTCTTAAACCACAGCGGAAAATCAATCACCTCTCCGTTTTCGCCATACTTTTGAGCCAGATATTTCTCAATAAAATAAGAATTAAAACCCTCTTCCAGCCACATTTCCGTATACTCGTCGGAACCCACGACATTATAAAACCATTGGTGTCCCGTCTCGTGGGCAACGAGAAAATCAAAATAACGGTTCATCAGACTGGGCATTTCATAAGCCCGCCGGTCGATAAAAATCAGGTTCGACATTTGTTCTCCGCCATAACCCAGATCAACCGGCGCAATACTAAATTGGTCATAAGGATATTTCCCGAATTGATCGGTATAAAACTTCATCAGGCTCACAGCTGAAGCCATGGCGGCTCGGGCGCTTTTTTCGCCACCAGGCAAGAAAAAGGACTGGATCGTGACTCCCGCAAATTCCTGGGTCAAAACGTTGTAATTTTTGCTCATCGCAAAACTAAATTCACGAATCGGGAGTTGAGACTCATAAGTTGTCGTAAATGTGCCGTCGGCATTTAGAACTTGTCCGGATTGACGACCGGATGAAGCCACATCTTGATTCCGGGGGGTCGTTAAAACAACTTTGTACTGGGACGCTTCGCTAAAGAATGGCCGGTGAAAAGGATAAAAAGGATTTTTGCTCCAGCCGCGGTCCTTTTCATAAACACTTAAAACAGGATACCAATGGGACAGACGAAAAACATTGTCGTGCCAGCCCAAACGGCCGAGCGTGATATGAGGAATATCAACAGAGAAATCCAGTGCGATTTCAACGGAATCTCCGGGTTTAAGACTCTGAGCCAGATCCACTTTTAAAAGAGTTGCATCATCGCCTTCGATGACAAACTTAAGCGGCCGGCCATTGGCGCTCACGGAAAGAATTTTCATCTGGCCGGACTGAAATCCCTCCGGAAAAGGGTTGACCTTAAAATATCCGGAAAAACGCCAAAGCAAATCTTTTTCCTTGCTTTGATAGTGGCGATTGGGATAAAGGTGGAAAACAAGATCGGGAACCGGGGTCGTCCCGTTATTCGTCCATTGGGTGGTCTGATGAGCAGTGATTGTCTTGGCCTGAACATCAATGCGGGCTTCGATGGTATATTGAGGCGGGGTTTGGGCTTCTGCAAAAGAAACGCAAAGGAAAGAAAGAAACACAGACCCCAGGGCCAGACAAAATAGTAAATTTTTCATCACGGTTTGGATTGCAGGACTTTTTCTCGACGATAACGAGACAAATACTCCTGAAAGCGTACATCCTGACGCAGATGTTCTAAATCGTCATCAACTTCCAGATAATTTAAATCCTCGTACCCGCATTCGAGCGCCAGCTTGACGGCACCAAAGGCTTTGTCAATTTCACGCATCAAGGAATAACTGCAAGCCAAATTATAAAGAACAACACCGTCATCCGGCCGCAGACGCGACAAGCGCAAATCGACTTGCAGGCCTTTCTCCACCATTCCTTTATGGGTATAAAGATCCCCTATGGCGATCAACACCTCAATGAAATCAGGTGTATCCCTGAGGATAGCTTCATAAAAACGAATCTGAAAATCTGTTTCATCTTCTTTTCTTGGCATTTTTTGACTCCTTCAGATATTCGGAAATACGACGGACCGCTTCCTTGAGATTGTCATAACTCGACGCGTAAGATATGCGGATAAAATCATCCAAATTTTCTCCGAACGCACTGCCCGGAACGAGGGCGACTTTCTTTTCGTGCAAAAGACCTTTGGCAAAATCCATGGCCTTCATGCCCGTTTTCCTGATCGAGGGAAAAACATAAAACGCCCCCTGGGGCATATGGCACGGCAAGCCAATTTCGTTAAGAGCATCCACAATATAATTGCGCCGACGATGATATTCCCGTTTCATTTCTGCAACATCCTTAAATCCACTCTTGATGGCTTCCAACGCCGCCATTTGCGCCGTGATGGACGCGCAAAGCATGGTGTACTGATGAATTTTCGTCATGCCCGCGATGATCTCGGCCGGACCAGCGGCCCATCCCAGGCGAAAACCGGTCATGGCGTACGCCTTGGAAAAACCGTTCAAATAAATGGTCCGTTCCTTCATGCCCTTGAGCGAAGCGAAGGGTGTGTGTTCAAAATCATAGGTCAGCTCGTCATAAACTTCATCGCTGATGACCAGCAAATCGTATTTGCGAACAATCGACGCAATGGCCTCCAGTTCTTTTTTAGTATAAGACGTTCCCGTCGGGTTACAGGGATAATTGATCATCAAAGCCTTGACACCTTTGACGCAATTGTCCGCAATAACTTGCGGTGTCAATTTAAAACCGGTCGAGAGGTCCGTTTTCAACATCACGGCTTCACCGCCTGTCAAAGTGACCACCGGCGCATAAGAAACGTAACAGGGGTCATGGATCAAAACTTTATCGCCGGGGTCTAAAATCGCGCGAAACGCAAGGTCCAGGCCTTCGCTGACTCCCACGGTAATAAGAATTTCTTCATTAAAATCGTATGATAGGCCATAACGTTGAGCGAGAAATTTATTAATATCGTGGCGCAGTTCAGGCATACCTTTGTTAGATGTGTACGATGTTTGACCTTTCTCAAGGGAGAAAATGGCCTTTTCCCGGATATGCCACGGCGTGACAAAATCCGGCTCACCTACCCCCAAGGAAATAACGTCCTTCATACCGAGAACGAGGTCAAAAAAAGCACGAATGCCCGACGGGGCTAATTGATCGACACGTTTTGCGATTTTCATAGATTATTAAAACACCCTGTGTAAATTTTTCTGACCCGACGAGTCCTTTTGAGGCTCATTTGTTTTGCGCCTCTATGGCGCTATTCGCCTCAAAAAACTCCTCGGATCAGAAAGCATCAATCATAACGACAAATCAAAACTTGCACATCACGTTATTAAAATAAATCAATACGAAATAGCCAATCTTTCGCGGTTACTGTATTTTTTTAAAATTTGGCCGTCTTCTTTATACTTTTTCAAAAGAAAATGGGTCGACGTCCTACGCACGCCTTCCATGGGTGAAAGCTTGGAGGCGACAAAATTAGAAACTGTCTGCAGATTATCTCCCTCAACAACCACCAAAAGATCATACGCTCCAGAGACCAAGTAGCAGCTGGTCACTTCCGGAAAACTGAAGATCCGTTCGGCAACATTATCGAACCCGACATCTTTTTGCGGGGTGATGCTGACTTCGATCAAGGCACGCACGAAAGACAAATTATCGCCCCGAGTCTTGTCTAGGTCGAGCACGGTCTTATATTTGATGATCGTGCCATCGTCTTCATATTCTTTGATGGCTTTTTTGATATCCCCCAGTTTACGGCGGGTCAATTTCGCGATTTCTTCTGGTGTCACGCGGGCGTCCTTGGCCAAAATTTCTAAAATATCGTCCATAAATCCCCCTCTAAATTATCTCGGCGCGGAATCCGCAACGAGAGCATCGATTTTGCCGCGCAATTCCTGATTCTCCGCGTCAAGATGCATTATCTGATTCATCAGCTGGCGCTTCTTTCCTAGGACTTCCTTGGATTCTCCTACGGTTTTACTGACAGCGTCCAACTGGGCCGTTAATTTTACAACATCGCTTTCCAAAAGTTTTTTCTGTTTAACCAGATCCACGGAAGCCCCGCTGGTCGCTCCCTTGCCTTTCTTGGCCGACTTTTTAAGCTTTTCATTCTGTTGCTGTTGAGCGGCAATGTCCTTTCTCAACATTTTGACACGGTCCTCAAGATCGCGGGTCTTCTTCTTTAAGACGGCCTCCTCCTCGGGATAATCTTCATTCTGAGCCGTAATCTTTTCTAATGCTTCCGCTAAATCTTTCTCATTTTGCAAAGACTTGTCCAACTGCCGCTGTAAGTCCGAAGACGGATATTGCGTACCTGCCTCAAAACCACTGCCGCGGGCCTCCTCATAATTAGCGTCAAGACGGGTGTCGCGTTTCTGGTTCTGGAGGCTCGCGACCTGTATTTTCCAAAGACGATTCTTTTCTTTGATCTCCGTCAATTCTTTTTCTAAGTCCTTATTTTCTGCGGAGAGATCATCGATTTCTTTTTGCAAATCTGACATCTTGTCCGATGCGTCGGAAACTGCAACCTTTGGTGACACGGTACCGGCCTTTGTCTTTTGGGACTGCAATTGCTTGATCTCAGCCTTTGTTTTTTCTAAACTGGCCTTGAGCCCGGAAACTTTTTCCTGCAAGAATTCATGTTCCGAATTTAATTTTTCATTCTCTTTCAATAATTCCTTGGTTTGCCTGGTAATCATGTCGAGAGTGGCCTGCCATTCCGGATTGCTCAAAGAGCGCGCTTCCGAGGAAGAAACATCCTCAGCATCATATTGCGCCCAGGAAGAAGAGGTCACCGCCCAAAGGACAAACAAACAAAGAGAAGAAATTTTTATAAATCGCATCGCGTTCTCCTTATGATTATAAAGGCAAGAAAATAAAATTCGAGGCTGCATTATATCAGAAAATCCGCATGTTCTTGGCTTAATTTTCTGTAACCTTGGGCCAACCGCTGAGTCAAATGTCCCGGCTGTCCGTCGGAAATCCTGTGGCCAAGAAAATGGGTCAGAGGCATGATTCCGACTAAAGCATTGGTTAGAAAGGCTTCTTCGCTGCTTTGCAAGTCCACGCTTGTCCCTGAAGCCGCCGGAATTTTAAGGTTTAAACTTTTGGCTAAAGTCAACACGGTTTGCCGCGTTGTACCGGCCAAACATCCCGAGGCCAACGAGGGTGTAAAAAGTTTATGGTCTTTCACAAAGAAAATATTGCTCCGGCTTCCCTCAACCACCTGTCCGCGGCTATTCATCAGAAGAGCTTCGTGACAATCATTTTTTAAAGCATATTCGTAAGCTCTTAAAAAAAATCCATAATCCAGACTTTTGACCTTGGCCAGTTGAAAAGGACGATCGAGCCGCCGGGGATAAAGGCAGGCGGAAAATCCCCGGCGATAAACTTTTTCCGGAAACGGCGAACGAGGGACCACGAGCATCGCAAAATGCAGTTCCCAGCCTTTTCGCCAGGACATCATTCTGATCCTGCCGTCTCTCAACTTATTGTCGCGCAAAAGCTGGCCCAGAATGTCTTTGGTCTCTCGAAGAGACATCGGCTGCGGCAAAACATAACGATCACAACCATGCAAAAATCGGCGATAATGCTGGGCCAGAAAAAAAACTTTTCCGTCCTCGCAAAGCAAGGTTTCAAAAACTCCTAGTCCTCGGATAAGCCCGGGGGAAAAAGCTCTAAAACCGTCTTGGGAAATGGTTTTAAATTGTCCGTCCAAAAAAATAATGCTATTTTGCATATCTGAGGCTTTCCTTTAAAGCCCGCGCCTTGACCAAGGTCTCCGCATATTCCGCCCGCGGATTTGAATCCGCGACAATTCCACTGCCGACGTGAAAACTGACTTTTTTGCCCTCAACAAGCAAGGTACGAATCAACACATTCAACGCCAGATTACCATTAAAACCCAGATAGCCTAACGCCCCAGTATAAATTCCTCGACGAGAATGTTCCAGTTCATCGATGATCTGCATGGCCCGGATCTTGGGACAGCCGGTAATAGAACCACCGGGAAAACACGCTTTGATCAAATCAAAACCATTGCGGTCGTGGGCGAGTCGTCCGCTGACCGTCGCGGTCGCCTGATAAAGCGTACGGTATTTTTCGATTTCTCGAATTTCTTGGACACGTACGGAACCAAAATCACAAACCCGGCCCAAATCATTGCGCTCCAAATCCGTGACCATAAGAAGTTCCGCTTTTTCTTTACCGTCGTGGCGCAATTCGCAAACCCGCCGCTGATCTTCCTTAAAGGTGCGGCCCCGAGGCCGGGTTCCCTTCATGGGACGTGTCTCAACTTTGCCGTTTTGCAAACGCAAGAACATTTCCGGAGAAGAACTCACAATTTGCCACGGGCCCAAATCCATATATCCCCCAAAACACGAGGGGGAAAGACGGCGTAAAACATTATAAAGCTCTACGCTATCCGCTCGCTGTTTCAATTGACAAAAAAATTCCTGGGCTAAATTGACCTGATAAATATCGCCGCACTTTATATAATCTAAAGCCTTTTTCACCGCATTGCAATAATCTGTTTTACTAAAATTACTTTTAAAATCAACCTCGCAAAGGCGGCCCGTTCGCTGTCTATGTCTTTGCGCTGGCAAGTCAGCCAAAATTTTCTTGATATTTTTCAAACGTACGGACGCCCGTTTCTTGCGAAGTAAAGAAACCTTTTCCGGATAACCATTCGAGCTGACAATAACTTTATTCTGAAAATGGTCAATGGCAATCACACAATCGTAAAAACCAAAAAGAAATTCTGAGATCCCCTCTCGCCGATGGCGACTTTGGATTTTCTCAAATTGTAAACCAAAATCATAACTCAAATACCCCACAAGCCCGCCGGAAAAAGGCGTCCCAGGCGAAACCGGGCCAGAGATAAAACTCTGAAAAGTTTTTTCCAAACGCGCAAAAGACGCCGCATCATTTCCCTTGACCGTCAAGAAAGGATCAAACCCCAAGTAAGAATACCTTCCCCGTTCGCGCTGACGCATACTGCTTTCCAAAAGGAAAACTCCCGGCTTATCTTGCAAAAGCCGCAAAAGATCCACGGGATCAACTTCAAGGTCATAGGAAAAAGTCTGCATATTTTATGACCAGAGACTGACGGTGTATGCTGGCATGAGAATGGTTGGACGAAAAGACATCTTTGTGTGATTGACCTTTTCCATGGCAAAATCATCCATGACATTGATAAATTTTACATCCCCCAAAGCCGGGTCATTACAAAACTGATTAAAAATATAGGTCGCCAGCCCCTTGTAGCGAGTATCGGCTATTTCCACAAGATCACAAAAAACGTCCGTCTTAACAAAGTAACCGAAAGTGTATGCCACAATCTTCCCCTTCATTTCCACGACCCGGCCTATAATATCCAGATCTTTGAAAGATTCCAGAATCCGTCGGTGGACAGCTTTATTATCCTCCAGCAAGGCCAAGTCGATTTCATCCGTGGTCTTTCTGCGTTTCTCTTGGCTCCATAGGTTAAAAAGCGCATCGCATTCTACGGCCATGGATTTTTCATAAGGCCGGTAACACACCGAATATGTTTTAACAAAATGGTTGCAGGCATGACGTTTGGATTTGTACTCATCCCCCTTAAGTCCGACCAAGTCCCGACGATAATAAAAATATTCGTACCCCTTTTTATAAATTTTATAATCTCCCGATGGAAAATGTCGTAGCTGTTCTTCGGTGACATTTTCAATCCGCGTCACACTTTTTCCTTTATTAAGCGTCCGCAAGCGTTCAAAAATCAAATCGGTGGCTTCGCGGCTGATCGCATGACCCAAGGGCGGCAAGTATAAAAATGTCCCGTCCGCGTCTGCAAAAATGCACAAATTTCCGTCAATCTCTTCAAATTGAAACTGAAAGAAATCCTGCCATACAAAAATAGTCACAAAAGAAAACGCCGACAGTTTGGCCGGTGTTTCCTTTAGGTATCGCTCGACAAGTGGCTTATAGTTTAAAAGAGAGGGCACAGACATAATCCAGTTCGGACCGGTAAGCTGAATAATCTGTCCAAAGCGAAGGGTTTTGTTGCAAAAACTTCTGCACATCCCCTTTATTAAGGAATTCCTGCAAATACTGCGCATAGGCTTTATAGCCTGAATTGCCCCAATGCTCTTGGACAAAGGGACAATTCAAATGCACGTACAGAACAGCTCGGTCGCCTTCTTTTCCCAACAAAAAAGGATAAAGCTGACACTCAAAAGGCCGGGCGTGATAAATGCCGCAGGTCTTATCTTGAGAATTAAAAAAATGACACAAAAAACCTTGGGCGCACGGCGTGACATTAATTCGCCCGTCGGGAGCGATGACATTACGGCCAAAAACCTTGTCCACCAAAGCGGGAAGAGCTGCGGCTTTCTTTTCGTCTTTCGTAATATGCGGCCGCCAGCGGCTGTCGACTTCTTTAAAGCGGCAGCATCCGTCGCATTGGAGACATACAGCCGAGGGGACAAATTGTTTAAAATCTTTTAACATTATTTTATGATGGTCCCTACGGGAACATCTTTTTCCGGGAAAAGAATGACCGGCCCGTTTTCCCCGGACGCCGCCAAAACCATGCCGTTGGATGCTTCTCCGCGGATCACGGCCGGCTCGAGATTATTGATGACCACAACCTTGCGACCGATGAGGTCTTCGGGTTTATATTGAGCGCGGATACCGGCAACCAGTTGTTTTTCTTCCTTACCGGTGTCGATTTTTAAAATGTATAACCTATCGGCATTGGGATGTTCCTTCACGTCCTTGATCTGGGCAACGATCAATTCCAGTTTTTTAAAGTCCTCAAAGGTGACCATTTTATCTCCTTTAAATTTTTGCAGGCTTAAGACCTGCGATTGAATGGACTAATTTACCATAAAAAGAAAAAATTCTTAATCTTTTCTGCAAGCCATAAAAAAATCGCCTATAATATCAATGTTCCGAATAACGCGATAGGCAAGTTTTCTTGATTCGCTGAGTCCTTTTTAGGCGAATAGCGCCCTAGAGGCGCAAAACAAATGAGCCTCAAAAAGACTCAGCGAATCAGCAATCGTAAATCATAACGATAGATCAACACTTGCACACAGCGTCAAATGATTAAAATATGAATCGTAACCTTATATCCTTTTTCCTCGTTCCGCTCACGGGATTGTTTCTCCTTTTCCATCAAGCCGCTTTTCAACCGGCGTTAGGACAAGGCGATCACGGCCGCGACCTTTACGTTTTTGCCCAAATTTTAAATGGACAAGTCCCTTATTTGGATTTTTGGTGGGTTTATGGGCCTTTGATGCCTTATTACTATGCTTTATTCTTTAAAATTTTCGGTATGGCCATCCCCAGCATCCTTATCGGAAAAATTCTTCTCACTGTTTTGGCTGGCACCCTGATTTTCTTTTCTCTGTCCCGCGTCATCCCAGCCTTATTCGCCTATATGGCGGCCTTATGGTTCTGGACATTCCAACCGGATTTTTATTTTACATATAATCATATCGGCGGCGTCACCTGCCTTATGGCCTTCACGTTTTGTCTTTTTTTATATGTGATCCGACCGCGGACAAAATATCTTTCTTTTGCTTTATTTTTTATTTTTCTTCTTTCCCTCATCAAAATCAACTTCGGCCTCGCCAATCTCTTTGCGCTCATCATTTTTTATCGTCTTTTCGACTCTTTTCATCGCATTCCCAAGACGGCGGGAAAACAATATTTAACTCAAGCCGCCGGGATCATTGTCCCTCTTTTGCTTTTTGCCATTTATTATCTTTTGCTTTATAAACTTTCTTTTTTTGAAATCCGCCAATGCCTGCCGTATATGTCCGGCGACCAACCATACCATTCCACCCTATGGAAAACTCTCTATGCCCTGGGACATGCCATTGTTTTTAACTTGCTCTCTACTCCGGCAAACAAAATATTTGCCGTTTTTACCATATCCATGATTTTTCTCAGTCTATTCAAAATCTTTTTTGGCAAAGCCGCCCCGGAAGAACGAAAAACCATGATCATTGTTTTTTTTCTTTTGGTTTTTCTCTATTTTATCAATCTCCACGAATATCTGCTCAGCGGCGTTCTCTACCGAAGTTATTGGGCGACCCCTTTTAGCACCATGCTGCTTTTTTTAATTATCGGCTACGGCGTCAAAGACATTTCTTTATCCCTGCAAAAAATCCTATTCGCAGCGTTGTTTGTTATTATTTTTCTTCGCTTTGTTGACGGTGTAAATACCATTCAAAACAAAAAAATCCCCGAGCAATTTTTAACCCACAAACGCGGCCGCATCACAAGCGGAAATCCGGAAAACTGGTTTGTTACTGTCGAACGGACAATGAATTTTCTACAAAAGGAAATCCCCACGCAGGAAACATTTTTTGCTCTGCCGTATGATCCTTTATATTACTATCTTGCGGACAAAAAGTCCCCCACGCGGCAATTGATCTTTTTTGAACATATCAACATTCCTAAGGAACAAGAACGAAAAATTATCAAAGAATTGGAAGCCCACCACACCAATTGGGTGGTTGTCTCCAATCGTTCCTGGTCCGCGGAAAAAGGACTGGGCGTTCTCGGCCAAACCTATTGTCCCTTGATCGGAGAATATTTGGAAAAGAATTTCACGCTGGTCGCTGAATTTGGCGATTGGCGCAAACCCGCCGGATGGTCAGCCAATCATGCCACTCGCATCTTAAAAAGAAAGACAGCTCTTTGAAAGCTTCTTTCTTTGCTCACCTTTTTTCCCATAAAACCTATCTTTTTATTCTTTTGTTTCTCGGTATTGCCATATTAAAACCTTTCACCGGATTTCTGTTGTTTCTTTCTCAAGGAGATCATGGCCTCATTCTTTACGCGGTGCAAGCGGTCTTAAAAGGGGCCGTGCCCTATCAGGATTTCAGCTGGAATTATGGCCCGCTGATGATCTACTATTATGCGCCCTTCATGAAAGTGTTTGGAGCGACGATTCAAAGTGTTTTATTAGGGAAAGCCTTGCTCATTCTGTTGGCGGGATTATTATTTTATGGAAATTTGTCGGTGTGGGTCCCGCGCTGGTTTTCTGCTCTCGGAACCGTATGGTTTTGGATTTTCTTTAAGGACTTTCCCTATACTTTTAACCATACCGGCGGAATACCGGTTTTATTGTTGATTTCCTTTTGCACTTTGCAATATATAAAATTTTCAAACTCCCGAATGTTATATGCCAGCCTGCTTGGGATTGTCCTGCTTTCTCTCATTAAGCTCAATCTGGGCTTCGCGGCCCTTTTAGCTTTCCTTCTCATTATTTTTATTGACAGTTTGATTCAAAAAAAGCATCCGGTCTTTTTTTACTTTTTGTCTATTCTTATTGTCCCGACCTTGGTGGTCTTTATTTACTGGATTTTTGTCCGGCATCTGCCTTTTTATTATATCCGGCAGTGTCTTCCATATTTCGGCACTCATTTTCAAATCACGGGTTTGGGCGATGCGTATCAACAAAATATCCTTTTAAATCTTCTTGTAAACGGGTATCTGCTCAGCAAAAACATTTTTTCATCGTGGGAGAACATGGCCTTTGCTCTGCTTATCAATCTCAGTGCGTTCAAAGGCCTGCACATCTGGAAGAACGCCGAGCCTGCCGATAAAAGAAAAATTTTTGTTTCCTTTCTTGTTCCCGTCTTTTTTTATGTTTTGTGTTTGCATGAATTTGTCATGATGGGAAAATTCTATCAGGCCTACTGGTCGGAACCCTTCAAAGTGCTGCTCATGTTTCTCGTCATGGGCTTCGCCTTAAATCATGCCAAATGGACCGTTCAAGCCGTTATCTTTCTTCTGATTTGCGGCCTTGCTTTTTTGAAAATCCCGACGGATTCCGTCCTCTTTAATCAATATCAAAGCCCGGCCAGCCGCTTTAAAATTGCAGAGACCGATATTAAAATCAGTAATGATCCAGCATGGATTCAAACCGTCACCGCAACAACTCACTATCTTCACGACCACCTTAAAGACAACGAATTGTTTTGGGCGATCCCCTACGATCCTCTCTATTATTTTCTAGCGGACAAAGCTTCTCCCACCCCCGAGCTCTCGTATGTTAATCTTGTTTTTCCGACCGAGCAAGAAATTGAAATTATTAGGAATCTGGAGAAAAAGAAAGTAGGATGGATTGTTTTATCCAATCGAGACAAGGAGCCCGGAATTATTCCAATCAGTGACAAATATTGCCCCTTGCTGGCAAAGTATATGGCTGATCATTTCACGGTCGTCGCTCAATTCGGAGAATGGAATGCAGAGCCGCTGTGGTGGTCCCATCATGGAACAAAAATTTTAAAAAGAAAATAAACCCTGCCTTTTTCTTCTAACCGGTCCTGTCAAAAACCAACCGCAGCAAAAATTGATCAACCGTGAATAGCGGCCGCAATGATAATGGCTAAACCAATCATCACCGAGCCGATAATGATCCCTAGAGCGATATTTTGATCTTCGCTGATTTCTTTCTTGACGGAAAAAGGACTTAATTTCTCAATGATAATATAAGCCAGGATAAAAAGACCAATTCCTAAGAAGCCATAAAAGACACTGCCCACTAACTGCGCGATTTTTAGTTCCCCCCACATACCCCCTCCTTTTAATTAACAGCCATGGCGTCCATTTGCTTAAGCCAGAGTGCTGACAACTGTTGATAAAAAATAATATCGTAAGCCCCGGCATGAATCGTCGGATGTCCTCCGAATTTCTTTTTAAAATTTGTAAATTTGGCATACGGATGAAACGGTTGATTCTCCGGCGCTATTCCATAAAAATCATAAAAACGGCATCCCGCCAACCGTGCCTCTTTCATGGCGGTCCAGTGAAGGTCATAACTTGACATGGTTTGCGGGAAAAAAGGCAGAGACCCTCCATACAAATAAGTAGCTGTTTGTCCATAAAGAATAATTATCGCCGTAGATGTTACCACGCCACGATAGCGGGTCAAATAAATGCGTAGCATGTTTTTCGTCCGTAAATGTTCCACAAGGTTCACAAAGAAATCAAAGCTTTCGCCGGTAAACCGGTGCCGCAGACACGTCAAATTAAAAAGTTTGTAGGACTCCTCCAAAAACACAGTCGATATTTCCCATACCGTTTCAACGCCGTGTTTCGCAGCTTGTTTAATATTGTAGCGGCCTTTAGGCTTCATATCGGCGAGGATATCTTTGTCCGGTCGATTGATGGTGATCAAAAGGCTCGGCGCAGGAACAAGATCAATGGGCGCGCGTTTAGCTGTTGGAAAAAACTTCGTCATCATATCAACCGAAACAGCCGGTTCAACGCGCAGAACAGCAGAGCGAAACTGGCGCGCAAGAACATTCAATTCTTTAAAAAGAATATCCCATGCCTCTCCAGCTAAAACCAAGTTATGCCAAGGCAAAACCGGTCCCTGAGGAATAATCAGCGGCGAAGTCCCCAAAGATGATTCGACCATATAAACAATAGCACCACCGATCACGGTCTCTTTGTCCATCACCGCCAACCGAAATATTTTCTGTCCGGCCTGCTCTTTAAATTCACTCCATTTTCAGGATTGCATAAAACCGCCGTAAACCGATCCTTGGACAAAATGGTCCCAGGCTTGTTCATCTTGATTATTAAGGTAACGCACTTGCATAACTTATCGCCTGTTCATTTTATCGTTGATCAAAGATAACAAGGGATCCTGAGGTTTTAAATTTTGTACCGCCCCGCCCAGCAATTCCTCAAAGAAGCGGTCCAATAGAATATTCGTCGAGAGAACGGCCCGGTTTCCCGAGGGACCAAAGCCCCGATACACATAGTCTTTCCAGACGCCGTCGGACGTTTTGACAATCAGGTTGCCATTAACCGTGATATAAACGGCCGGTGCTAATTTTAGTGAAGCAACATCCAAGGAACCTGAAGCTGTTGCCGAATAGCTATTTTGGTTAATCGTGTCGAGAAGAGCTTGAAGGGTTTTCAGTTTTTCCAGTTCTTTCTTTTCATTTGCGATATCTTTCACTAAAAAAGCCGCAGCTTGGGACCAATTTAACCAATGCTCAAGCTGGGTAATGCTCGCGGTCAAAGCCTCACGATTCGCCTGAATATCTTTCACTAAAGAATCGGCGACGTCCTGATCTAAAGCCAATTCAAGGACGGGCGCGGATGGGCCGGGCGGATACAAAATCAGCCGACTCGTTGCAATCCTATAAAAAAATTGAGTCCGCGGTATCAATTGAAAAATATTTCCCTGTTCAGTCAAATAAGTCAAATCATTAAAGGCAAAGAAAGATGGTTCTTGAACATTCTCTTTGACCGTCGAACTTGTGCTCGGAAAAAATAACTTGCGATGAGAATTCCCGGACCTGTCGGGAACACAGGCATTATTAAGCCAATACGCCGTGTAAAAAGCCGTAGCGGCTGTAGGCGCAATTAAATTTAAATTGATTTGCGACTCACTGGAACTGTTTGAAGAGTAATTGTGCCCTCCATGATATCCCTTGGAAAAAGCATTATCGGGACACAACATATTGATTAAAATAATAACCGCTAAAAGGGCAACCAGACCCCGCTGAAAAGTTTCCCGGCCTTGCTCGCCATTTTTCCACGCCTGCGACATACGCTGTAACAGGGCACAAACATCGCGGACTTTTTCCTTTGAATGCTTAACAAGAGCGGCTTCCACTCCGGCCATCAGCTCCCCCCAATCTAAATCAGCCAAAATATTAAATATTCTTTCTTTCCAATACGTTGACATTGAAAAGAAAATATATTCCGGCTGAGCCGCAAAATATTTCCAGACTTCGAACGGCAGCATGTCCTTTGAAAAATCGATACTTTCCCCGCCGAGAGAAGAAAAGATTCCCGAAGTATTAAACAAGGTCAGCAAATCTTCCGGCTGGTGAATAATACGGCCAAAATTAAAACCATGAAGAACCGTATGGCCATCAAATGACATGGCGTTTAAAAAAATATCTTTTGTTATAAATTGTCGGTCTTCGGGAAAAACAATATTTTGAATTTCCTTATGCAAAAGGGGTGCGCTCGACGCCAAAAAGAACCCCCATGAACCATAACCTTGGGCTACAAAGGAAGGGATTTGAATTTGAAAAGGCTTAGGATTTAACCCAACGCAGGACAAGGTACGATAAATCGACCAAAACGCTTCAGCCGAACGCATCGGCGAGCACGCATTTAAGGCAAAAATACCCTGAGGTCTGAGGCGTTGCGAGAGATCATAAAAAAAGTCCCGCGTAAAAAGGGAACACCCGGACAAATCATGCGGAAAAGTAAAATCGGCCACAATATAATCATAGCGTCCTGTTGCACGGCGAAGATACTCATGGGCTTCTTGAATATGCACCACAACGCGAGGGTCCGACAAAGCTTTCTTATTAAAATTCTGCAATTCTGTTTTCGCAAATTGAATTATCTGAGCATCATAATCGACCAGATCGATGCGTTGGGTTGCCGGAAATTTTAAACCTTCGCGCAAACCCAGACCGTCTCCCCCGCCGAGAATTAAACCGTGAATGTCCTCTTTCTTTCGCGCGACCGCAAGGGCCGCGACTGGTAAAAAAAGGCTTTCATGATAAAAATATTCATCACGGGTATCGAACTGCAAGGAGTGGTCGATATAAAACGCCACATCCCTGCTGTCTTTTATTCGCTCAAGCCGGTATTTGGCCATAATATGCCCAGCCCCCAATTAACCAACACGGTTGCACCGGCAATGATCACCGGCAATAAAATGACCGCCGCCAATTGACCAGCATGATGAGGTCCCGGCGCAAATTTAAAATAAGTGAAAAAACTATAAATCACCGTCGACATGAAAGCCGCTAAGCCGGCCACCTGCGGAATATCCCGACTCATTTCCTTTTTTACCAGGGCCAACGATCTCACAAGAAGTGTTCCCAGACAAAGAATAGCTATCCCGCAAAGAAACCCGGACAAAGTCGAAAAAACTGTAAACAGTAAACCGAGCATAAGGAGCGCCACGCCGATCACCACGGGCAGATAAGACGGCGACAAAATATAGGCCCACATCAAAGCCACAACGGGCAAGGTGAAAGCTAAAAGCCAATCCCCGGGAACACCAAAAAAGAATAAGACTATCCCGGTTATCAAAACAATCCACATTCCATTGAAATCTTTACTGACAAGGACGCTGCGCGACCCGCTATAAACAAGCATGTCCGGATCAAACACAATTCCTAAATAAGCTTCGGGATAATTTCCTTCCGGTTCTTTCCAGATTTCAATGGCTAGATTCTTGACCTCGCTGCCGTCAAAATAATCCCATGTTTCTTTGGGCACACGCCGGCCATCATCATCAGTGGCTTTGACCGTATAGGACTCCTTAAAATGATAACTCTGTTTTTGATAGACTAACACCGTCGGAGGGGCGCTGGGGGTCACCAATTCTGCGAATAATCTCAGCTCATCGGAACTTAAAACTTCGTCCAGCGGAATCTGGCGGGTAAAAACCCATTTTTCTTTTGTCTGACCACCTGACTCTTCACATAAAAGCAGATAAGCCATTTCCTTACTTTGCTCATCTTCAACGGTCCATTGCCTTTCCTTGTAACCTTTTTCATTTTCCGTAACCGAAAAATCCAAAGCCATCCACGTGCGATTCATATATTTGAACCGATCGCCCCGTTTATATTGAAAGGGTTTTTTAGATTTAACGTTTTGATCCATCTGTAAAACCTCGTTTTTGCATAACGCGCTTGACGTAAGAAGGCCTCAGATATTCTTCCAATATTTTGGCAATTTTGACCGGCTGATGATGGCCGCAGGTATAAATATCTAAAGCGATATATCCTTTTTCGGGATAAGAATGAAAAGCCGCATGCGACTCGCAAAGGAGAACAAAACCCGTTACCCCTTGCCCCCCGCCTTTGAATTGGTGACTAGCAGTTTTAGTCAAAATATTAAAGCCTTCTTTTTGCAAGGCGTCGCAGAGAACCGCCATCAATTGCTTGCGATGGCGCAGCTTGTCGGCCGCCACGCCAAAGAAATCGACTAATAAATGTTTTCCCTGCGCCGAATATTTCATAGTGCGATTATAAATGTTGTTGTGATCTGGGAATAGAAAGATTACCGGAATTATAAACTTTTACACAAGAGGAGAACAGGAAAGAATTTCATTAACACATATCAAATTTTTGATTTGGCTGGCCTTAGAATCGAAAGAGTTTTGGCATTGATCGGCATGATGTTCATGATGACGGGATAAAAGCCATTAATTTTGATATTTTCCAAATTCTGTTGCGGCCATGGCAGGGGTGCTCCGCGCCCGTCGCGCTTGATCTGCGAAAAGAAACTATTGGCTGGGTTCAAATCAATCCCAGATATATTTTTGGCAACGACTGTTGTTTTCTTTCTCTCACTCAAAAGATCATTCTTCACAACTTGAGCGGTTTCTGGTGGAGACTCCATCAGACTCGATGATACCAGAACAAATTGATCGCCGGCATTGAGAATTTCTGAGATGAGGCGTTGAATTTCAACCGCATCCGTATTCTCATTACATACCCCAGGAGCCATGGTTTCCATACCGAAAAAGTTTATACACCTCGCTTGATCTTTGCTCTTTCCTGCGGGAATAGTGCAAGCATCTTTCTTAACGGCATCGATATATTGATCAAATATTTTTTGCTTAAAATCTTTCACATCGCTTTCAATGCCCGCAACCTTGGACTTATCAATATAGATTTTTCCCAACAAAGAATCTTTGTGTGCTTTTTATACCATGCGGCAAGAACCACGGACTGATAGATCTGCCGGATTGCAGCAAAATTCTTGCCTTCACTGAGTTCTTTATTAAGTTGCGGAAGAATCATTTCCTTAAAGACTTGGACGGAAAGATGATTGACCTGTGCGATAGGTGAATTACGTTCTATCGACGGAGTGGCATCGATGAATGACTTTTCCATGGCCAGATAATCCTCATCCACCATCACCTTCAATTTGTTTTCGGTGATATATACAAAACCATCTTTTTCGACCACCTTTGCGTTGGCTGGAACGATCCAAACTTTAGCGAATATATTTAATGGAACTTCAATAACACCAAATTGCTTTTGGATGCGAGTATTGACTTCATTCCAGAATTCTTGCCCTGATGAATTATCGGGATTGGTCAAAGCCACGGAAAGCCGCTTAAGAATATAATCCTGCTCAAGCATTTGCCGGCCCATTTCAGTTTGGCCTAGAGCGTCGGGAATAATGCGGTCCTTTTCGTAAGGCGAGAGATTGGACCACATATCCTTGTCGGGCATGGTCATGGACGCCAAAAAATATTTGATCAGCTTGGTGCTTTCAGCTTTGAGAAGATCATTACTGATTTTGTCCTGTCCACGATCGACGATGAAATCAAACAAAAGTGAGTTTTCCGGGTGGACTTTCATCCCGCGCAAGACCGGCGGCTGAAACACCGGTGTCAACCCAATCGATGGCCCCGCCGCCGGAAGATTGGGCAAAACCTGCGCTTGGACAATAACAGGAGTAAACACCTGCCCGGTCAAAAAAACAAACAGAATCAGATTACAGGACTTTGTTAAAAATGGTCATCTCTCCGATAAAATTAATGCATAACAGATTATGTTGCAACATGTTAGCTTTTAAAGGAGCGTTGCGTGTATCGATATTCAACGCATTGCAACGCTTCACAGCGTCGAGGAATTTTT
>JANPFV010000013.1:0-1790 GCA_031423615.1 Candidatus Omnitrophota bacterium
ATCAGGCAGGTGAACATGTCGAACGCGGGCAAGAAAAGGGATATTTTGATTTCGGGGCTTCAACCTTAGTCTTAATCATTGGCGAAGGAAAAAGTGGACTCCGGATTAATCCCAAAATTTTAGAAAAAAATGAAGAAGGACTTGAAGTTTTGACGCACCTCGGCGATAGTCTCGGATCGTGGTGCGTGCTCTAAAACATAGCTTTTTTCTATTTGTGGGCATTGCCCCTTTTCATTCAAATATTTGGAATGCGCCCCAAAGATTAGACAGCGTAGCCCCATAATTTTTGTACAGGACGATCAGCCGGGTTAATTATCAAAACTTCTGCTTCGAACTCTGTTGGGGTTTTGTACCCCAAGCTCGAATGAAGTCGTTTCGTGTTATAAACCTCATCGATAAACCTCGGCAAGTGTTTAACCACATCTTTTAGTGTTTGGTAGTTCTTAAAGAAAACCTCCTCTCTTTTAAGCGTTTTAAAAAATGATTCGATGTAGGCATTGTCTTCGGGGGTCGCAAGTCTCGACATTGAAATTTTAAATCCATGCTTTTTTAGGTATTCAATATATTCAACACAAGCATATTGCATTCCTCTATCCGAATGATGAATAATTCCTGAAGGTGGTTTTTGCGCCTTTACTGCTAGGTCTAGTGCCTTGAGGCAAAACTTATGGCTCAAATCACGTGACACGGTCCAGCCCACAATCTTGCGCGTATAAACATCAAGCACAGCACTAAGATAAACGTACTCATTTATGAGCTTGATGTAGGTGAGGTCAGTGGCCCATAGCTGATTGGGCCCGTTGAGCTTTATTCCGCGAACGAGGTTTGGATAATATAACTTTATTCCAATCGCAGCTCCCCGTTGTCTCATCATTTTTTTCACACAAGAAAATAACGAGTAAGTCTTCATGACTCTTCGTATTCGCTTGGCGTTTACCCGTTTCCCCTCACGTAAAAGATGTTCTCTGACTCTGCGATATCCGTACCCAGGTAAATCCAAATGGATCTGCTCGATACTCGCCCGAAGCAACTGGTCTCGCTCTAGTTTTTTCTGTGCCCGAATCGGCTGATGATAAAATGTTGCCCTCGAAATACCCATCATTCTACATCCTCTTTGAACTGTTCGAAATTCTCCGATGTGATCACGGATGAATCTGATTTTTTCAGCTGTATTGAGTGTTTTAGGGCTTTTTTTAACATCAGGTTTTCAAGATACAACTCCGCTATCTCTTGCTTGAGCTCTCTCAATTGCGCTTCATGCCGGTAGCTCTCAACGGCATCTTTGTATTTTCCAGTACGGCCCCTTCTCTTAGAATTTAAATCATCATTTTTATATTTTTTTACATAAGAAGAAACAGCTCCATGTGAAATTCCAAATGTCTTGGATGCCTCCCGATAAGTCATTTCTCCTTCAACAACTTTCCTCGCGACCATTATCATAAATTCAGGTGTGTGCGTTGGCTGCCTACCAGGTGGCCGCTTCTCTTTAACAACAGGTGGTGTAAAAATTTCCATATCCATCTTCTTCCTAATTCTGTAACCCTTTCGAGTTACGGCTAGGCTTTTCGCTTGTCCATCAATTATTTAGACCAGTGTCTGACCAAAGGGGCGCAGACTAAACCCAAACTCTAAAGGCCGCTTTTTGCCCACAATCACTAGCAATTTATGTGCAGTCCAAGCCTCAATTGTGGGGGCCGTCTGACCGAATCAAAGTGGCTACCCAGAGATTGTCCCTAGTTAGATTTTTTCTTATTCCAAAGATTGTCGTACCATTTTTTATCGCTGGGCGG
>JANPFV010000014.1:0-13884 GCA_031423615.1 Candidatus Omnitrophota bacterium
CCGATTAAAAATGTCGAATCGAAGTTTTCTTTTTTGCTGGCCGGGGCGTTCGGTTTGTGCCTCCTTTACTGGACTTATCTTTTCTTGACCGCCCAAACGGAAATCTTTTGGGACTCGGTGGAATACCAAAATCTCGGGGAAATGCTTTATCATCAGGGCTGGCTCGAATACTTCCGCAGTGGACCGAACCGGGAACCTCTTTATCCCTTTTTTATTTCCATCGCCATGCGATTGGCAAATATTTTTCACGCTCCCTATATAAAAATTCTGGTCCTTATGCAGTTTGTCCTTCTCTTTATAACCCAAATTTTTACATTTAAAATTCTCAACAAACTCAAAATCCCGCCTTGGCTTACCCGCCTGATTATTCTCTATATTGGATTTTCCCCCGCCCTTATCAACTGCACCCTAAGTCTTTATTCCGAAATTTTGATCATCTCCCTCATAACGGCTGCAACCTATGTCATCAGCGATATTTTGGTGAAGTTCAATGGCTATTCCTTCAGGCATTCCTTCACGAGCGGGATTTTATTGGGGACAACTTTTATTTTCCTCACCTTGACCAAAGGAGTTTTTGAGCTGGTCAGCCCCCTCATCCTTCTCAGTTCGTTGGTCATTTCATGGCCCCTCTGCAAACAAAAAAAAGCATTCCAGAAATATACCATACTCATTATCGTTTCGCTTGTGACCTTTTCCGGCCTGCTCTTCGCTTATAAATCCGCCAATAAACACTATAATGGCAATTTCACACTGACCAATCGCGGCTCGTGGGCCTTTTACGGCTACGCGGCGCGGCGAGCTGAACCCTTGACAACGGAAAGGTTATTGACGGCCTTGGCCTATGTTCCCGGAGAGGGCGCGTGTAAAATGTTATACGGGGAAGAAAAGTGCTATTTTTGGTCCATCTTCTCGTCGGACAGTTTTGGAATGGGTCAATTGCAGGAGCTTACCGCTCAAGGCCTCAAGGGTGCCGACCTGGATAAGACAATGCTTTACCTGGCCTCGGAGAAAATCCAGGCTCACCCTTTTCAATATTTTCTGCTGACGGGACTGGAAGCCTTTAAAATATTTTTCTGGGAAAGCACTCAACTGGCGTTTGTGACTTATCCGCAAGGGTTAACCCGGCTGTATGACAATGTCCTAACTAAAAACTTTTTACGTTTGATATTTGCTGTCTTGTCTTTGGCGGGAACAGTCTATGCCTTGAGGGTCTTATGGACAAAGCGGATCGGCAAAACGCTCGTCACAGACGAGCAATATGTCACTCTTTTTTTTATTCTCAGCATGGTATTCTTTTATACTGCCCTTTACTCATTTTTTCTCATCGGGACCCGTTATGCCGTGCCGGTCGCCCCGCTTTTCTTATGCCTCATCGCTATGTTGTTCCAGTCTTTTCAAAAACCATAAATCGCCCGCGCCAGCTGCCACGCCCAGTGCAAGCGAAATAAAAGTAAACCTCCCACGATAAAAACCAAGGCCGCGCGCCACACATAGGCTTGACAAAATTTCCACCCCTCAATCACCACAAAAGTCATTGCAATGATCCCAACCGGCGACAAATAAATAAAATAGCGGTTAGATAAAGGAAACCCTTCCTTTTGCCCGTGGGCTTTCACATAAAATAATCCCAACAAAACCATGGTCAAAAACAGCATCACAATCGTGAAAAAGACAGACACGATGTGTGGTTCCCGGCATTTTTCTAAAAACCCTTTCTTCCCTCGGAAAAAAATGGGAAAGGCCATTAATCCGCCAAGCAACAAGACCAAAACCAGGCGTTCTTTAGGAAAACTAGCCGCAATAAGTTGCAGGGGAGTATCCGTGAAATAGAAAGAATAGTGCGGAGCATTGAAATAATAAACCAAACACAGCGTGACCGGAAGAACAGTCAAAAGAACAAACTTTCTTATATCCCGCTCTTTTAAAAAAAATAAAAAAACCGAAACCGCGATGATCTGGGCCGCGCTAAACGTCACGGTCAAAGCCAGAAGAAAATGTGTTACAACCAACAGTGTCCACGCTGTTTTTTCTTTATCGCCATCGACGCATCGCAGTACATAAAAAAATAGCAAGGTCTGTGCCGTGGTCAGAAAATTCCATAAAGCATAAGGTCTGGCAACCGGCCAATACATCAGGACCATAAATGAAGTCAAAGAAAATAAAACACTCAACAAACCTGCTATCAAAGAATAAAAACGGGTGAAATAATAAAATACAACCGTTATGGACAAAGAAATAAAAAAATTGGACAAACAACGTAAAGCTTTTTGCGAAGGCAAGTCTGTGACAAACCAATCGCCGTTCCAGACAAAAGGTAAACGGAAATGGATCGCATCCAGAAAAATTTTCTGGGTCAGATAAAAAAGCGGACTCACATTACCCTCGGGGATTTTGATCTTCAGAATGCTTTGATAGGACAATCCTTCGACCGAACTGACATGGGTAAAAAGCTCATCATTTTCCAGCGGTTTATGGACTGCAAAGAAATGGCCTAGACTTAAGGACCCGATCATCAGCACGGCCGTAAAAACCCACACTAAAACGGAACTTTTCCAAAATGATTTCATGACAAAAAAAGATGGGGATACTGTTTACAAAGATCACTCATAACCTTCATAAAACGCGGAAGGGTTAATCCGGCAATCATGGCCAAAACAATAAAACTGACCCATTTCATCTTCACCGCACGGACCAAAACATCCGCAAAAAGGGTCGTCGTAATGATGCCGATGGGCGCCAAAAAAATCAAATACTTTTCGGTCACGGGAAACTGCATCACCGGCCCCGCATTCACCTTGAAATCAGCCAAAATGACGCACGCTCCCGCCATGGCCCCCACAAAAATGATGAGCGCTGGAATCCCCTTCTTAATGACCGGACTTATGATGTTATCCATTTTAAAGCGTTCACACAAATGATGAACGGCCAATCCGAGCATAAATAAAACTGCGATATAAAACCGGTCGCGCGAGATATTGGCCCGGATATACTGCTCGATGCTAAAAATCAGGGCGAAAGGATATTTCGGCGAAACAGAATAATATCCAAAGCCGATAATAAGCGGCACGAATAAAAGAAAGAAATAATATTTTCTCTCCCGCAAACCATTAAGCCAGATGAGAAAAGATATCAAAAGGATTTGCGCCAAACTCAAAACAACCGTCAAAGATAAAAACACATGCACCACAGCCAAACCTCGCACAATGGAAGGGCGAAAGGCTTCTTTTATATACACCTTCAAAAACAATAAAATTTGTACGGTCGTAAGAAAAATCCATAATGCGTAAGGTCGCGCTTCCCCCCAATAATGCAAGAGAATAGCCGTCGACAAAGACAAAAGCAGTGAAAATAAAGCTGTCGGGAGAGAATGAAATTTTAAAAAGTGGTAAAAAATAAGCGCGATCGCGCCCGCCGTACAAAGAACGGAAACAATTCTTAAGACAATGCGGTCCTGCATCCGGTCAAATGTCCATTCATCCCGATGCCATGGCTCCGGGGTGTGATAATGAGTGATCTGACATACCGCTTTCTGTAGAATATAAAAAAGCGGTGTGGCATTCCCTTCGCTGATTTTTCCGCGAAGGATTTCCACATAGGTAAGGTTCTCTACACTGGCGATTTGGCTGTAAATCTCGTCATTCCAAAGCGGCTTTTGGCTTGCCAGGCGAAAACCGAAAATAAGTAAGATCATAAAAATCAAAAAACTGAGCAGGCGGAAAGGGAGATTATTTTTTATCATGACGGTTTCAACGAAACTTGATCTTCTTCATGGCGAAAGCACACATTTGTAAAAGAATAAAACCCTGACGGAAGCGTTGAATGTTGGTTGTGCCATATAAACGCTCTTTGTAACGGATGGGAAGTTCAATGACCTTGAGATTTAATTTGACCGCACCAAAAATAAGATCAAAATCTCCAAAGGGATCAAAATCACCAAAGTAAGAACGGTTGGCCACGATCTCTTCATAATGCGACTTGAATAAAACTTTTGTTCCGCACAATGTGTCCTTAAAACGCTGGCCCAATAGCCACGAGAAAAAAATACCGAAAAACTTGTTGGCCAAAAGGTTAAGAAAACGCATGGCTTCTTTTTCCATGGGATAAACCAAACGGCAGCCATTGATAAACTCACCGCGATAATTCCGGATGGCTTCATAAAATTTAGGCATATCTTCTGGGGGGACCGTCAAGTCGGCATCAAGAATCATCAAGACCTGCCCTCTCGCCTGACCAAAACCGACGCGCACTGCGTCTCCCTTGCCTCTCCCCCCTTGCTTAAACAATTTGATATCCCGGCGGGGATAGGCTTTGATCACTCGTTCGACTTCTTCATAAGTCCCGTCTTTCGACCCGCCCTCGACAAAAATAATCTCCACACTACGCCCAAAATCCGGCAAGCGCATCACGGCCTGTTCGATATTCCCCTTTTCATTACGACAGGGAATGAGAACCGTGACATCATAATCCGTGTCCTTCGTAAATAGCGGGCGGGCGACAATAAAATGATTGAGAGTCAGACTATTAAAACCGGGAAGTTTAGCGACAAAACGGTTGAGCAAATAACTTAGCCCCCAAATATTCTTGGGGAATAAAATCGAGCGCTCGGTTTTGATCGGCTCATAACCTGTTAAGGCGAGAAAATTACAAACATCGTGGTAGGTGACCCAATTCTGATTTTTCTGCGGGATTTTGGCATGAATCTTTTCGCCAAATTTTAAAAGGTACTGCCAAAGAATACTGTAATATTCAATAATGACGCGCGTGTGCGGATGGCAAAACTTCTTTAAGTCCGCCAAAAACTGCTGAATGTCCTCGAGCTCACCCACAATCCCTGAGAGCACAATATAATCAAATTTTTCTTCACTATGAAAATCACGGATCGTTCCAGTGACGAATTGAAATTGAGGATATTTGGCACTGGCTATCGTAATTGTGGCCGAACTCACATCGATCCCGACACCCACCGCGGGATTTAAGGCATTCAAAAGATCCCCCGTAGAGCATCCGACCTCAAGGACTTTCTTTCCCTGCGGAACAAAATACCGATAATCCTTAAAAAGCAAGGCGTAATAATAACGGTTCTTGGCCCGGTAAGAATCGCGTTCCCCAGCCAAATGGTCATAATGTTGTGCAATGTCTTTGAGCATGATATTTGCGTCAGGATTCTTTCTGGAATCAATAAGTCACAGCTAAACGACCGTGTTTAAATCCTGGCTGGGGCATTGTAATATAAGAAACCATGAAAAAAAATGAAATTCTAAAAAAGATATTTACCGCTTCGTCGGGGATTCCGACTGTTTGATAAAAAACATAATTCCCGTAAACATTTCCTCTTGACTGCCCGGGCCGTACACAATATCCTTTGTTGCGTCCGGATTCCCCGGATTCTCGGCGGAATTATCATACGTGGCTTCCAAGGTTATGATCGTCCCCGCAGGAATAAATTGGGGTGCCGCAAAAACATACTGCCTTTGCCAACCAAACTTATAATGAGGCACTGAAAGCAAAATCTGGGATTTTCCGTCGGGATACAAAGCGGAAAAACGCATGGCTTTGCCGCGATAATGCATATGCGGCTGGAGCGCGGTCAAAAGGACATTTTCTTTAAATGTATAGGTTTTCTTTAAAAAATAATTCTTTTCGCCGGCGGGAATATGAATGTCGCGCCGGGTGATCGTCTCAACCGACAACACCTTGCCCGGTTTTTGCTTGGAAAGATACAATCCAACCTTGGTCAGGTCTTCCTCGGGCTTGCCGGTTGTGATGTAATGAATAAGAAAAAGCATCCGACTGCCTTTCGGAACAAAAATTCCGGTGTCCTGCGGCAGTTCAAAGGGTCCCATCCCCGGAGAGTACCCCGCGATCATTTGCCCGCCCTCCTCTTGCCCAACCTTAACGCCGGAATCCATGTACCACTTTTTCTCGTCGGGAATAAGCGTTTTGTCTTCAGCCGCGGAAGATTTCACCTTGACCATAATATTGCAATGATGGACTATCCGGGGATTGCCGGGTTTGATCTCCAGGGCCCTGATCCAAAGATCTTGATCAATGGGCCGGTCGGCCTCAAGAAACATATAAACATCGCGTCCCGCTTCCGGGATATCTTGTTTATACTGCAAAGAAAAGATGACATCCGGCGGTCCCAAGGCCCACTCTTGCGGTTTAGCGGATTGAGGGCGAACTAGAATATCTTTTCCCGTTCCTTTTTTCATTCCTCTCTCGATCCAATGGACGATTTTTACCTGCTGATCAACCGACAGAGAAAGGTCCTTCTGAAATTTTCCATAATGCGGATCCGCATGCCATGGCGGCATACGCTGAGTCCGAACAACTTCCCTGATCATGGGTCCCCACTGGGTTATCTTCCCATAACTGTCCATGTTCCACGGCGCAACACCACCGGGTGAATGGCAAATAACACATTTCTTTTGCAGGATGGGCGCAATATTTTTAATGTAAGTCAACTCTGCATGGGAATGACGGGAGAAAAGACAACCCTTGCTTGCAGCGGTGGGAATAGGGATCGGTTTTTTTTCCAGCAAAGCAACGAGAGCATCTTTTAAATAATCATTTTCTTTTTTTTCGCGCACGCTTTCATAACCCAGCCGGTCATCAATGGGGCCTTGATAAATAATTTTCCATGAATGAGGATCGATGACGACAGCTTGGGCCGTCCGCACAAAATCCAAAGATTCTGCGACCAATCCCGCGGGATCTTCAAGGATGGGAAAATCAATGGCATATTCTTCCGCTTCCTGAATCAATGCTTCACGGTCATCCTGGCCGTTGGGATCGATAAAAAAGAAAACTATTCCCAACGAAGAAAATTGCTTTCGCAATTCTTTTAAAGCAGGGATACTTTTGTGGACAATGGGACAGCCGATCCCATAGGAGACGATGACAATGGCTTTTTGGTCACTGTAAGCCGAAAGCTGATGAAAATTCCCTTGTTGATCAAAAAGAGCAAAATCATCAACGGTCTCGACAGCTTCGGCAGGGGGCAAACCGAAAAGCAAAAAAACTAAAATGAATACAATCATGAAGGTGCCATGTTATAATGTTCGCGTTTTAAACCAATCCATTATGAAAAAAATTACTGAAATCTTCCCATCGCGAAAGCAAACTTTTTCTTTTGAGCTTTTTCCGCCCAAAACGGACTTAGGCTATGAGCAGCTTCTAGCCACGATTGCTGATCTCGCCGCCTTAAAGCCGGACTTCATCTCTTGCACCTACGGCGCCGGCGGCGGCAGCCGGGACAAAACATTCGATATTGTCGAACACATTCAACAGAACCATCAAATTCCCGGAGTCGCCCATTTGACCTGCGTCTGCCACACCAAGGAAGAAATCAAAAATATTTTATCTGAAATCAAAAAACGGGGCGTCAACAATGTCCTGGCTTTACGCGGTGATCCGCCCAAGGACAACCCGGACTGGACCCCCGGCCCGGACAATTTCAAATATTCCAGCGAACTGTGCCATGAAATCCGTTCTACCTTCGGCGAGCATTTCAGCATCGGGGTCGCCGGTTTTCCCGAAGGTCATGTTCTTTGCCCTGACCGCCGAAAAGACGCCGATTTTCTCAAATTGAAATTCGATAACGGAGCGGATTTCGTGATCACGCAACTTTTTTTTAATAATAAAGATTATTTCGATTATGTCAAACGCTTACGCGATATCGGTATCACTGCTCGCATCATTCCCGGCATCCTTCCCATCACCGATTTTAACAGCCTGCTCAGGTTTTGCGCCCTGTGCGGAGCCACCGTCACCGATGAAGTCAAAAATATTTTCGGGCCCCTTGCCTCAGACCGAGAAAAAACCCAGCAAGCCGGCATCGCATTTGCCGTCAAACAATGCCGCGAACTGCTCCAAGGCGGCGCGCCAGGCTTACATTTTTATGCTCTCAACAAACTTCATCCCGTCGCTGATATTCTCAAAATCATTAAGGCTTAACATTATGGGAAAAGCATCATCTGCTGATCTGGCTTGGGACGCTTTCTTTCCTGCGCCCGGTCGTATTCTTTCAGATGCTCCTGAATGTCGGCCAAAAAAGGCGACGGTGCGGTCTCATACGTCTGGCCGTATAAACGGCGCTTTGCCGCGCAGACCAGAAAAAGTTTTTCTTTGGCCCGCGTGACCCCGACATAAAAAAGCCGCCGCTCCTCCTGCGGATCACTCTTTAAATTTTGAAAATTAAGCGGCAACAAATTTTCTTCACAGCCGACAATAAAAACAACTGAGAATTCCAAACCCTTAGAA
The DNA here is from genome assembly GCA_031423615.1 of Candidatus Omnitrophota bacterium. Lineage (GTDB taxonomy): Bacteria > Omnitrophota > Gorgyraeia > Zapsychrales > JANLHA01 > JADLGJ01. Next base: position 8,263 of record JANPFV010000014.1, read on the forward strand.
GCATGCAAGGTCATCAGCGAAACTTTATCACCCGCGCGCTCGTCGCTATTCGCATGTTTGAAAGCCTTGACTTTCTTTTCCTCCGGATCCTCATAATCCCTCTCTTGAAAAATCTGATAAGGAATGCCACTGCGATCCAGCGCTTCTTCCAGCAAGGCCCGCTGGCTGTTTAAACGAAATAAAATGGCGATATCATCAAAACTGCAGGCGCTCGGTTCATCATTATCAACGCGTCCGGAATTTCGCGAAAAAAAACTTGTTCCACCCACCATCTTTTCAATCTGGTGCACAACATACTCAGCCTCGGCCTTGTCGGTGGGCGATTGCTGGATCACCAGGCGGCCCGGAGAATAAATGTGGGTTGTGAGTTCTGGCACCAGCGAAACGGATTGAGTCGCCATGATTTGATTGGAGGCTGAAAGCAAGTTTCGGGCGGCGCGGTAATTTTCTGCCAACGTCAAAACGGCAGCGCCGACAAAGTCCGCAACAAAAGTCGTAAAATATTTCACGTCCGAACCGCGAAAACCATAAATGGCCTGATGAGGATCACCAATCGCCGTGATCCGGCCGCTCTCGCCGACGAGCAATTTTAATAAGCGTTGCTGAATGGGGTTAATATCCTGATACTCGTCTACAAAAACAAAAGGATATTGCTGGCGGACTCTTTCGCAAATGTCGGTTTGCGCGGTTAAAAATCTTACCGTTTCCAGAAGAAGATCATCAAAATCCAGCCACCTTCTGCGCCGCATGGCGGAATCATATTCCAAAGCTTCCGGCAAAATCGTTAAGGAAAAATCCTTGGCCTTACGCAGGGAAATGGATTCGAGCAAATCACGGCGCAAAGAGGCGTTGAGTTGCGGCCACACCTCCTGTGCTAAGTCTGCCCTCTCTTGCACCAACGGCACACGAAAATCGGCGGGCAAACGGTCCGAAAAATATTCGCGTAAAATTTTAAGACAAAAATAATGAAAGGTTCCGCTGGTGATCACATTCATTGTCCCCGACAATGTTCGGGACAGCCTTTCAGAGATTTCTTGACCGGCTTTATTGGTAAACGTGATGGCAAGGATTTTTTGCCCTTCCCTTAGATGAGGGACAAATTGCCGAATGCGGTAAATCAAGGTATGCGTTTTTCCCGTCCCCGGGCCGGCGACAATAAGCAAATGCTTGCTGACGTCGGTGATGGCCCGCCATTGGGAATCATTGACATCGGCCGGTCTTTGCATCTTTACTTTCCGATCATTTTATCAAAATCAGCGACGGAGATGGCCGGATAACTCGAAAAACCGATCCCGGTCAAAATAGTCAGCCCCAAAGACGCTTTCATCGCCGCTTGCAAGGTGGGAAATTCAACCGTTAATATGACGTCGTATCCGCCCAAGAGCGTATACATGGAAAGGACTTTACCGCCGAGTTCCTTGACCAGGCCCAAAGACCGGTCCGTCCGGTTGGCACTGATGTCACGCACGGCTTCGGAAGAATATTTGCCCAGCATCACAAAAGCTTGCATATGAGCTCCTTTCATTTTTTGTTATGGCCGCGGTCTTCCCGACAAAACACCCCCCGCCGGTTTCCGCGATAGTCCATAATTAATCCCGATAAGATCACTCGGGAAGGTCGTGTTATGATGCAAACATCGTCAATTGTTCCCGGGATTCCCCGCGTTCGCTTTCAGAAAAAATCTTAATAACGCCATATTCCCCATCATAACCCGGCTCGATTTCGACCTTCCCTTGCCGCATCCGTTCAATCCCTTGCCTCATCATCGGCCCGCCGGCGCGTTCAATTTCTGATAAAGGCACATCACGCAATATGGTTATTTCATTTCCCAATTTGTATAGCATTTCAAAATAAACTTTCTGCACCCCGTTGGAATTGATCCCCATCCCTTTAGCATCGGCAATAATTTCCGGCAAGGATATCAAACTGACATACGGCCGCGCCGTGGGAGATTTTCGTCCTTCGCCGTGGTCAGCCAATTCCTCGACCCGCGACATGACTCCGACGACAACAGGCTTGCCGCAGTGAGGGCATAAACCTTTATTGGCACGAGTTTGCTTAGGATGCAAACGCATTTTACAAACGCTGTGACCGTCGTAATGATACTTGCCTTCTTCGGGGAAAAACTCCAGCGTGCCGATCAGACCTTTATCACTGCGGTCCGAAAGCGCGCGATGGATTCCTATATAGGAAAATTCGGTATCATAAATGGTCGCTTCCCGGGCGAGTTTTTGTGGTGAATGGGCGTCGGAATTGGAAACCAAAACATAGGGATCTAATTGGCTTAAACGCCAATTCATCAAAGGATCGGAAGACAATCCAGTTTCCACAGCAAAAATGTGCGACGAAAGATCGGCGAAGCAGTCCGTCATTTTGTCAAAACCACTTTTCGAACCCATGGCCGAAAACCACGGCGTCCAGATATGGGCCGGGATCAAATAACTCAAAGGATCGGATTCCAAAATGATTTCCAAAAGATCGCGCGAATCCAGCCCCAGGATAGGACGTCCGTCGGAGGAAATATTTCCAATCGCCCCTAATTGGGCCTGGATTTTGTCCGCGGCCGCAAAGCCCGGCGCGAAAATCAGATTATGGACCTTGCGGACCTTGTCCATACGCTTATAAATATTAGAAATTTCGCACGACAGCAAAAAACGCACCTCACCTTTGCATAGACCCGGCAAATCGTCCTCAACCGTTTTCGTGAATTCTTTTTTGAGTTTAAAAAATCCCGGTTCGGCGGGTTCGAGTTTGGTTTTCAATTCTTTAAGCCAGCCGGGATGGACAAAGTCGCCGGTTCCGACGACATGGATACCCTTGATCTGGGCCCAAAGATACAGCTGTTCCAGATTTAAATTTTTACTGGTGGCCCGAGAATAATGGGAATGGACATGAACATCCGCATAGTATTTCATAAAAAGAAGCTCCCAGCTTTGACCAAGAAATATTCGGCGATCCCCAGCAAAACAATGGCGCAAAAACGTTTGATCCAAATGAGCCAGCGGCCGGATTTGGGCAGGCTGGCTAAAATTCCGCTGAAAGTCCCGACGAGAATCAACGAAGCCCCCACGCCATACGCGAACACAAAAACCAAGGATATGCCGCGTACAACATTTTGTTTTGTGGCGATATAGGCCAATAATGTCGCTAGAAGCGGCGCGGTGCAAGGACCAATGACCAACCCGGATGACATTCCAAAAAGAAAAACCGCCAGCAAGTTTTGCGGCCGGATTTTTTTCTCTGCCTTCGCGCCGAATGTCGGCAAAGCAATAACGTCGAGCATGACCAAGGCAAAAAATAAAATGATGTTAGCCAGAATGATGTAAACGACGGGATTGTTCTGGATCTGGCCGAAGATTTTTCCCGACAAAGCGGCCAAGACCGCGAATGCAGAATACGTAATCGCCATGCCCAAAACATAGACGAGAGAAATCAACAAACCGTAGAGGGCGGAGCCTTTCGTGTTCATTCCGGCGATAAAACTTGCGGTCATAGGCAAAACAGGATAAACACAAGGCGTAAAACTGACGACAACACCGGCCAAAAAAACGACCACGTAATCCATGATAGTCCCCGAAAGATGCATGGTTTATTTTCTACCCAAAAGGAAGAAAAAGCAAAGATTAATTTTAAGAATGTTCTTTGGATTCGAGAATCCGGCGGGTCATTTCGGTTTCGTAGGCTGACTGAATGGATTTTAATTCTTTTTTGCTAAAAAACTCAACAATCAATTGCTCGATAGCACGCAAACGATTTTGCAAATACAAATAATCGGGGTGTAATGTTTTTTTCTTAGGATCGAGAAACTTCTTACTTTTCGCCTTGTTTTCTTTCGTATCCATATACGCCTTAAACTCCGTCACCTTCTGACGATACTCGACGCTGTTTTCCTTACTTTAACCGGTCAGGAATTTAATATATTCTTCGCCTGTCAACTTTCTTTTCACAACCAATTCGCGCGCATAGGCAAAGTCCTTGCGACGCCGCAAATCATTGGCGTCCTCTAACATTTCTCTTTTTTCATCGTCGCTGAGCATACTATTTAATAAAAGTAGGGTCTGTCCCGACTTTTTCTCCATCTAAATAGAGCGTATCGGGACAAAAATCTTGACCGTGTGGCCATTCAACACTACCTAAGAAAGGACGGACGGCATTAAAGAATTTTAAATTTTTCAATTCTGTAAATATTCCTTTATCTAAATAAGGCTTTACATCAAACACCTTCCTCTCCCCATTGTCAAAAACAAGGGTTAAGGTGTAATCAGAATTGGGTTTGACGTCTTTTATTCTTGGATTCATATTATTTTAAAGGGTCAATTTTAAATACTTCTTGGCCGTTAACCGCCAACTGCCAGTCGGCCATTAATTCATCCTTATGAATTTCTACCCACGCTTGAGCAAGTTTTAACTTCGCGGGGTTCAACTTACCTGCTAAAACAGCACCGTCGGGAATAGAAAGAACTGCTTCTTCATCTTGATAACGGACATGGATATGAGGTGCTTTATGCTCTTTATTATCAAAGAAATAAAGCGATACAATAATTCCATAAAACATTGAGATGACTGGCATATCGTTTTCCTTTTGCATAATTCCGGTGTCACCGGAATTCCCCGAAAGAAACGGTCCCGATTAATTCAGTGCCAAGCTAAAAAGAATCCTGACTTATCTTAACTTTCCGCATTCTGTTCCAGCATGGCACTCACAGTAACGCCTCCGACTTTAATAAAAACTGGAACACATTGACTTTTGCTGCCGTATCCTTAGAGAAACTCAATGTGTCTCACTTATTTTTTTACACCGACTTTTATAATGCCGTACTTCTCTTTAAGCTTGCGAGCATTTTCCCTTATTAATTTAATTTCCTGCGAAGAAGACAACCTTTTTCGTTCCTTGTAAAGCATTTCCTGAATATTATGTATTTCGCTCATTGCTTTAGGTTCTTTAAACATCGTCCACGACCTCCCCTGGTGTATAAATATCAATGGCTTTATAACCTTCAATCATGTTAATTCCACCAACTTCTTTTTTAGTTTTCATCTTAACAATGTGTTGAAAATTCCAACTTAAAATCGCGTCAAAATTATTAACAGTTGCAATCGCGATATGATAGGCATCGTCTTTATATTTTACGGGGATGATCCCTGTTGAAAGATACCTCTCGGCTAAATGTTTGGCCGTTTGATTCAACTCAACGATATCCCATTCATATCGACTGATAAGCGCCATCAACTTTTCACGCTTTAATACCGAACAACGACCAATTTCATCAAGAACAACATCCGAAATGCCCACGTCAAAACGATCAATTTGCTTAAAAAACTTGAGGGTATCCTGCATTTCTCGCGGAGCATCAACAGCAAACGCAAAATTTAAAACAGTGGTATCTAAATACAACTTTAATTTATTCATAATACTCAATAATCTTCTCGCTTAAAGTATCTGTCACCTTTTACAAAATTACTAAGCACCATACAGCATGCAATCGAGTAGGAGGTAGATGATTATTTCATCTCCCGACCTCTCACACCACCGTACGTACCGTTCGGTATACGGCGGTTCATCAAAATTAATGAGACAGTGAAAGTCGTTTGGTCAAACTTATAAAACCCATTTTGTCAAAG
>JANPFV010000015.1:0-86296 GCA_031423615.1 Candidatus Omnitrophota bacterium
CAAAAGGTCAAAAAAGCCAAAGACGTGATGGCATTTGATGAGGACAACAAAAGTCATATTAAAGATGTCGACTGGGAGCAAATAAAACGCAGGAATATTTTCTTAAAACTTGAGACTTTGTTTAAGGCGATGGGATGGCAAGAAGATCTTAAACAATTTGGTGTTGACCAAATATCCGAATCACTAGAGGAGGAAGATGTTCAATGACAAATCAATTTTACATCATGGAGTTAGCGGACGAATTTGCTGAACAGCCAACCGTTGTTTTAATCAGAGGAGAAGAAGAGCTTTTTCGAGTGTTAAAGCTGGTTGGTTCAAATAAGAAGTATGTTTTATTAGGCCTTCATAATATGGGTCTTGTTACAGATGCACAGGATTTGATCGCTGATTTAATCGACAATCAAAAACCCAAGGATATGGATTTTAGCTGAAAGGGGACTCATATGGCAATTCGCAGCAAAGACATCAACAGAGAGCTTCAAATAATCGATGACACAGCCCGTATCACGGATGAAGACCGCAAAACTGGCGCCAAGATCATCATTCTCAAATCAATGCTAAAGGCAATGGGTCTTATGGTCAAACTCTTTCGGGATTACCGAAACAATCAGGTGTTGATCATGAAGAAAATGGGCATTGAATTAAACACTCAGGAAGATACAAAAGAAGAGTCTAAATAAAAGGACGGCTTAAATGATATGACAGAAACTAAATCATGGACGGAAGCTAGAGTTCAGCGTTTGAAGGATTATTTAAAAGAAAGATACACTCCGACGGAAATTGCACGGTTTATGAACACCAGTTATGATGCTGTGCGTAATGCCATCCGCAGATACAACTTGCAGAAGTACCAGCCTGAAGTCAAAGACGACGTTCTTTTTCCCGATGAACACAGTACCAAGAAGATCAAGAAATCAGAAGTTGACGATTTAGTTTGTTATATCGGGCAGGGAATCCTCAAGAATTATGAGCATGTGCCTTTGCATGAACCATCTTTAAGGAAATGCAAAGGTAAGCGTGAAGAAATCTCAATCCTGGATATTTCCGATGTCCACATGGGAATGAAGAACAGTACCTATGACGAGGACAAAGGCAGGAACGTAATTACTTACAACGAAGAGATTTTCTTTACCCAGCTTAAGAATCTGCAAAACAGCATTTTTCAAATCCACAGCCTACAGGAAAACGAATACAAGCTGCGTAAATTGGTCATTTTTGTCTTAGGCGACATTATCACCAATGACCGTATCTTTCCCGAACAAACCTTCGAAATTGAGAAGTGCGTAGGCTTGCAGATATGGGATGCAATTCCCGTATGGATTACGTTCTTCAATAATATGCTTCGCATTTACGAACAGATTGAGGTTGTCTGTGTAGTGGGTAATCACGGCAGGTCGAATCCAAACCACTATAACGAGCCAGTGCAGAACAACTTCGAATACTTCATTTATCGAGCCTGGCAGAAACAGTTTGAAAACAGTAAACGTGTCAAAGTCATTGTCCCTGACACCGGCCGCTATATTCATCAGGTCGGCTGCTGGCGGCATTTGATTGAACATGGTCATGAGCTTCAAGGATATAGCGAAATGGCCATACAGAAACAAAGCAAGGAACTCTTTATCAACGTCGGTGGTTTTGACGTGATGCACTTTGGTCACATCCACCAATTAGCCGAGAAGCGTATTTCCGATAAGGTCCTTGTGAAACAAAACGGATGCTGGATTTACAAGGATGAATACGCCTTTAAGAAATTCAAGACGTACTCAATCCCTGAACAGCATTTCTTTGGATGCAATAACAAAAGGAAAGAAACCTGGAAGTTTGCCTTGGATTTAAGGCGATAAAAACTTAAGGAGGAAAAAGGACAAATGGCAAAAACATTCAAAACAACGGATCTCAAGGAAGTAGGCAGAGTCAAAATATCTGCCAGAGGTTTAAGAGAGATCGCAAACAAATTGGAGCAGAAAACCGGCTCCGATACGGTAGTAAACCTTATGGTTTATTTGGCCCCTGGAGAAACGCCCAATGATTATCCTGAATTAGGATATGATTTTGGCAGTGTTACGACTGAGCCCAAGAAGACTGAGGAGAAGCCTAAAGAAGAAAAACCTGCGGAACTTAAAGTAGAAGAGCCTAAACCAGCCGTCGAGGAAACAAAAAAGACGGAAGAGAAGCCGGTTGAAACTCCCAAAGCAGAAGAAGCAAAGGTCACACCTGCGGCAGCAGAAACTCCGAAAACGGCAGAGACTCCCGCGCCTCCGGAAACACCAGCACCCAAACCGCAGGAGACGCCTGCTCCCACAGTAGAAGATCAAAAGGCCAAGGATTTAGAAAATAAGGCCCAAGAAATCAAAACAGAAGCAAATACACAATTAAACACGGAACAAAAATGAGACTCTTAGTAATTGGCGATACGCATATTGATGATCCCTACCTTGATGAGCTGCGGACAATCTTTGCCGAAATTATGGAAATTGAGGCGGATGCCGTAGTTCATCTTGGGGATTATTACAACCTCAATAAACCATCTCCCGCGTCACTGACTTTTGGTACAGAAATGGCTAAGAGCCTTGTCAATAAGTACAGGGATTTTACTCTATTGGCCGGCAATGGTCGGCACAACTGGATGAATGGGCACAGCGTCGTCGATTACTTGACTTATTTAGGGGTCAAGTGTGTTGGTATGGAGTATGAACAGGTCATAGAAGGTAAGAAGGTATTGTTCGGCCATCACATGACCAATGAGTCTTATAAAGAGTACGGCAGCCATTTTTATACTGTGGCTGAACTTAAAAAACAATACGACCTTGTACTTTTAGGGCATCAGCATATACCTCAAGACATCTCGCCAAAGATTTTTCACTTGGGCTCTGCTTTTTATCAGCACTTTAATGAATCGCTGGACCCATTTAAACGGATAGCCATTGTTGAGAATGGAGAGATTGAATTTATTCCTCTCAAATCGCCTGTTCCAATGATTGATGTAACCGATATGGGTGATCTTCAGAAGATTAATCCACGAACTAAAGTAAGATTTCTGATTTCAAGCTTCGATGCCTTTAAGAAATCTATCAATAGCCTTGGTGAATGGCGGAATAAATTTGTTGAGTTCAAGTATGAGCTTCGCTATGACAAAACTTTTTCCAAGGCTAAGGCAGAACATAAGGTAAATACACAGGACACACAAAGACGTTTGAGCATCATCGAAGAGATCAATCGGCAGGTCAAGGATGATGCAGTCCGCGATCTCCTGGTGACTCAATTTAAGGACGAGGTATAAATGTTTCTTAAAAGATTAAAACTTAAGAACTATCAGATTTATAAGGACTTTGAGGCTGACTTCTCCTCGATGACTTTTATAAAAGGTAAGAATGGGATAGGTAAAAGTACACTCGGGCAAGAGGCATTGCTGTTTTGTATTTGGGGTTATACAGCAAAGAATTTGACTGAAATCCCCACCCGTGGGGTTTCAAAGACGTGTTCAATTGAAGTAGAGATTGAACATGAAGAAAGTACCTATATCGTTGAGCGAAAAATCCCCAGCGATTTGAAGGTTGTAAAAGACGGACAGCCGTTAGTCTTTGAGAATGCTTCTGCTGGTCAAAGTTATCTTAAAACCCTCTTTGGGGAAGCGCTGAATTTTAAGAAGTTCCACATGATCGACAATGAAACGGGTATCAATTTCATTGATCCAAAAGCAGCTACAAGTTTTAAACAGATTATGTTTTCCGTTTCAGAAGACCGATTTAATCGAGTGAAAGAAAATCTTTCAAGAATCAAACAGGAACGTGAGATTTGGAATAAAGACAATGCAGTCATTTATTTTCATGCTCCTTCCGAGAAAAGATTAAATCTGCTGACTCAAAAAATAGCCTTGCTGGAAGAAGAGAAGAACAAGGTTATTGCTGAAGAAAGAAAAGTCGGCAATGAGGAATATACCCAGGGGAATCTGATAGGTCAAATTCAAGGACAGATTCGCAATATTGAAGCTCAAAGAACCAAGATGAGTGCAACAAATTGTTATGCCTGCGGTGCGCCATTAAAGCGGGAACAGAATGTGGATATTATAGCCAAGCAGGAAGCAAACATTCAGGATTTACAGGGGCAATTGGCAAATGCCAAAGACGTATTGGAAGAAATTCAAGAATTCCGAGCAAGAGCAAGAGAACCGATACAAGTAATTGATAACCATATCCGTCATGTTTTTGATCTCAAAGCGAAACTTGAGGGTCGGCTTAAACAAAAGAATTTTATTTATACGACTCAGGATGTGGAAATTGCAAAGCAGGCTATTAAAGAGTTGGATGTTCTTTCGACGACATTTTTGGTTAATAGCATTCGAAGTTTAGAACCAATCATCAATGAGGTCTTATCCAAAATCAATTACCAATTGGAATTTGATATTAACGATAAGGGTAAATTCGACATGAAACTGACCGATAAGGAAGGGCAGGTCTTTACCTATAAAGACTTATCCACCGGTCAGAAATTAATGCTTCAGATTGCTTTTAAGCTGGCTTTGCTTTTAGAACGCGGGGAGGAAGGTCTAGTCATTGCCGATGAAGGACTAGGTTCATTGGATCATGAAAACTTGCTGCATGTTTTGACGATATTTCAGAATTATCCTTTCCAGTTGGTATTTATTATCCACCATTTTGACAACATACCAGAAGGAATAAAGGTGATTGATTTAAATCCGCAGGAACAGCCGGTTAAAACCGTGGTTCCTGAGAAAGCGAAACGAAAAAGAAATGGCATACCGTCTAAACAAAGGGCGTAAGTTTGAGATTTATATAAGACGTTATGCAAGTCCGTTTTTGATTGGCATCGGTGAATTTGTCTGTAGAGAAAATATTTGGATTGTTCTGCATCATGGAGTCATGAAGGCCCAGACATTCAAATTTAAAGTCAAAGGCCGGTTTATTTACGGTAATCAATGTGAATACCGGCCGGTAAATAAAGATACAGCCCTTGAATCAGAGGGCTAAGAAAGGAGATCAGTATATGGACACTAAAACCATTGTAAAAACGGCTGCTTGTGTTGTTGGGGCAGTAGTTGCCGTAACCTTATTCACCCAGCATCCAGTACCCGTTGTTTTGTTGGCAGTTAGTGCAGGTGCTTATATTTACGCCGACAAGAAATTAGCTTAAGAATCAATTGGGGGCTTAGGTTTTATCCTAGCCCCCTCCAATGCAAACCAAACAGGCGATTATCTTAGGCGGAGGAACATCCGTCTTAGAGGGAATTAATTCAGGACTCTTCGAGAAGATACAACAAAAATTTACAGTTGGTCTGAATTTTTCCCATCATTTCTTTAGATCAACGATTTTGATGTTCGTTGATGAAACATTCATAGCAGATCAGAAGTATTCTTTAAAGCAGTTACCGCTAATTATAGGAAAGCAAGATTCAGGCGCCGCATTAAGTACCAATTCTTACCTTTTTCCTGCAACACACGGATATCAAAGAGACTGCTCTAGCGGAATTTATAAATCAACACTCGTCGGTATATTTGCTTTATCTTTTTTGATTTATGTAATGGATGAAGGAGAAATATTTCTTCTTGGTTATGACTATGGAGCCAAGAAAGGCAAAGGAGATCAGGGTCGAGCATATGACCATTCAGGACATGCTTTAACGCATTGGTATCAGGAAGGAAATTTATTAAGTGTTTATACCGGACAACCAGAGCAGATCGAGCACAGGGGTCTAGGAAAGGTCAGTTGGTATGAAGCGCTCCACCGCGATGGCAAGCATTCCAAACCAATCCCAAGAGCAGAACACGAATTTGAAGTCTACCGCAATGAATCCAAAGTAAAGATTTACAACGTTTCCCTAGATTCAAAGATTCCTACTTTTTCAAAGATCAGCTATGAGCAGTTTTACCAAATGCTTAACTGCGAATCCTATGACCAGAACGCGCTGCGGGAAGAAATCCGCACAAAAACAATTGAACTCATCAAAGCGCAGAAGGGGTAACAATGAATTTAAACGGTGTGAAAGTGTTAGTCACCGGTGGGGCTGGTTTTGTTGGGTCCTATACAGTTGATGAACTTCTTGATTGGGGAGCAGGGGTTCGTCTCTTTGACAATTTCGAACGCAGCCTATTTTCTTATGATGGTATTGAACGGATGAAGAAACAGATTTTAGGCGAGCGTTTAGAAATATTTAGGGGCGACCTTAGAGATCCCAAAGACTGTGATTTAGCCTGCCAGGGCATGACTTATGTAATTCATGCTGGAGCTCTTATAAGCGTTCCTGAATCAATGGAGAATCCAAAGCTTTATGACGAAATAAATATACAGGGAACAGAAAATATTCTTGAGAGTGCCATCAAGCATAAGGTAAGGCGCATTGTTTTTGCATCTTCCAGTTTAGTGTATGGCGATAAAGAAGGCATCATCAGAGAAGAAGACGAGCTTGATCCGCAGTCATTTTACGCCTCAACAAAAGCCTTTTCCGAATTACGTATTAAAGCACAATCTGACCGTGAGTTGATTCAGGGAATAATCCTTCGGTACTTCAATGTATTTGGAGACGGGCAGTCAACAAAGACGGGAGCGGTAATTCCGAACTTCATAAGTTCAATTTTTAATAATGAGCCAGTAATTATTTACGGAGATGGTAATCAGATCAGGGATTTCGTCTATGTCAAAGATGTGGCAATGGCCAATAGATTGGCACTGACTGAAGGGGAGAACGGCGGAATATATAACATTTGCCATCATCCCGTAACCATTAACGAGCTTTATCAAAATATTAAAGGAATAGCTAATCCCAAACATCATCAGGTTATCTACAAAAAGGAGCGAAAGGGCGATATCAAAGGTTTTAAAGGTTCTCTTAGTGTGACGCATAATCAGTTAGGTTTTAGTGCTAGAACCATTTCTGAGAACGGACTAGCATCAACAGTCCGACGGTATGCCGAAATTAATTACAGTAAATCAAATCTGCAAGGAGGATTCTAAATGTCCGAAGAACCAAAACAAGAAGAAACAACTCAACAGCAGCAGACCGTTGAGCCGAAAGTTTCAGAAGAAGAGAAAGCACCTGCCGAGCCAATCGAGCTTTGTACTGATCCTGAGAAGATTGTCGCTGAAATCAATGAATTAAACAATCAGTACAAAATGCTTATTGCTCAGAAGTATCACATCGTAGGAGAACTTCAAAAGGTTGAAGAAGGCATTCAAAAATGTATGGGTGCGTATCAGGTATTAAAGAAGCTCTATGTTAAGGCGTTAAAAACAAAAGAGGAAAAAATCTGATGTATAAAATCAAATTCTCCGATGATTCGGAATTTGTCGGAGGCGAGCCTGAGAATTCGCTATGGAATGAAATTCCGAAAGATAAGACTGTCTCATCGATGCAGTATTCCTTTCTTGGTACGGGTTTCTTGCTTAAAGATTTTGAATCATACAACCATATTGTTGAACGAGCTGTTGTTTTACTCAACTACGCAGGTAAGGTTTACCCACCAGCGGATAGAATCACGCGCATCATCATTATGGCTAAATGGCAAAACCGTGTTTATGAAGTCGTTTACGACCTAAAGATGCAAAAGGCATATCAGCAGATTGAATTTCTAGGACGGGAATACAAAAACAGTGAAGGCATAGATATTGGGCCTTTGTTAAAAGTTACTCAGGCCACAACAGGGTGGACAAGGGGTCAATTTGATCCTGCGGTCCTTCCACAAATACGAGGATGTTCAGGTGAATAAAAATGACAAGATGGGATATTTTAAGGGACGTGCTCACATCAAAGCACGACACAAGAGATGCGATTGGCAAAGCATGGCCGCTTTTTTTCTTTTTGGTTTTCAATACGAATATGTCAAACAAATTTATTACAAGTTATCCTGAGTTAAAAGAAAAGCTCGATGAAAGTCCCAATACAATAAAGCATTGGCGGGACCAGTTGGTTGCCAATAAGGTAGTGAAAGTTTTCAAGGGCAAGGGGTCAATGAGTTTCACCTTGCTTTCGCCTTATGATTCCTTGGTGACATGTGAACAGGATGATATCACCAGGATAAAATTAAATTCTGATCCAGCTACAAAACGCCTCTTAGATAAAGTTTCCTCGTATAACAATATGTCTCTCCTTCCTGTAATCGCAGAGATTACAGCCAAGCTCGATAATCTCGAAAAGAAGTTAGGCTAAAGAAAATACCGGAAATCTCCGACGGTCCCCGGTATACTTTCTTTCAAGGTAATCCTATGCACACAATAGTTCCATATCCATATTCGGATGCAGATCAATACGCCAAGCCAGTGGTTTCCCAGCCAATGCCAAAGGATGTCTTTATGACGCATATAAGGGAAGCGGTTGAGAAGGTGTATATCCGTACGCGTGCGATGCTCTCTAACCATCGCATGTATGCGAATATATTGGGGCATTACCTTAATAAATACGGCATTGAGGAAGTGTGTCCCGATGAATCTTTTATTGAGCAGATGTGGGACAGATTAAAGGAAAGCGGTCAGTTTGATGGCAGGGAATATGAATGGTTGACCAGGAAAAAAGTTCCTCGTTTTACTAGAAAAGTCATTAACGAATGCTTTTCCCCCAATGGCCTTGTACAAAGAACGGTTCTTAAAGAGATAGTCATTGGACGGTATGAAAGATTCTTTAAGTTTACCAAAAATAGCCAAGAGGCCATCAAATGGTTTGAACAAAACGGCAAACGTGTTGAAGCCATGTCGGTACTTGTCCAAAATGGTGAAACTGAAATTAACCCTTACAATGAGATTATCAGAAGCATTCATCGTATAACAAACAGAGAATTATTACCTCTTACCAAGAACGGAAAGATAGAACATGCCATCCGGTTTCTTGAGTACGTGAATAAAAATGGTTTCGAGGAAGCGACAAAGGAAGACGTGCAGAAATTTGAAGAAGTCTGCACTGAAAGAGGCATTAAACAAATAGAAGATTATTTGGCGCATGTGGCAACTTTCTTTATCAACATCCACGCAAAAGGATTCATAAAAAGCAATCCGTTCGCTCATGTCTCATTAAAAATGAATGGCGGTGCGGTCAAGAAAGATTTCGTTACGGTTGAGGGGATGGAAAAACTCAGGGATCTTACAACCGTGGATCAGAAAAATAGAGATGATGTTAGAGACAGACTCTTTGCATTATTGGCTTACGATTTGGCGCTTAGAATCGGTGAGCTTTTAGCTTTGGAGGTTTCTGATTTCAAAAAGGATGCCCAGGGAGAATGGTTTGTTCTTTTAAGGGCAGAGGTGCAAAAGGGCTATAAAGACGAGGAGGTAATGTATTTCTTTTTTGATGAGACTAAAGAACTCCTTGAGTTGTATCTTAATAAAATACGCGATCAATATAAACCCACCACCAATCATCTTATATTATCCAATCAATGGGGAAGGTCAATATCGACCACTGCATGTGCCACAAGGTTCAGGCAACTTTGTAAGAGGCTGAATATAAAAACGTATTATGGAGGCAGTCCGTCCCCGCATCTTTTGCGTCACTCGTTTGCTACTCTTAATATAGAGCCAATCGGTCTTGCTCTTCCTTTGTATGAAATGATCCAAAGGCTAAGACACACCAGGGTGGAGACTACCCGAAAGCACTATATTCATAACAATCCTTATTTGAAGAAAATAAAACACGATGTCTTGCGTAAAAACAATAAAAAGAAAACCGCAACGGATGTTCTTAATGAAATGTCGTTAGCTGATCTTGAACATTGGTTTTCTGATAAGTTGGGAATGGATTCAGCCACAGTCAGGCATATCAGAGAAAATCATAAAAAAGCGTTTGAGGTCGTCATTCAAAACCCTCAAGATGAAAAGGACGATGTTGATAATAAAATGTTTCTATCGGAGCAAGACGCTCTTGATCGCATAAAGGATTTAAAGATTCCAGAGTTAGCTTTAAGAAATTATGCTTTGAAGAAAAAAGCTTTGTCGAAAGGTTTTATCGGCAGTGCTCGCAAAGGCAAAGGATTTAGGTATAGGGAAGATTTTGTTGAAGACTTAGCTAGGAATTGGACGCTGGCTGAAAATGTGAGACAGAAATTAAATATGCACCCTCGGAGATTTCAAAGAACTCTGAAGCAGGAGAAATGGCGTAATTTAAAAATCGGGAATGTGCTTTATATCAATAAGCTAGATTGTATTTAATGACATAGCAATAAAATGATCCAAGGTGAAGGCCAGTTACGTTTGAATTTACGTAGCTGGCCTTATCTTTTGGCCAGTAAAGGCGTTAAAAATTCTATATTTTTATTAACAGGAATGGTATAATTATTTTTTTACAAATCGATTGAGAATTTGCTTCAAAAACGGGACATCTATACGACATTTTTCGGGACATCTATACGACAAATCGAAAAAGATCAAAAACATCGAAATGGTCATAAATGAATGGTAATAAATGTTTTATATCAATCTAAAAAGATCTTTGCAATCGTAAGGGTCTTTCAAGCATGGTATGACAACGAATGGGGGTATAGCAATAAAACTGTCGACTTAATTGTTTATATCGATAGTGTTAAGTAGGGTTTACAACAATAAGATCAAGAAAAGAGATTGCTGAAAATAGAAAAACAACAGCAACGTATCATTTTTACAACATCTACGTATCAGTTAATAAAATAATGCCAAACAAGAGGTCAGTTACCCTAAAAAGTAACTGGCCTTTTGTGTTATAAAAACCAATTAAAGAAGTAGTTGAGCTAATATTGGGTAGTGAGAGATGAAAATAACAAAAGAAATTTTTCTTAGCTTTTTAGCGTGTCCATATAAAGCATATTTATTGTTAAAAGGCGAGTCTGGAAATAAGTCTGAATATGAGGTTTTGTTTAAGGAAATGAAAGAGAAGTATTGCGCTGATGGTTTAAAGAAATTTTCCGTAAAGCAGGCTTCACTTGAAATGATCCGTGATACGAATTTGAAGAATAAAAATGGAGTTGTTTATCAGGCGCCAATTGGTCAGCAGGATGTGCATTCTGATTCTTGCATAATGGAGCGCGTAAGAGGAGGATCTGAGTTTGGGAGGTTTCATTACATCCCTGTCATATTTACGCCGAAGCAGAAACTTTCGCAAGAAGATAGACTTGAAATCGCTTATGATGGTTTTATTTTAAAAACTTTACAGTCCAGAAGGCCGGAATATGGAAAAGTATTTTGCGGAGACAGTTTCAAAACAACAAAATTGCGGATAGGGAGTCAAATTGAAAAGGTCAAGAACATTGTCGCCAAGATTAAGAAAATAAATTTGGACAGTCCTCCGAAGATTATTCTGAATCGTCATTGTCAAATTTGCGAATTTAAGGATGCGTGTCGTGCTAAAGCCATTGAGAAAGACGATCTGAGTCTTCTTGCTGGTATTCCACCGAGAGAAATCGAAGCGCAAAATAAAAAGGGTGTTTTTACGGTGACGCAGTATTCATATACATTTCGTTCTCGTAAAAAGTTCAGAAAAGCTTATCCGTTTAATTTGAAAGCGTTGGCTTTGCGGGAGAAAAAAATACATCTTTACGGGACGCTAGGTATTTCAACATCTGATGTACAGATTTATTTGGATGTCGAAGGCGACCCTGAGCGGGATTTTTACTATTTGATCGGATTGGTAATTATTGAGAACGGAATTGAGAAAAGACATTCTTTCTGGGCTGATAACGAGGCCGAAGAGAGAGGAATCTGTTTGGAATTTGTAAACTGTATGCGCAGTTACGGAAATTATAAGCTCTACCACTATGGAAGCTATGAAACAAAGTTTATGCAAAAGGTACAATCCTATATGCATGACCCTGATGATGTTCGTGTAATTGAAGGGATGCTCGTCAATGCAGTTAATGTGCTGTCTATTGTTTACGAGCATGTATTCTTCCCAACGTATTCGAATGGATTGAAAGACATAGGGACATATTTAGGGGTCAAATGGACAAGAAAGGATGCGTCTGGTATTAACAGTTTGGTCTGGAGGGAGTGTTTTGATCGTACGAAGAACGAGGTCTTGAAGAACAGGTTGATAGAATACAATTTGGAAGATTGCTTTGCACTAAAATCTATTTCTGAATTTATTAATAAAATCAGCATGAATCAGCGAGAAAAGATCGATAAAAATATCGAAGTTGTTTATGCGGATAATGTGAAAGAAGGTTCAAGTTATGCCAAGTGGGGGAAGGTAGATTTTATTTGGAAAGACTTGGAGCACATTAATAATTGCGCATACTTTGATTATCAGAGAGAAAAAGTATTTGTTCGAACAGATAAACGATTATTAAAAGCAAAGTCAAAGCCAAGAAGAAATATCAAGCGGGCATATCCTGTAAATAAGAAGATCAATGTTAAATTTAGAAACAGGTGTCCTAAATGCGGAAAAAGAATGTACCGATGGGTTGGATCGAGTAAACAAGTAATTGATCTAAAATTTGCAAAAGCCGGTGTAAAAAGATGGGTAGAGTTTTATCAAATATATAAAAAGAGGTGTTCTCGATGCAGTTTTTTGCAGACAGATACAACGTTGAGAGATTTGCCCAAATATGGACATAGTTTAAAAAGCTTTGTTATTTACAACAATGTTGTTAATCATCAGACATTTGATAACATTTCAGATGCTTTAAGAGATTTTTTTGACATATCGATCAGCGGGCCATGTCTAAATAATTTTAAGAATTATTTCTCCGAATACTATCAAGAGACGTATCAACAAATTTTAAAGAGAATAATTCAGGGCAAGATGGTTCACGCTGATGAAACCCAAATATCCATCAACAAGCAAATCGGATATGTATGGGTTTTAGCCAATATGGAAGAAGTATATTTTTTATATCGACCAACAAGGGAAGGACAGTTTTTGAATGATTTGTTTAAGGACTACAAGGGGGTTCTTATTTCTGATTTTTATGCTGCATATGATTCTCTGGCATGCCTCCAACAAAAATGTCTAATCCATCTAATCAGGGATTTAAACGATGATCTTAGGGCGAATCCTTTCGATGAGGAGTATAAGAATTTAGCTGCTTATTTTACCTTAGTGTTAAGACAAATCGTAGACACAGTTGATAGACATGGTCTTAAAAAGCGAAATTTGAATAAACATAAGAGAATGGTAAACAAATTTTTTGAAAAGGCTGTCAGTGCCACATATACGAGTGATTTGGCGCAGAAATACCAGAAAAGATTTAAAAAGAATCAAGAGAAGTTGTTTACTTTCTTAAATTATGATGGAGTGCCGTGGAATAACAATAATGCAGAACATGCTTTGAAAAATTTTGCTGTTTCCAGATATAAGATGGATTTTCATTCTGAGGATGGACTTAAGAACCAACTCATATTTTTAAGCATTTATCAGACCTGTCGAAATCGCGGCATCAATTTTCTTAAGTTCCTTGTTTCAAAAGAGAAGGACATTGATCGTTTTTCACAAGGCCGTACGCAGAAACATTTTTTTATCGGTTCTTCCGAGTATTCCTTAGGTGAATTTTGTAGGGAATATATTATCGATGGTTTAGTGAAAGCGCTTAGAGATAGAGGCATTAATATGCCCAAAGGTTCAGGGATTGAAGTTATTAATTCTGATGTGTTGACGAATAGGGATTTATATAAGAAATATTCTGATGTGAACTTGACTAAAGAAGACCAGGGTATCATAGCTAAAATAAATAATCTTAATGAGAATGAAATAAAAAGGTTCAATCGGAGTTTAATTGAGAGAGGGAACCCACATGAATCCCCAAAGAACCATTTTATCCTTGATGATGCCAATAAAACTGACTGGTTCCCTGTAATTTAAGGATTGTAGATTGATTCCAAATTGATTCTAAAACTTTGTAAAACTTTCTACTCGTACGTACGTTTAATTATGTATAATACAACCTATGGCAAAGCAAAACGGTGTGATTAATTTTTCAGAACAATTCCCCCACCTTTCCCAAGCCCCAATCGTTGAATCGGTTGTCGATATCCGTATTGCTTCCGACGTCAAATGGGATGAGATTACTTTAAAAAAAGATTTGCAAAATCGTCTTAAGGATTATCCCAAGATCGAGGAACTGCGAGAATTTCGTTATCATGTCTCAGTAGCTTCAGGACCTGATCAGCAACACAAAGCAGAGGATTTGGGCTGTGTGGGTTTAAAATTGCAATCTGAGGATGGTCTTCATATTGTTCAATTCAATCAAGGTGCGTTTGTTTTCAGTCGTCTGAAACCATATCAAGATTGGAATCAATTTACCAGTGAGGCATTTCGCTTGTGGGAAATATATCGCGCAATTTTTCGTCCGATTACTGTCCAGCGACTCGGAGTGCGATTTATAAACAGAATTCCTGCGCAGAGTGATTTTTCGACCCTTGAAGATTATTATAAAAATTCACCAAGAGAACTTGCAGAATTAGATTGGCCGCAAGGAGGATTTCTCATGCATAATGTATTCCAAGTTCCGGAAACAGATTATGCGGTTAATGTGGTAAAGACGCGAGTGCCACCTAATGCTACGGATAAAGAGCATGGTTTGGTTTTGGATATAGATGTTTATTCTCAAAGTTCATTCACTTATACAGATGAGGATTTGAAGAGCTGTTTGACCAAAATGCGGTGGGTGAAAAATAAAGTTTTTTATACCTGTATCACTGATAAAATCTTGGAAAGGTTAAAATAAATATGCCGCTTTCATTCTTATTGCCCATGTCGTTATCAGGAGCTACTAGTCCGGTTGCCGTTTATGTGGAAGAGATTCAAAAGGACAGTAGAGAATCGCTGGTAAATTCTGCGATTTTTGGGACGAGAGGAATTTTAGAGCAACTCGATGCTGTTTATGAAGATTGTTTTTTGCCTGGCTGGGATGGGAATGGCGCAAAGGCGATTTCGCATGACGTTTTGCGTAATGCCCGTCATTTTTTGGGATCGCTTCCGTTTGGAATGGAATTGCCAGAGATTGGCGCGGAGCCCGACGGGGCGATTACCTTTGAGTGGTATCGTTCTCCCAAAAGGACATTATCTGTCAGCATTAATTCCGATGGTTATGTGTATTATGCTTCTTTAACGGGGACTAGTCGCAGGCATGGCGTCGATCCTGTGCAGGGAGGTATTTCCAAAGATTTGATTGTGCTTATTAATCAAGTGTTAGGAATAAGGGTATAAAGGATGCAAAGTGTTGTCTTGGACACTGAGTCGTTAGCGCGTTTTATTTTGTTTGGCCGATGGATCCGGGCAGATGGTACGGTCAGGCAGGATGCATTTATTCCGGACGAGCGTTTGGAGTTGTCTGTCACCCGATGTTCAGGTGTTTCGGACAGGGAAATTTGGAACATCGCGGAAGGAATTGCCAGGGTAAGTGGTCGTAATCTTCACGGAAGGGCGGATGTAGTTGTTGCGGTTGTCAGATCCAACAATCTTGATGTCAAATCGACTCCCCAGGATGGAAATCCACATCACGCGGATGTTGTCAATTGGCCTATCAGAAAAGATGAGCAGAAAATGGTAGCGATGGCTTTAGCAGCCAGCTCACGGTTCCATCCTCCCGCCGTTTGAAAATCTTCTTTTAGGATCCTCACTGTTTAATTTATGCAAAAAATAATGACCAGATGGAATTTATTGCAAGAATTAATGATGTCTAAAGAATCGTGGGAAGCAGTTGGTAAAGCCTGGCCGCTTTTTCTTTTTTTGATTTTTAATACCAATAAATCGAATAAGTTTATTACGAACTATGCGGAATTAAAAGAGAAGCTACACGAAAGTCCGAACACCATTAAAAACTGGCGTGAATATTTAGTTAAGAATAAGGTGGTTGAGGTTTTTAAGGGAAGCGCATCAATGAGTTTTATTTTCTTGCCTCCTTATGATTCGTTGGTCACTTGTGAGCAAGATGACTGGGCCGGAATAAAAATTAAATCAGATCCTGGAATCAAAAAAATATTGGATAAAGTTTCAAAACGCGATAATATGTCTTTGCTTCCATTAATTGTGGAGCTTTACACCAAGATTGAAAAGCTTGAGAAGAAGACAAATTCAATGTAAGAGTCCTGAAAATTGAATTTACCAGACGGTAATAAATGAATGGTAATAAAACATTGGAACAGTTAATAAATACCAAACAGAGTCATTTCGATGAGAAATTTTGGTATGATAATGAATGGGGATACTCCAAGAAAGTGATCGATCTGATTTCTTACGTTGATTCTGTCAAGTAAAAGCGGGAACAAAGATAAAATAACCAGTTATCGAAAGGTAGCTGGTTATTTTTTACAATTCTTTGACAATCATTTTACTTGTCTTTGACAACACTTTTTTTGTTCCTGTCATACTTTGATTGTGGCAAATCCAATCACCCACAACGAAAAGGAGACAGGAAATGAAGAATCATTTAGTGGTCCCAGTTATTCTGTCAGTACTGTTGTTTGTTGCAATGTTTTATGCCGGCTTGGCCTCTTCTTCCAGCGGCCGGGAAAAGATCTATAATCCTTTAATCGATTATCGAGGATTTAAAAAGCAGGTTTTAGGGGTCGAAAGTAGCAGAGAAAAAAACAAGCTCACTCTCGACGAATTCTTAAAAATTGCGAAACAAGCGGGGACCATCGTTCTCGATGCGCGCAGCAAGGATAAATTTGACATGAAACACATTGCCGGCGCAGTCCATTTGGCGTTCACCGATTTTACGCAGAAGACTTTGGCGCGAGTAATCCCGTCTAAGAACACCAAAGTCTTAATCTATTGCAATAATAATTTTACCAATGATTCAGAAGAATTTATGACCAAGTCTGCCCCGACGGCATTGAATGTCCATACGACGGTTTCATTGGCAATATATGGTTATAAAAATGTCTCTGAGTTGGGTCCGGCGCTGGATGAAAACAATCCTAAATTAACGTTTGAATCTTCTCCTAAAGGGGACGCTAGCATTACGGTCGAGAGTTCTGAAAGATAAATAATTTTGTAACTTTAAGAAGAGAGAATGTGGCATAATGAAATCGTTTCTCTTTGGGAATCATTTTTTCGCCATGCCCATACTCTCTTCTGCCAGATTCGGCGTCGTTTTTATTTTGCTCATTATTGTTCCAGCAACCGTACTGTCTTTCTTTTCCCTTCATTCGCTGACGAAAGAATCGGCATACCTTGAACAGCAAGTCCAGTCTGGGTTGAAAGAGGAAGTTCGGCATGGGCATTCTTCCGTTAATCAGCTGCTTAAGCGGATGCACCATGAATTGGACGGGTACTTTTCGGAGGAAGCCGGAGGGGAACATTTAAAGGAAAAATCGCCTTATGCTGGCATTATCTTTAAGTTGAGCAAGGACCGCCAATTCCTTCTTCCTGATCCCGCTGCTTTGTCTTCCCCGGAGCAAGAATTTGTGTCCTCGACAAAGAATTTTTTTAATGATACGGTTCCTGTGCCCGTCTACTCCGGCCGCTATCAGGCCGATACCAGTCCCACCCAGGAAGCTTACAACGTGAATACTGACCCGCAGCCCAGCGGAAAGATTTTCTTTTCTCAAATCATCGCCGGCCACACCAGCGGGACAATACCGTTGATTTTGAATGGCGAAAACCAGCTTTTGTTTTGGAAAGCTTGGAGTGATGGGCAGATCGTGGGATGCTTGATTGATAAGGGTCATTTTAAAAAAGAAATGAGTGATATTCTACCTCAGGCCGTGACGGAGTCCCGCATTTTGACGGTTCTTGATGACACCGCCCGGCCTATTGTTCTCGTCGATGGAATGGGATATAGGGATTGGCGGCAAACGTATCTTTCCAAAGAAATAAGCCGCGCCTTGCCCAATTGGAAAATTGCCGTTTATTTGATAAATCCACAAGCCATATCCCTTCAGGCCAATCGCTTTTCAAAAATCATCCAGTTTATTATCCTCATGATGTTTTTAGTTATCGCTTTAGGCTGTTTGCTTGTTTATAATTTCTTGACTGAGAAAATGCGTCTCGCTCAACAAAGAATTGCCTTTGCGATCAATGTTTCTCATGAATTACGAACGCCATTGACTTCGATCCAAATGTTTGCTCAGATGCTTGTGGAGAAGAAAGGCGAGTCACACAAGAAGCAGGAACAATATTTGCAGTTTATTTTGTCGGAAACGGGGCGACTCAAACACTTAGTCAATCATCTGCTGGATTTTTCTTCTCTCGAGAATAAGCATCACCGTTATCAAAAGGAATCGATAGATATCATAAAGCTTTGCCGGGATTTGGTTGAGTCGCAAAGGCTAAGATTAGAAACGCTCGGGTTTACTGTGCAATTTTATTCCGTGGCAGAGTCTGTTCTTGTTTGGGCAGATCAAGAGGCCATAAAACAGTCTTTGTTGAATTTATTAACCAATGCCGAAAAATATTCCTTGGAACAAAAGGAAATGAGTTTATACATTCATGTTGTCGGGAAATTTGTTATGATCGATGTGAAAGATGAAGGGGTTGGCATCACAAAGGAAGAACGGGAAAGAATTTTTGAAGAATTTTATCGTATTGACGCTCCGGTTAATACAAAAATACAAGGCACGGGGCTGGGGCTTACCATGGCGCGAAAAATAATCCGCGACCATAAGGGAGATTTGCTTTGTCTCGCGGCGGTTAAAGGGGCCTTTTTTCGAATTCAATTGCCAATCCAGAAATTTCTAAAATGAAAAAATCAAAGATTCTTATTGTGGAAGATGACGTCGCTATATTAACCGGCCTGACCGATCTGTTAAGGGGCGAAGGTTTCGAAGTTTTTTCTGCCACCGACGGAAAGAAAGCCTTAAGCCTTTACAACCAAGAACACCCGGATGTGATGATTGTCGATATTATGATCCCTGAGAAAAATGGTTTAGAAGTTTGCAAGGAAATTCGCAAGGTAGACCCCGTGGTTTCCCTGTTGATATTGACCGCCAAAAACCAGGAAATTGATAAAGTTGTTGGTCTGCAATTGGGCGCAGATGATTACCTTGCAAAACCTTTTGGCATTCATGAATTATTAGCCAGAGTTCAAGCGCTATTAAGAAGAAAGCAAATTCGGCCGAATTTAATGAAAAATAAAGATCCCCTTACGTTTGGCCCTATTCGCATTGATGCCAGAAAGATGGAAGGTTATAAAGGGAAAAAGGTTTTTTCTCTTTCCGAGCGCGAAATCCAGCTTTTGCGACTATTTACGGCCCATGCGAATGAGGTCTTAGAAAGGGACATGATTTTAAATGTTGTTTGGGGAATTTCCTACGTTGGGACAACGCGGACCTTAGACCAGCACATTGTCAAATTGAGGCAAAAGATTGAGGATGACCCTTCTTCTCCTAAATATATTAGGACCGTTCATGGTGTCGGTTACCGGTTCTGCCCGCCCACATGAGAAAATTGACCCATAAAGAAATTGTCAGCCGGCAGAATGAGTTGCAAAGAGAATCGGTTACCACGATTCCTTTGACTGTTGTGGTCAACAACATCCGCAGTTTACATAATGTCGGATCGATTTTCCGCACGGCCGACGGAGTCGGTGTAGAAAAGATTTGGCTTTGCGGCATCACCGGTTATCCTCCCCATTCTCAGATTGCCAAGACGGCCCTCGGCGCGGAAACGCGCGTCAAGTGGGACCATGCCTATGACGCCCAAGATGTGATTGGTGATCTTAAGAAAAAAGGCTACCAGATTGTGCTGCTCGAGCAGACGGACAAAAGTATTTCTTATCATCGCTTTGTTCCCGCGTCTTTAGTTTGTTTAGTGGTCGGTAATGAAATCCAAGGCGTTTGCGATGAATTGGTCGCATTATCGGACGCGTCGGTTGAGATTGAAATGGCTGGCCACAAAAATTCTTTAAATGTCGGTGTGGCCTTTGGGATTGTCGCTTATCATTTTCGAAACTGTTTAAAGTGATTCTTAAAGAAAAGAATATTTGCGGCTGGGATGGGTCTCATTGCGAAAGTGGGGACGTCGCCGTCTAATCAGAAAAACTTGCCCAGCGCGTTAATCAGCCTTTTTATAACTCTTGCGAAATAGGAATTCTCTCGCTCCCTCTTACCCGGAATCCTGGACTGGCTTTATCTTAGGCCTCAGAATGGCCTTTGGCTCGGTTTCCCGCTGGAATTATTTCAGGTGATATTTTGTAAGAAAAGCGCCTGAGGGTTTTATTTTCCATAAATACTGTTATAATAATTTTGGATTTTTAATTTTTTAAGGAAAGAAATCTCGATCAATTCCGATTTTTATAAAATCAATCCTATTGGAAAGATGAAAAGGTTCTTTTGCCGCGCATGAAATTTATTTTTTATTTATTTGCTGGCCTATGGATCTTGATGGTCGCAGGTTGTGAAACGCTTCCTCCCGCGCCCGGGGCTTCGCGCGACCTTAAAGTCCTCTGTGAGCAATATCATGTTCAATGGTATTTAGACAGCGTTTCTCAGGTTGTTAATTTACGGGCCGCTGGACGAGAAGCAAAGGCCTTGCTGGGCAGTAATGTGGTTATTGTCGACGGCGAGAAGGTCTTTTTGAGCGATTCTTTGAGCCGGGAACGCGGCACCGTGATTGTTCCGCCGGATTTCTTAGCAAAAGTCATCTTGCGTATTGTCGGGACGGGTCCGAGTAGCAGGATGGGGTATCATATTGTGGTGGATGCCGGTCATGGGGGAAAAGATCCCGGTTGTAAGGGTCGCAGCGGAACAGAAGAAAAGGACATTGTTTTAGATATCGCTCGGCGCTTAAAACAGGACTTGCAAGCCAAGGGTTTTAAAGTGACAATGACCCGCGACCGCGATGTTTTCATTTCGCTGGAAGAACGGACCGAAATAGCGACACGCGCGAAAGCTGACCTTTTTGTCAGCATCCATGCCAATTCCAGTCCTTCCCGGACCGTGGATGGAATTGAGGTGTATGCGTTGCGAGATCTTAATAGTCAGGAAAAGCATGATCCCCAGCGATTGAAGAATCAGCGTTTGTTGTGCAAGAGTTTGACGATGAAAAGCGGAGACGGGAATCTGGAATCGATCGTGAGCGATATGCTTTACAATTATAAACTTTCAGAGTCTCAGCTTTTGGCGTCTTATGTGAACAAGGGAACGAGCCTCGGTGCAAAAGTCAACAGCCGCGGCGTTAAGCGCGCTGGTTTCCATGTTTTGCGCAACACATTGATTCCCGCGGTTCTGGTTGAGGTGGGATTTCTGACGAATTCCCAGGAGGAAGGGCAATTGCGTCAGCCAAACTACCGTCAAGAAATTGCGGATGGAGTGGCGTCCAGCCTGATCAGCTTTTCAGCGAAATAAGTATGTTAAACACAAATCAAAGAAATCAACCTATCGGGGTATTTGATTCCGGACTCGGCGGATTGACCGTCGTGAAAGCCTTGATGCGGCGTCTTCCGCATGAAGACATTGTTTATTTCGGCGATACCGCGCGTGTTCCTTACGGCACAAAATCCCGGGAGTCGATCATTCGCTTTTCCAAGGAAAATGTTGCGTTCCTTTTAAAACAGCAGGTCAAAATGATTGTGGTGGCGTGTAATTCATCGTCGAGCCATGCTTTGGCCGCTTTGCATGAAACATTTGATTTACCGATTTTAGGCGTCATTGAACCGGGGTGCCGCGCTGCGGCTAAAGCGACCAAAAATAAAAAAGTCGGGATCATCGCCACTCCCGCTACGATTAACAGTTATGCTTATCCACAGGAAATCGCGCGTTTGGATTCGACGATCAAGGTTTTGAGTCAGGCTTGTCCGCTTTTTGTTCCGCTGATTGAAGAGGGCTGGTCCACAAAGCCGGTTACCGTTTCCGTCGCAAAGGAATATTTAAAGAAATTGTGTCATTCGCAAATCGATACGCTGATTTTAGGCTGTACGCATTATCCTTTGCTTAAAGCGACTCTGCGAAAAGTTTTGGGGAAAAAGGTAGGTCTGGTCGATTCCGCTGAAGAAGTCGTGCAAGATGTGCGCGACACGCTAGAAAATAAAAACGCTTTCAATGTCCAGTCGGGGAAAGCCCGGTATAAATTCTTAGTCAGCGATGAGCCGGCCCATTTTCAAAAACTGGCGCGCCGTTTTTTAGGGTTCGACATCAAAGACGTGGAGCGGTGTCATGTTTGAATTATCCATCACCGGTGATTTTGCATCCGCGCATTTTTTAAGGGATTATGAAGGTCCCTGTAAAAATCTGCACGGTCATAGTTGGAAAGTGGAAGTCACGATCCAGTCTGATAAGCTCAACACTATCGGGCTGGTGGTCGATTTTCGCGACATGAAACAACGCCTCAAAGAAGTTCTTTTGCCCCTGGATCATATTTGCCTCAATGACCTGCCTTATTTTCAGAAAGTCAATCCCTCGACGGAAAATTTGGCGCAGTATATTTATCGGGAATTGGCCCGTGTGGTCCATCCTTTTGTTTTAAGGCGTGTCCGCGTTTGGGAAAGTGAAACTTCGAGTATAACCTATTTTGAATGATGAAAAAAAAAGCTGTTGTCCTTTTATCCGGCGGTTTAGATTCCGCGACGACACTTTTTGCCAGCCAAGCGAAAGGTTATCAAACGTTCTGTCTGATTTTTGACTATGGTCAGCGGCACCGCAAAGAAATCCTTTGCGCTAAAAAGTTGGCGCAAGCGACCCAAAGCGATTATAAAATTGTTAAAATTGGATTGCCGTGGGGAGGATCAGCCTTAACGGACAAAAAAATCGCTTTACCAAAAAATCGCAAGAATATTCCGAATGAAATTCCCGTCACCTATGTTCCGGCGAGGAATATTATCTTTTTGAGTTTTGCCGCCTCTTATGCTGAAGCACTCGGAGCGCAAGCGATCTTTATCGGGGCCAATGCTGTGGATTATTCAGGTTATCCCGATTGCCGGCCGTCTTTTTATAAGGCCTTTGCCCGGGTTATGAAATGCGGTTTAAAGACGGGGGTTTCCGGGCAAGTGATCAAAATTCATACCCCTCTTATCCGTAAGACCAAGGCGGAAATTATTCGGATCGGCCGCAAACTCAACGTTCCTTATGATTTGACATGGTCATGCTACGCCGGCGGGAAAAATCCTTGCGGGGTATGCGACAGTTGTCTTTTGCGTACCAAAGGTTTCCGCGAAGCCATAAATTCATAATAAAATCCATACTGTTTTTAAAGACTATGTTTTGCTGCTAAAGGTTTTTCAATGACGACCGCAAAAATCTCAGAAATTTTTCAATCCATTCAAGGCGAGGGCAAATATGCCGGCTTCCGCCAAGTCTTTGTGCGCTTTTTTGGTTGCCATATGCATTGCTCCTGGTGCGATACGCCCGAGTCCATTGGTGACACTACGCGCAATTATCACGAAATGACCTTGTCTGCGGTTTTTGCCAGGATTAAAGAACTTTGGCCGGATTGTCATTCGGTGAGTTTAACCGGAGGGGAACCGTTATTGCAGGCAGAATTTATAACCCAGCTTTTACCGCTTTTAAAAAAAGCCCGCATGCCGGTGCATTTGGAAACCAGCGGCGTTCTTTATAGGAATTTAGCACAAGTCATCAAGAATATCGATACCATCGCCATGGATATCAAGTTGCCAAGCTCGACGGGAGAACGGGCTTTTTGGAAAGAGCACGAGCAGTTTTTAAGGCTGGCCCGTAAGGGCAAAAAGGATGTTTTTGTTAAAGCCATTATCAGCCGTCACACTTCCCCAAAAGATTTACTGCGAGCCGTCAAAATTTTAAAAGACGTGGATCCCAATATGCTTTTTATACTGCAACCCAATACGTTTGATTTGAATAATGGGGTCGTACAAAAATGCCAAGATTTTCAGAGACGGTGTTTTAAAATTTTGCCCAACACGCGTGTGCTGCCGCAAATGCATAAATTTATGAAAATCCGCTAAGGAGAGTTGCAATGAAAAAAAATAAAAGTTCATACGAAGGATTGCAATCGCATGTGCGCGACTTGAAAACGCCTCCGATTGAGGTTTGGAAAAATCAGTATGCGAGCCGGGACTATACGGTGGAAATAGAAATTCCCGAGTTCACATGCATTTGCCCTAAAACCGGACTTCCGGATTTTGCCACGATCAAAATTGATTACATCCCGGGGCAAACATGTCTAGAATTAAAGTCTTTGAAAATGTACATCGTTTTCTTTAGGGAGATTGGGATTTTTCATGAGCATTTAACAAACAAAGTTCTCGACGACATTGTTAAGGCTTGCGCTCCCCGGTGGGCCCGGGTCACGGCCGTGATGAACCCCCGCGGAGGCCTGGCGACAGCGGTCAGCGCGGAATATGAAGGGAGGAAATAATGATCAGGGCCGACGGAAGAAAGTTCAATCAATTGCGTAAGATTACGGTCACGTGCCCTTTTAATAAGCATGCGGAGGGTTCGTGTTTGATCGAATTCGGCGATACCAAGGTCGCTTGTACTGCGACGGTGGAAGACAGTGTCCCGCCGTTTTTACGGAATTCCGGCAAAGGCTGGGTCACGGCCGAGTATGGCATGCTGCCCCGTTCGACCCATACGCGGATGAACCGCGACAAAACATTGACGACGGGACGGACCCTGGAAATCCAGCGTTTGATCGGGCGTTCTCTGCGGGCCATTCTTGATACCAGTAAGATGGGAGAGAGGACCATTAAAATCGATTGCGATGTTTTACAAGCTGACGGCGGAACACGTACGGCGTCGGTGACCGGCGGGTATATCGCCTTGGTTTTAGCGGTTAAAAAATTATTAAAGACCGGAATCCTGACCGTTAATCCCTTGACGGATTCCGTTGCGGCCGTTAGCGTCGGGATTTATAAAGGGCAGCCGGTTTTAGATTTGCCGTATGAGGAGGATTCTGCGGCCGACATGGACATGAATGTGGTCATGGTCGGCAAAGGACAATTTGTCGAAGTGCAAGGCACAGCCGAGAAAAATTCTTTTTCCAAGAAAGACATGGATCAGCTTTTAAAATTAGCGGAAACGGGAATTAAAAAACTAAAAACCATCCAGAAAAAATATGCGTGAACTGCTCGTCGCCACCAAGAATCAGGGCAAGATGCGGGAAATCCGTGAACTTCTCAAGGAGTTTGATGTTAAAGTGACTTCATTGGCGGATTATCCGGATTGCCCTGCGATTGTTGAAGACGGAAAGACTTTCAAAGCCAATGCGATCAAGAAAGCGATGGTCATTGGCCAGCATACCGGAAAATTGACCTTGGGCGAAGATTCCGGTTTACAAGTCAAGGCCTTGAAAAACCAGCCGGGCATTTATTCCGCGCGTTTTTCTGGCCCGGACGCGACGGACGAAAAAAACAACAATAAATTGTTGGCCTCGTTGAAAAATGTTTCTTTGACCCATCGCCAAGCCCGCTATCGCTGTGTCGCCGCTTTATGTGAAGGAGAAAAGCTTGTCGGAGTCGTTGAGGGCAGCTGTGCGGGGATGATCATCGATAAACGTCGAGGGAAAAACGGGTTTGGTTACGATCCGCTTTTTTTAATTCCCCGTTATCAACGAACATTTGGCGAACTTGATCCGGCCATTAAAGCGCAAATCAGCCATCGCGCCCGCGCCTTAAAGAAGCTCAAAATTTTTCTGGCGCAATATTTTAAATCCCACGGACAAAAATGATTATTTGGATGAACTTCTCCTGAAAAGAAAAATCTCTATTAAAGCAAGACTGTTTCCCCCCCAAAGTAGAATTCTCTTTTATGTGTCGGGTCAATTAATGGTCGAGAATATCTTCCATCATGCCGGTGATTCCCTGAAAGATTGATCCTGTGGTTTTTTCCAGCATTTTCAAGGGAAGGATTTTGTATTTGATCTGGGGTTCAGAAAATGTTCCGGTGAGTTTGATTCCGATGATATTCTTTACCACTTGCGAAATGATGGTGGTGGGTACCGCTTGGATAACCGAAGCCCCGACAAGCGGTGCTTCGCGAACTTTCGCAATCACGTCAAAATTGATATTACGGTCTAGGTCTATCCAGCCTCGCGCTGAAAGATCGGCGGGAACGCTCTTTAAAATCAAATC
Organism: Candidatus Omnitrophota bacterium; assembly: GCA_031423615.1. Lineage (GTDB taxonomy): Bacteria > Omnitrophota > Gorgyraeia > Zapsychrales > JANLHA01 > JADLGJ01. Next base: position 25,896 of record JANPFV010000015.1, read on the forward strand.
TTCCGTGGAAAGCCGTCCCCCCGCTATTTTGAAAGACGCTTTTCCTTCGGCAAATTCAATTCTTTTATAATCCTCCACGATCAAGCTGTTAAACAAGATCTTCCATATCCCTTTGAGCACTTCAAATTCAAGCAGTTTCCCGTTATTGACAAGGATTGCGCCGGTGCCCTTTAAATTCTTAGGGTTGAAAAAAGGTCCGCTCATTTTCAAGTTAGCTGATAAAGTCCCGGAAAAATCTTTTTTTTCTAAAGAAGGAAAATTCTTTTTCAGTTGGGATAAATCAAATCCGGAAATTTCTGCCGAGATATCCACGGGGACATTCTCCGCCGTCAGTGCTAACTTTGCATCGACAGAAAGACGGCCGTCATAAATGACCGTGGTGAGTTTTATATCTTTCACATTTTCTTCGCGCGTCGAGCAATCCGCCGCTATATTTTGAAAATTATATCCATAAAGGGTGACAGAAGGGGAGGTGATTTTTGCCGAGAGATTCAGTTTCTGTAAAGACATGGCCGGTAAAATATATTCCCCTTTAAAGGTGACAACCCCCGCGGGAGAAATCGCTTCCAAATTCTCCGGCGGATCTTTCAATAAGGCGAGATCGGTAAGATCGAGTTGAATCATGCCCTTGAGGTGAGCATTGGGAGGGGTGCTGCGGATTTCGATGTCGCCTGTGAGATCAAATGAGGATTTGTAATATTGCCCGCGAAGGGAGGAAAATGAAATGATGTTTTCATCTGCCGTGCCAGTTAAGGACACTTTTAAATTTTCTTTTGAAAGAGTCGCCTGGATTTGCGGGGCCTTGAAATTTTTTATTGTTCCGGATAAAGAAATGGGCTTATGCTGGAACACAAAATTTAAGTTTTCACTGGAAGCTTGGTCGCGGCTGAAAGAAAGTTTGCCTTTGAGATTTTTTATCCCCCCGATTTTTGGAAGACCCAGTAAAGTATCATCGGCGAAGAAAATGGCGCCGCTGTAATTGAGACGTCCGGAGTCGATCTGAGGGTCGCGGTTTAAGACAAGGTCAAAAGCGGGATGGCCTTCGAATTTTATTTGCGGGGACGTTGTGATGCTCAGGTTCTGTGTCTTAAAATGCCCTTGCCCGGTAAGGACGGAATGATCATCGGTTATATTGATATTTTCTCCGTCGATATTTCCGCTGATCATTTTGTCCAGAAAAAAACCGGTCACGCTTTGAGAGGAAAAGTTCGGAACCTTTAAAACGATGTCTGCGTCCTTCTTCAGGATTTTTATTGCGGCGGTGCTGAGACCAGCCGTGATGTCCCAAACCTCATCTTTGAAAGTCCCCTTGGTGATTTTAACAAGGCCGGAAAGGTCAAGCGCGGAACCTTGTTTGTTAAAGCGGACACTTTTAACCTCGGTATCGCCGGTCAAGGTCTGGCCCGCAAAAATCATTTTTGCTTCCCGGTCGAATACATCCCCTGTCATGTGAAACTGATCCCCTCTTTTTTGAAAATCAATATTTGTGCCGGAGAAATTCCCCGCAAATGTTTTGTCATTATTAATGGTGATCGCTGTATTCGGGGCCAAGAACTTGCCTCGCACATCGAAATCACGGCCTTTTTTACGGTAGATAAAATTTTCCGAAATCACGGTCCCCTTCGTCCGTACCGCGGGAGAGGTCTTCGTCGTAATATCGACGGTGCCGGCCATGGAACCGGCCAGCAGAAATTCTCCATCCTTAAATTTGAAATTCAGTTCGGCTGTTGTGATCAGCCATTGATCAAAAACAACATACAGGGGGACTCCCGTCAAGCTGATAAAGGCCGGAGGGTTCAAATTTTTTATGTCAATCACCGCCTTCAATTCTTTATTCGCAGTGATAAATTCTCCGTTGGCCTTGAATGTGGAATGGCTGACCGGGACCCCAAACGCCACGGTCAAATGAACACGGTCAGGCAGAAGCGTATGGACGCTGGCTTCCAGGTCCGTGATGGTTTGCGTGGCGTGCGGGTCGGAAATGATGATCTGACCATTTTCGATATTGACTCCACCGAGGGAAAAGCGGGATTCTTGCGGTTTAATTTTGGCGGCGCCTTGGGGTGATGTTTTACTGTCGGTCTTGGGCGTTAAGAGATCGGAAAAATTCCATTGGTTGTCGGTGATACGATTGATGTGAATAAGGGGTTTCTGCAAGGTGATGGCCGGGATAAAGACTCGTCCGGTCCGCAAAAGGTCAGGCAAAGGAACACTAAAACGGACTTCTTCGACCATGACAAAAGGCAAAGGGCTGTTTCCTTTTTCTCCCACACGGACCCCTTGGAGTACAAAACCTTTGGCCAGATGAAAACTCATTTTATCGATCGTGACCTCACGTTTGAAAAAAATCTTGGCTTTCGTCGTAATAAAATTCTTGGCTTGAATGGGAAGAAAAACAGTGTTGAGATAGAAGAGGGCTGTCTCTGCCAATAAAAGAAGAAGACAGAGAATGAAGATGGTCTTTTTCAAACGGTGCATGACGGCATTATATAGAAAGTGTCCCTGCTGTTCAAGGTTCGCCCAAAATGTTCTTAACAAGAATAATCGGTGATTTTATTGATTTTGGAAGATGGTTATAGTAAATTAAAGGCATTCAAAGAACGATCCGCGCGTCCCGTTTTTAAAAAGCCAGAGGTCTATGGTTCCAAGTTCTGCACAATTATTATCGCAAGTTGCTGTTCCGCTGGACACCGATTACATCGGCATTTATCTGACCAATCGCTGCTTTTTATCCTGTCCTTATTGCATTACCAATTACAATGAACAATTTATCAATTTAAAAATTTTTCGCGAGTTAGAACCCGACGAATGGATCGAGGCGTTGAACCGTTTGGTTCTGCCGCCGGGTGTGCCGTTGACATTTCAAGGAGGGGAACCTTTTATTTACAAAGGCATTTGGGAAATTTTAGAAAATATTCATCATAAGGTCGATATTCTGACCGCGCTTCCGCCGCAAGTCACCGTCGAAAAATTTAAACAGCTCAAGAAGATGAACTGGCACCGCCGGGACGCCCCTTACCCAGCGATCCGGGTGAGTTATCATAAAGGCCAGAACGACTATAAGCAGCTCGTCGCTCGCATTAAGGAATTGCAGGAATTTTTAAGTATCGGTCTTTTTACCGTTGAACACCCGGCGTACCCGGAATTAATCGAAGAGGTTCGCGCTTATGCCAATGAGCATGGTGTAGAGTTTCGCACCAAATCTTTTTTAGGCGAATGGGAAGGAAAAACATACAGCCGTTACAAATATCCCGATGCCTGCGGCAGCCGTCCTATAAAAAAAAATGTCAGGTGTAAAAATACAGTCTTCCCGATCGGGCCCGATGGAAATATTTACCGCTGCCATTCGGATTTATATGGCCGCCGACAGGACATGGTCATTGGAAATCTAATGGATCCGGAATTAAAAATGGAGCACCGTCATCGCCATTGTGCTTTTTACGGGACGTGTATCCCCTGTGATGTCAAAATCAAGACCAACCACCTTCAGCAAGACGGTTATACGTCGATTGATATTCTCTTCGAGGATGAGTAATCCCAAAAGAATTCTCATAATCAAGACCGGATTTTCCGAGTTTCTTGATCGCGGCATCTCGACGACCGTGAGTCTGGGCGATGTGCTCTTTTGCACGGCGCTTTTGCATGTGTATAAGGATGACCATGTCACTTGGATGACGGCGTGGCCGGTCCGGGAGTTGTTGACGGCAAATCCTTTGATTGATGAGCTTTTGATTTTTGGTCCTAAAGTTTTCGAGGAAATCAAGAATCGTGAATTTGATATTCTGGTTAATTTGGAAAAAGACATCGGCATCTGCACCTATCTGAGCCAGATCAAAGCCAAGAAACGCTATGGATTTTATTTTAATGAACGTCTGCACGATATCTCGACGTATAAACCATCCACGCGTTATCTGCTGGCTGGCCAGGAAAACCACCGTGGGGTGGACAAGAATTTTTTTGAGATTTTGTATGAGACGGTCGGTCACAAGTGGCGGGGCCAAGGCGCTTGTTTGCCGGCGAGAAAAGTGCGCAAGGAAAGATTTGATTTTGGCTTTAATCACGCGGTCGGATCCAAATGGCCGACCAAGGCGTGGTCGCAAGGGCAATGGAAAAAGTTGGAACACATTTTAGAAAAAAATTATACCATCAGTTGGCAGGAAGGATTTTCAAACCTCAAGAAATATCAGGATTGGCTAAGTTCCTGCCGGGTCATTGTAACGTCCGATTCGTTGGGGCAAGTGCTGGGGCAGGCCTTGGGAAGAAAAGTCGTCAGTCTTTACGGTCCGACGGATTTCCGCCGGGTGAAAGGCATTCCCAATATTTTTCCGATCCCGGCGAAGATGGCGTGTCCGCATATGCCTTGCTATTTGTTAACCTGTAAACATCATCAATTTTGCATGGACACGATCATGCCGGAAGAAGTGGCCGAGGAGTGTCAAAGGGTCTTATCATCATGAAAAAAGTTTTCGTCACGGGTGGGGCCGGTTATGTCGGCGCGGTGCTGGTCCCTAAATTACTCAAGGCGGGTTATGAGGTCAAAGTGCTTGACCTTTATCTATATGGTGAGGATGTTTTTCACGAATACAAATCCCACCCGCATCTTATCGAGATCAAAGGAGATCTTCGTGATGTCGCCTTGTTGGAAAGGGAAATCGCCGGCATGGATGCGGTCATTCATCTGGCCTGCATTTCTAATGACCCCAGTTACGAACTCAATCCCGCGCTCGGAAAGTCTATCAATTACGACGCTTTTCTGCCTTTGGTTGCCATCGCCAAACAACACAAAGTGTCCCGTTTTATTTTTGCTTCCTCGTCGAGCGTTTATGGATTAAAAGATGATCCTCATGTCACGGAAGATCTTCCTTTGGCTCCCTTAACCGATTATTCCAAATACAAGGCGATGTGCGAGAAACATTTATTGGCAGAACAGGCTAAAGATTTTATCGTGGTCATTTTGCGTCCGGCCACGGTGTGCGGATATTCCCCGCGCCTGCGTTTGGATTTGACCGTCAATATTTTGACCAATCACGCTATCAACAAAGGACTGATCACCGTTTTCGGCGGAAAGCAAAAACGCCCCAATATTCACATTGAGGACGTCACGGATTTGTACGTGCAGACTTTGGAACTCCCCCCAGAGAAAATTGCCGGTCAGATTTTTAATGCCGGATATGAAAATCATACCTTAGATGAGATTGCGGATATGGTCCGTCAGGTCATTAAAAATCCTCATCTTAAGATTGTCCATCAAACGACCGACGACAATCGGTCCTATCATATTTCATCAGAAAAAATCGGCCAGGCTTTGGGATTCCGTCCCCGCCATACAATTGAGCATGCGGTGGCCGATTTAAAGCAAGCCTTTGCGGAAGGTAAAATTCCGGATGCCATGACAGATTCGAAATATTACAATATTAAGACCATGCAGAAGATGGAATTGCAATGAATTTGAAAGCCGCTCCGCGGGAGGATATAAAGCAAAAAGATATCGTTTCGTTGTGGCGTTCCATGCTGCGGATCCGCCGGGTTGAGGAAAGGATCATTCTTCTTTATCCTCAGCAGGACATGCGCTGTCCGGTGCATTTGTGCATTGGCCAAGAGGCTGTGCCCGCTGGGATTTGTCATGTTTTATCGCCGGAAGATTTGGTGTTAAGCAATCATCGCGCCCACGGTCACTACTTGGCCAAAGGCGGAAATTTAAAAGCGATGTTTGCAGAAATGTATGGCAAAGCCGGCGGCTGTTGTCTGGGTCGCGGCGGATCGATGCATTTGCTTGATTTGAAAGCCAACTTTTTAGGTTCAACGCCCATAGTGGGGGGCTCCATTCCTGTTGCGACCGGAGTGGCTTTCGCCGAGAAAATGCAGGCTACCGGTAAAACCACCGTTGCCTTCTTTGGTGATGCCGCTGTCGAAGAAGGCGTCTTTCATGAAAGCCTGAATTTTGCCGCTTTAAAAAATTTATCCATTCTTTTTGTCTGTGAAAATAATTTGTATTCCGTTTATACGCCGCTCAATCAGCGTCAACCTCGTCGAGATATTGCCCAATTGGCCGCAGGACATGGTATCAAAACCATCCGGGCTGATGGGAATGATATTTTTGCGGTTGTCGCGGCGGCGCAAAAGGCGCAAGAATATTTAGCCGCAGGCTGCGGGCCCGTCTTTTTGGAGTTTGCCACCTACCGCTGGCGGGAGCACTGCGGACCTAATGATGACAATGATTTAGGTTATCGCACTCCGGAAGAATTTTTAATTAAAAAAATGGAATGCCCTCTGGAGCGTTTAAAAGAATATATCGTTAAAGAAGACATTTTAAACGCAGCGCAGATCCAAGCCATGGAAGAAGACATCGCCGTTGAAATCGATGAGGCTGTTGCGTTTGCCAAGGACAGCGCTTATCCTGCGCAAGATGTTTCCTTAGAAGATGTTTATAGCCCATCGTTACCGGCCATACATACGGAAAGTCCAACTCGTGAGTTGACCTATAGCGCCGCGATCCGCGAAGCCACCGATCTTTTGCTGGCTTCTGATCCGAACATTTTTTTGATAGGCGAAGGTGTTCCCGACCCCAAAGGGATTTTTGGCACCACCGTCGGCTTGCAGAAAAAATATGGAGCCCAGCGGGTCATGGACATGCCGGTTTCCGAAAGCGGCATGACCGGCATTTGCATCGGCGCCGCCCTGCGCGGAATGAGGCCTTTGATGACCCATCAGCGTGTGGATTTTTCTCTGTTCGCTCTCGATCAAATTATTAACAATGCTGCAAAATGGTATTTTATGTTTGGCAAAAAAGCTTCGGTACCGCTGGTGATCCGCATGATCATTGGTCGCGGGTGGGGACAGGGGGCGCAACATTCGCAGAATTTGGCTTCGCTTTTTGCCCACATTCCGGGATTAAAAGTCATCATGCCTGCGTTTGCCTGCGACGCAAAAGGAATGCTGATTGCGGCCGTGCGAGACAATAATCCGGTGCTGTGTTTGGAACACCGCTGGTTATACAATTTAAAATCCTTCGTTCCGACGGAAAGTTACACGATTCCTCTGGGGCAGGCGCAGGTGATCCGCCGTGGGGATGACGCGACGGTTGTGGCCAGTTCCCATATGGTTATCGAGGCTCTCAAGGCCAGCCAAATTTTGGAAAAAGAAAATATTCATTTCGATGTGGTGGATTTAAGGACAATCAAGCCGCTGGATTATGAAACGATACGCGTTTCGCTTAAAAAAACCGGAAGGTTGATCGTTTTGGATTCCGGTTGGCCTTTTGCCGGTATCGGTTCTGAGATCATGGCCCGCGCCACCGAAGAGAATTTTAGCGACATGAAAACCGCTCCGCGCCGCGTGACCTTACCGGACATTCCGGTCCCGTCGGCAGCGGCTTTAACCAAGAATTTTTATCCCGGATTCCGGCAGATCGTAGAAAATATTTTATTGAGTTTGGGAAAAGAAATGACCGACATTGAGCAGATAGTGTCACGCATTCCCGTCGAGCAAACACCGCACGACGTTCCTGACCCGACCTTTACCGGACCGTTCTAATGAGCCCGTTGACGAAAATAGATTTTGATCAGTTTACTGATATCGCCTTTACGACGAGAGCAGCGTGCGTGGTTTGCGACTCGCCTTGTGAGGAAGCGGTGATTGATTTGCCCCGTTTTCCTTTGACAGAAATTTTTGTCGAAGAAAAGATCGACTACGGTCTGGGTCTCGTAGACCAGAAATTCCACCTTTGCAACATTTGCGGGCATGGACAGCTGGCCCATCTCATTGATAAAAATATTCTCTACGGGCATTGTTACCGGACACGCACTTCCGTAAGTCCCTCGGCGATCGGAGCGCTGGATGTTTTTAGGATTTTCATCGATAAAATTCTTGGAAACCATAAGGTCAAAACACTTTTGGAGATCGGTTGCAATGACCTTTATTTTCTTCAGAAGTTAAGGGACAAGGCGGACATTTTATATGGTATTGATCCGATTCTTAAAGATCAAGATCAGACTGATGATAAAATCAAATTGATCGGCGATTTTTTTGAAAATGTAGACTTGCAGGCGGCGGGCATCCGGGCTGATATTATTTTATCGAGCCACACCTTTGAGCATGTGGAGCGTCCGGCAGAGTTGTTGGAAAAATTGCTGGCCAGCGCCAGCGACGACGCCTTATTTTTTTTCCAGTTCCCGGGATTGGAGTCATTGGTCCGTGACGCCCGCTTTGACCAGATGTTTCATCAGCACCTGAATTACTTTTCTGAAAGTTCGATAGGATATCTTTTGAAGAAATTGGGTGCCGAGGTGATTGACATTCAAGTCAACCCGTATCACTGGGGGGCCTTGATGATTGCGTTTCGTAAAAAAAAGAATCCGGTAAATTCCGTCGGCGCCCCTGCGGTCAGCGCTAACTCAGTCAAACGCCAATATCAGGTTTTTAAAAACGGAATGACGGTGACGTCGGACAGACTGGCGGCTCTGGATAATGAATCGCTTTATGGTTTTGGCGCCGCTCTGATGATGCCGGTTTTGGATTATTATCTTAACGGTTTGCGGCGGATCAAATACATCATTGACGATGACAAGCACAAAGAAAATTTATTTTATTTGAATTTTCCCGTACAAATTAAAGGAACACAACAGATCAAAAATATAAAGGACGCCGTGATTGTGCTGACAGCAATATATTCTTTGACGGCCCAGCGCGCGATTCTAAAGAAATTGATCGATATGAAAATCAAGCAGATCATTCTCCCTATCAATCTCGTTTAAGAAAATAAAGAAGGCATGAGGTAGGCCCATGGACTTAGGGATAAAAGGCAAAAAAGCTTTGGTCACGGGTGGTGCGTCGGGGATAGGACAGGCTATTGCCATGGATTTGGCCAAGGAAGGCGTGAAAGTTTTCATAACGTCCCGTGAGGATGCGAAATTGAAAAAGGCCATGACAATGTTAGGCGGTAAAAAGGCAGGGCACAGTTTCTTGAAATGTGACATTGCCGATGACCAGGGTCCTGAGAAACTAATCCAAGTCCTGCACAAAGATTTTGGCCATCCGGATATTGTCGTTAATAATGTGGGCAGCGCCTTTGGCATCACGGACCCTTATTGTCCGACGAGCGATTGGAGAAAGTTTTTCCGTTTGAATTTTGAAGTGGCTGTTGAGATCAATAATCTTTTGCTCCCGCACATGAAAAAACAAAACTGGGGTAGGATTGTGACAATCACATCCGGCGCGGCGTTAGAAAACAGCGGGCCGGTGCCGTATTGCGCGGCCAAGGCGGCTTTGGGCGCTTATACCCGTTCCATGGGCCGCGTTCTCGCAACAGAAGCTCAGAATGTTGTCATGACCGCCGTCATGCCCGGCGTTGTTTTAACGGAAGGCGGACATTGGGAACATGTTTTAAAGGAGCGTCCTGAGCATGCAGAAAAGTATTTACGGGAAAGATCTCCTCTGGGCCGTTTTGGAAAAACCAGCGAGATCAGTCCCATGGTTATTTTTTTATGTTCAAAAATGGCGAGTTTTTGTCACGGGGCGATTGTTCCTGTCGATGCTGGCCAAGCCAAACATTTTATGTCTTTTAATTATTTGTCTTAAGGACTGTCATGAAGTTAACGGACTACGTCATCGATTTTTTGGCTGCACAAGGAATCGATTGTGTTTTTGGGGTCACCGGTGGTTCGGTTGTGCATTTGTTTGACTCCGCCGACCGAAGCGAAAAAATGCGGCCGATTTTTTGTCATCATGAACAGGCCGCGGCTTTAGCCGCAGTTTCCTACGCCCGGATCAAAAATGCTCTGGGGCTGGTCATTGTTACGACGGGGCCGGGGGGAACAAACGCCATAACGGGTTTATGTTCGGCATGGTTGGACTCCATACCTTGTATTTTTATTTCCGGCCAAGCGCGATACGAACACACGACAAGACATAAACCCATTCGTCAGGTTGGGTCCCAGCAGATCGATATCGTTTCTATCGTAAAGCCCATGACCAAATATGCGGCCATGGTCGAAGACAGCGCTAAGATCAAATATCATTTGCAAAAAGCCATTTATCACGCCAAGAACGGCAGGCCGGGACCCGTTTGGATTGACCTACCTTTGAACTTTCAATGGGCTGATGTAGAGCCTGAACAATTGGAAAGTTTTGAAATTCCGCAAGAGTCTTCCCAGCCACGGTCAGCTTGCGAAAATCTCTACGGCGACGTTGCCGGCTTGCTGAAAGCGGCTGCGCGTCCATTGATCGTCGCCGGATACGGGATCCGTTTGGCGAACGCCGTAAATTCTTTCGAAAAGTTTATTGAAAAAACACAAATTCCTTTCGTCTGCACATGGGGCACCAGCGACATTATTCCGACGGACTATCCTCTTTATCTGGGCCGCATGGGCGTCTCGGGGCAACGGGGAGCTAATTTCGCAGTGCAGAATTGTGATCTACTGCTCAGTATTGGGTCGCATTTGTGCATGACATTGACCGGGGGTCGCTTTGAGGCTTTCGCCCGTGAGGCCAAAAAGATCGTTGTTGATATTGATCCTGTGGAAATGAAGCACGCGAATGTGAATATCGATTTATGCGTTCCTTGCGATGCTAAGAATTTTTTGGACGAAATGCAAAACCTTTTAACAAAAAATAATGATTTGACCTCTTGGCGCGACATCTGTGCGAAATATAAAACTTACAACGCCATCCCGCTGGAATGGCGCAACAAAAAAGATTTTATGGACCCGTATGTTTTTATGGATATCTTATCCGATGAGCTCGACTCGGATGATACCATGGTTGTAGACGGAGGCGGGACCGCGCTGTATATTCCTTTTCAAGCTTTGCGGTTGAAAAAGGGACAGCGCATGGTCGTTTCCGGCGGGATTTCGGCCATGGGCACGGGTTTGCCCGAAAGCATCGGCGCTTGTTTTGCCAATGGGCGTCGCCGGACGATTTGTTTTATTGGTGACGGGAGCATGCAGTTTAATATTCATGAATTGCAGACCATTGTTCATCATCATCTCCCCATTAAAATGATTGTTTTTAATAATCAAGGTTACCTGGCCATGCGTCACACTCAAGATGGCTTTTTGAAAAGCCGTTACGTGGGTGCGGATGCGCGCGGCGGTTTGAGTCTGCCCGATTACCAAAAAGTTTCCGCGGCTTACGGCATCAAAGCCGTGCGGGTGCAAAATTATTCTGAAGCGGCGAAAAAAATAAAATTTATGTTGGCTGAGCCAGGCCCGGTCGTTTGCGAGATCATGATTCCGCCTGATCAACAGCTCATTCCCACGGTGGGATTTAAAAAGAATATCGATGGTACGGCGACGGGCTTGCCCCTGGAGGACATGTTTCCGTATTTGAGCCGTCAAGAATTTTTGGAAAATATGATCGTGACGCCTTTGAAGGAGTGTCTGGAGTGAAAAATCTGTCTGTGGCCGCCAGTCGGCTCGAAGGTCAAAAAATGTTTCAAGTCCTTGCGAAAGCCCAGGAACTCGAGAGGCAAGGCAAGAACATCATTCATTTTGAAATCGGGGACCCGGATTTTGACACTCCGGCAAATATTGTCGATGCCGCCTGTACGGCTTTAAAGCAAGGGGACACGCATTACGTGAATTCGTCGGGGTTAAGCGAATTTAAAATAGTATCTGCGGATGTCACACAACGTTCGCGGGGTTTCAAACCCGATCCCGAGCAGATTTTAGTGACGGCGGGGGGGAATGTGCAAATTTATTATGCGGTCTCTTGCCTCGTCAATCCCGGCGAGGAAGTGATCATTTCCGACCCCGGATTTGTCTCGTACAATTCGATCATTAACTTTGTCGGTGCTAAAGCGGTCAAAGTGGCACTGCGTGAAGAAAATCAATTCCGTTTAAATCCCGATGAGGTGAAAAAAGCGATCACCGGCAAAACGCGCATGATTATTATCAATTCGCCTCATAATCCGACGGGTTCGGTGATGACTGAGGACGAAATCAAAAGGATTTATGACATTGCACAAGAGCACGACGTCTATCTGGTCAGTGACGAGGTTTATGCGCGCATGATTTATAAAGACAGTGATGTGAAATTCAGTTCGCCAAGTCAATATGACGCTTGCAAAAAGAGAACGATTGTCATTCACGCTTTTAGCAAGTCCTATGCCATGACCGGCTGGCGGCTGGGAGCGATGACCGGACCCGCGGAGATCATTTCTAAAATGGCTCTTTTGTTGGAAACGACCAGTTCTTGTGTGTCGCCCTTTATTCAAAGAGCGGGTATTGCCGCTTTGACGGGCAGTCAGGAACCGATCAATGCCATGATTCAAGAACTTCGTTCTCGTCGGGATATCATGGTTGAGGCGCTTAACAAAATTCCCGGAATCCAATGTCTTAAACCGCAGGGAGCGTTTTATGTGTTTCCCAATATCCGCAATACGGGAATGACCAGTGAGGAATTCAGTGACATGATGCTTCAACAGGCCGGGGTGGCCGTTTGCCCGGGAAATTATTTTGGTGAACATGGCGAAGGGCATGTCCGTTTATGCTATGCCAATTCCGCCAAAAATATTAAACAAGGATTAGAGAGAATAGAGCAATGTTTGACCATGCAAAAGAAAAAAGTTTCGCCAGCTTTTACGGATGGAAGGCCATCGCTATGGAATTTCTAGATAATTTCTTTCAGGTTTTAGACGAACATCCTCGTGTTAAATTTAAATTTCTTGTGGGCTTTATTGTTTGAGTGGGTGTTGTATGGGTGGCTTTATAAAAGAATAATACGGATGCGTATTTATTATGCAGCGAAAAATTTTAGTCATCGGCAGCAATTCTTTTTCCGGCAGTGATTTTATTGATCTTTTGCTGGAAAATAAAAATAATCACGTCATTGGCGTGAGCCGCTCGCCGGAAAAATCCTCGTTATTTCTTGCCTATAAACAGAAGCCAAGTCCAAACTTTTTTTTCCAGCAGATCGACATGAATAAAGACATGGCCCGCTTTAAAACCTTGCTCACCACATTTGAACCGGAATATATCGTTAATTTTGCGGCGCAAAGTGAAGTCGGCCCCAGCTGGGATACTCCGTGGGACTGGTTTCAAACCAATGCCGTGGCTTTGACGCATCTTTTGGACCATTTGAAAACAGCGAAATATCTTAAGCGCTATGTGCATATTTCCAGCCCGGAAGTTTATGGGTCTTGCCAAGGAATTGTTCGTGAAGACGCCGCGCTTAATCCCAGCACACCCTACGCCGCGTCTAAAGCGGCGGCTGATCTTTTGCTGTCGACCTATATGAAGAATTTTTCTTTTCCGCTTTCTACAGTACGATCCACAAATGTTTATGGCGCCCATCAACAGCTTTTTAAAATTGTCCCGCGCACGATCATTAATCTTATGTCCGGCAAGATTCAGGAATTGCACGGGGGCGGCAAAGCTGTCAAGTCCTACATTCATATTCGTGATATTTCTCGAGGAGAGTTGCTGGTCATGGAGCAGGGAAAGACCGGAGAAATTTATCATTTTTCTCCCGACTGCGGTATTGCAGTGCGCGATGTCGTAGAAAAGATTTGTCAGCGTCTGGGCAAAGATTTCGAATCCGTGACCCGTGAGGTCGGGGAACGGCTGGGCCAGGACCGGGCTTATGTGATAGATTCCAGTAAAGCCCGTCGAGAATTGTGTTGGACTCCGCAAGTGTCTTTGGACCAAGGTTTAGAAGAAGTGGTGGATTGGATTGAGCAGAACTGGGAAAAGATCAAACCTTTACCGGCGGGATATATTCATCAGGCATGAAACCCTTTTTACCTAAACGTATTCTTGTCGTTGGTGCCGACGGGTTGATCGGGCGGACTTTGGTGTCTGCTCTCGATAAGACAGGCCATAAGGTGTTCGCCACGAGCCGTGGTGAGAAATTGTCAGCGGAGCGTATTCGTTTAGATTTAGAAGATAAGACGGACGCATGGTCCTTGCCGGAAAATGTTGATGTGGCATTTTTGTGTGCGGCGTATAATTCTTTAGACCTATGTCGTCGAGAGCCGATCAAGACCCGCTGGGTTAACGTGGAGCAGACCGTGAAATTGGCCAGACATTTAGCCCGGATTGGCAGTCGAGTGATTTTTCTTTCCACCAATTTGGTTTATGATGGGGCAACCGCCTTTGCAAGAGCAGGGCAACCAACCTGTCCGCAAACGGAACATGGCCGTCAAAAGGCCGCAGCGGAAAAGCAATTGTTAAAACTGGGCAATGTCTCAGCGGTCCTTCGTCTTACAAAAGTGTTTGGGCCGGACATGCCCTTGCTCCAGGAATGGGCGACAGCTTTACGGCAAAATAAAGCAATCCATCCGTTTAATGACAAAGTGGTAAGTCCCTTGTCGCTGGGCTTTGTCACTCAAATTTTGTTAAGTCTTTCGGAAAAAAGCGTTTCGGGAGTTTTGCAGGTTTCCGGAGAGAAAGATATTACGTATGCAGATGTGGCGTATCGCTTGGCCCATCGCTTAGGAATGAAGGAAATTCTTGTTCAGCCGATTTCTGCTAAAAAGTCAGAAATATCCTTGGAGCATTTACCGGCCCATACAACCCTGGCCACGACAGACTCAATTGTGGACAGGGGCATGGACGTGCCTGCGATGGGGGAAACGGTAGATGAGATCATTGACCAAAATATCGCGACTCTTCAGAAAAAAAGTCTTCCGGAAATGATGATGTTCTAAAATGGGAAACGTGACCGATTTGACATTGATAGAACTGGACGAAAAGAAAAGATTCTTAGAAAATCTCGTCGATATCACCTTTTTTATTCCCTGCCTTAATGAAGAGCATAGCATTGTTCCTACCCTCGACAAGTTAGGCAAAGTGGCCAGGGAATTGCAGTTGATATTTGAACTTCTGATTTATAATGACGGTTCAACGGACAAGACGCAAGTTTTGGTAGAGCAATACGCCAAAGACCATCCCGGCATCCTATTACAGTTGATCAATCGCAAGAAGCGAAAAGGTCTCGGCTACAATTATATTGATGGGGCTTTCACGGGTTTCGGGAAATATTACATGATGATCTGCGGGGACAATTCAGAAACTGAAGAAAGTTTACGTGCGATTCTTGCCCAAAAAGGCAGGGCCGACATTGTAGTCCCGTACTTCGCGGATCAGGACATGCGTAATTTTTTTCGTCGGAAATTATCGCGGGTGTTTACTTTCCTTGTCAATGTGCTCAACGGGTATAGACTGAAATATTATAACGGCACGGTCTTGCATCAGCGCAGCAATATTATGCGCTGGCATCCGTCGAGCAGCGGATTTGCCTATCAGGCGGAAATGTTGACGATCATGCTGGATGAGCACAAAACATACTGCGAAGTTAAGGTGGCCAATCGTGACCGCGAAAAAGGTTTTTCTCGGGCGTTTCATTTGCAGAATATGTTTTCGGTGGCTCATAGCTTATTGCAGATCATATTTCGGCGTATACGTCGGACCATTTGGCCTTTGTAATGGAAAATATTTTAAAAAGCTCCGGTTTGGTTTTAGTCGATGCCGTCAACTATAATCGTTGGCAGTATGATCAGTTGCGTCCGCATGTTGGGAAAAAAGTTTTAGAAATCGGCTGTGGTCTGGGAAATCTGACGCAATATCTGAGAGAAGACGCAGAATTCCTTTTTTCAACGGATACGCGACCGGAAGCCGTAGAGTTTATGCGGGAACGTTGTCCTGCGACGGAAGAATTTGAGGTTCGGTGCGCGGATATTTTTAACGAGACGTCGGTGTTGCCCCACCCGCCTTTTTTTGACACCATTGTTTTTTCTAATGTGCTCGAGCACATCGAAGATGATGTTAAGGCCATGAAGATGTGCGCAGACATCTTGCGGCCGACCCAAGGCAAACTTTTATTACTGGTGCCGGCCCATCCGTTTTTGTACGGTACACTGGATGCCGAAAGCGGACATTACCGCCGTTATTCCAAAAAAGAAATCATCCGGTTGGCCGGGCTCGCCCATTTTAAAATCATTGATCTTTATGCTTTTAATATGACCGGCGCCTTGGGATGGTTTTTGAATTATTGTGTTTTGCGACGCAAAGGAAGCCATAATTCAACGCAAGATACCCAAGTGAGTTTTTTTGACCGTTATTGTGTGCGACCCTGCCGGTTTATAGAAGAAAAAATCCGGCCGCCCGTGGGGATTTCTTATATCGCCATTATGCAAGCCAAGGAGTTTTAAATGAAAAGGTTCGTCATCGTCGGGGCGGGGATTTCGGGATTGGCTTTTGCCTATGAATGTTTGTTGCGGGGGCATGAGGTTTTGCTTGTCGAGAATACCGGAGAGGTCGGCGGTCTGGCGCGGTCGGTCACCCATAATGATTGTCGTTTGGATATTGGGGTCCACGTTCTTTATCTCAAAGATCCGCAAGTCCGCGCTAAAATCGCTGAGCTCATTCCCTCTGATCAATGGCTGCGCGTGCGGCGAAATGGGAAACTTTTTATCAAAAACCGGTACATGGATTGGCCGCCGACCCCGCGATCTTTGTTTCAGCTTCCGTTAAGTTTCAGCATTCGTGTCCTTTGCGACCAGATCTTTAAAAAGGCAAAACAAGAGGGCACGGAAAACTTTGAGAAGGAAGTCCTCGGCCTTTACGGCCCGACGCTGTACAATTCTTTCTTTCATCCTTTGACCAAAAAGTTTTTGCGCACCGATCCGCAAAAAGTGCACGCGGATTGGGCTTTTTCGAGTTTGCGGGCCGCCACTAAAATTGAGGATAAATCTTTTAATGAGACCAATAAATATCTAACGCAGAACACGGATGCCAAGGCCAAAAAAGATTTTAATATTCTCAAATTTTTGCTCCAGTCTCTTAAGACCGACCGGAATAATGAACCCTTTTATTATTTTCACGATGGATTTGGGGCGATGGTGGATGCTTATAAGACAAAAATCCTTCAGCTCGGCGGACATATTGTCTTAAACCAAACAGTTTCGGCTTTGACGGTGCAGGACAATAAATTGACCCAATGCATCGTCAATGGCCACGCAAAGGACATTGATGAATTGGTGTGGACCGGCAGCCCCTTTGCTTTGTGCCAACTTTTAGGCATTGATTGTCCCCGCTTGGAATTTTTACATTCGCGGTTTGTTTTTGTTTTTCTTAAGAAATGCTTGAAGGACCATCAGGTGTGTTATTACGCAGATGCCGATGTTTCCTTCGTGCGCGGGACAATTCTCTCCAATCATTCCAAGACTATTATTCGTAATAAAAATGTCAGCGATGTCCTTTGCCTTGAATACACTTTTAAATCGCCGGACGAAATGAACACCCCTCTGTCTGATATGGCGCCTTCGCTCACCAGAGAATTGATTAAGGTCAAGATGATAGAGAAAGCGGATGATATCGAGAGCCTTTATGAGATCAAGGCCCCCTATTCGTACCCTATCCTCACTCCGGATTACCGGGAAAAAGCCGCCGAGTTGCAGGAAAAATTGGCCTGTTTTGGTCAACTGACGGTTCTCGGCCGGCAGGCCACATTCAATTATGAGAACAGTGATATTATTATCAAAAATGTTTTGCGCCACCCCCTGTTTCAGGACGCGCCGTTAGGCGAGAAAGATTTGCAAGATGCCGGGACTCATGGAAAATAAAAACAAGATCATCGGGGCTCTTTTTTTGGCCTTAGCCCTGTTTATAAATCCTTTGATTTTAAAACAGCTGTACCAGCACAATATTATTTTCGGTGAACTTTTTTTGGCCCTGGCCTTTTGTTTTTATTTTCGTCTTCCTCCGGTCAACAAAAAGTCGGTGGGGTTTTTTGAATATCTGGTCAATCGACACGGTTGGGTTTTGTTATTGATCCAGGCCGTTTTATTTGTGGTTTATCTTGTGTTGAAAAAGGACTTCTTAACATATTCCCTGCATGCGGGATGGGGTGATGAACCCAGTTATACGGGATTTGATTTTTCGTCTTGGAAATCTGTCCTGGGGAACCACCGTACAGCAGGCTTGCCACTTATTATTCAGATGTATCACCTCCTATTCAAGGACTTTACGCTCTGGCCTTATCTGCAAATGGTTTGTTATATTTTATCGGTTTGTTATCTTTATTGGAGCTTTTTGAAATTTGGACTTAACCGGATTTTGGCGTTATTCGTCGTGTCGTTCTTGCTTTGGGATCCGACCATTTACCGGGAATTCTTGAATGTGCAGACGGAAGTTTTTGCAGCGGTTTTTGTTAATGTTGCGATCGGTAGTTTTTTTTGGGCGATGCGGGAATGGAATTGGAAATCAATCTTTGCGTTGACGTTCGGAGTGTTCTTTCTTTATCAAATACGCCCGAATTTTTCTTTTATGACCTTATTGATTCCTTTATGGGCCGCAGCCATTTTAGTCCTTACACAAAAATCCGCTGGACCGACGACACGAGGAACGATTCTAAAACTTTCGGCCTGCACAATTTTGCCTTTGATATTATTCTGTGGCCTTCGTCTGGCGGTGGTGGGGCAATTCGGAGTTGTGTCTATGAGCGGAGGGTGTCTCTCTGGCCATGCGGTTCATTATTTGAATGAGCAAAATGTCCAACAATTGTCCGGCGATGTTCGGGTCTTGGCGGATGAAATTTTGCTTCGTAAACGTCAATTAACGCCCCCGCATAATCTTTCACCATTCGACTGGATTCAGCCGCTTTCTGATCATAAAAAAATTGAAATGGAAGCGCAGGCGTTTGGTCCCGACTTGATGACGGCCTGGAATGTGGGAATCAAACAGCTCCGGGGGCTTGAGCCGACGAATGATCCCCAAAAAAATATTGAACCGGAAAAATATACATTGACCTTGTCGGGATTTTACGGACGCAATTATAATTTTGAAACCGACCGTTTATTATCCCGGTTTTCTGTGGCGATTTTAAGCCGGGAATGGAAGCGCTATGTCCATTGGTTGGTGGGAGGGAGCTTTTATGCTCTGAGGCTTTATCTGGACTCGCAAGCCTTCAGCCTCACTTGCCTCGGGCTTTTGGTTATTGCAAAATTAATTTTTCTTTTGTTCGGGGACATTGATGCGGCGCAGTTGAAACGCTGGCACCGTGATACAGGAATTCTCTTTATGATCGGCTTCAGCCTTTTTGTCGGCGGTTTGGTCCCTATTATTGTTTTTAATTTTCCTTTTGCCCGTCTGATGAATGTGATCAGTTTTTATTTGGTGCCGGTTCTATTTTGTTTGGCCCTTCCACCATTTTGGTTAACAAAGAAAAGTCTGCCCCATGCCTGAGATGGATCTGTTAAAACATTACCCGCGCACTCATCGTAATCTGGAAGAACGTTTGCAACAGAAGACGGCAGAAGCCCGCCGTGTAGCTCGGGAGTTTGGAAAGGATTTCTTTGATGGAGACCGCAAATATGGTTATGGCGGGTTTTCTTACCATCCGAGATTCTGGCAGCCCGTCGTGCCGGATTTTCAAAAATATTATGGACTGACCAGCAAAACTTTTCTTCTCGACGTGGGTTGTGCTAAAGGATTCATGCTCCATGATTTTAGACAAATGATCCCGGGAATCAATGTTTGCGGAATCGATGTTTCGCCTTACGCCATCGAAAATGCTCTCGGCGATATTAAACCCTTTGTGAAAGTCGCCAGTGCCGAGACCCTGCCTTTTGCCGACAAATCTTTTGATCTGGTCATTTCGATTAATACGATTCATAATCTTCCAAAGAAAGCTTGTCTGCGGGCCCTGGGCGAAATTCAACGGGTGAGCCGCGGGCGGGCGTTTATTACCGTCGATGCGTATCGCACGCCGGAAGAGAAAAAACGGATGGAAGCCTGGAACCTTACCGCTAAAACCTATATGCATGTCGAGGAATGGAAAATATTTTTTAAAAAAGCCGGATACACGGGTGATTACTTTTGGTTTATCCCTTAACATGAAAACAAAAGCCGCGATTTTGGTTGAGTTGAATAAACCGCTTGTCGTTGAGGACATTGACATCCCGGTTCTTTACGACGGACAGGTTTTGGTGCGCGTTTTAGCGAGCGGCATCTGCCGCAGTCAATTGAATGAATATGGGGGTTTGAAAGGTCCCGACCCGTATTTGCCGCACCTGTTGGGCCATGAAGGCGCGGGGATTGTCGAGGCGACAACATCGTCGGTGAAGAAAGTGAAGGCCGGAGATTATGTGGTCATGACATGGATCAAAGGCCAGGGCCAAGATGTGGCCGGATCGCAATACCGCTGGGGAAAGAAAACCGTCAATTCAGGTGCGATCGCAACCTTGACCGAATACGCCGTTGTTGCGGAAAACAGGGTGGTCAAGATTTCTAAAGCTGTGCCGCCGGCGGAAGCGAGTCTTTTGGGATGCGCGGTCCCGACGGGTAGCGGGATGGTTTTAAACACATTGAATGTTAAGAAAGGAACCTCCCTCGCGGTGTTCGGGGTGGGAGGAATTGGGGCCGCCGCGATTTTAGCGGCTAAATTTTCCGGCTGTTCGACGATTGTGGGTGTCGATGTTTCTGAACGGAAATTGGAATTCGCCTCCGAATTAGGGGCGACCCACGGGTGCAAGAGCGGCCAGAGTGCAAAGGAATTTATAAAAAGGGTCGGGAAAATGGATTATGTCATTGAGTCGTCCGGCCGTAAAGAAGCCATGGAGCTGGCCTACACTTGGGTCAAGGATACGGGCACGCTCGTCATTGCGGGGAATTTATCTAAAGGACAAAAGGTGGCGATTGATCCTTTTGATTTGATCAAAGGCAAAAGAATCGTCGGAACATGGGGAGGGGAGACCGTCCCCGACCGTGATATTCCGCAATACAGCCGCGCCTATTTGCGGGGAGATATTCCCTTAACGAAATTGATCACCCACCGTTTTGCGTTAAAGGACATTAATCCAGCTTTTGCCATGTTGAATTCCGGACGGGCCGGACGCGTGATTATTGAATTTTGAAAAAGGAGCTAAAGTGAGCCAAGGGATTACCGTTGTTGTTGCGGCATTTAATGAAGAAGAAAATATCGCTGCGGCGATTGACAGTGTGCATGAAGGATTTAAGGGGTACGCACAGGATTATGAAATTTTGGTGGTCAATGACGGGAGTGAGGATGACACCGGCGCCATTGCCGAAGCGCAGGCCCAAAAGGATCCCCGTCGCGTTCGCGTTGTGCATAATGACCGCAATCGAGGCAATGCCTACAGTCTTTATCGCGGTTATCAGCTGGCCGCGCAAGAATATGTTACGGTTTTCCCCGGGGATAATGATCTCTCGCCTTTTTATCTTCGGGATTTTTTGGCCCATAGGGGCAGCGCTGACATTCTTATGACCTACATGTTAAGCATGCAAAACCGTCCTTGGCACCGCCGCGCTCTTTCGCGGTCGTTTGTTGTTCTTCTTAATACCCTTTTTGGTCTGAAACTGAGAAATTATAATGGGGCGCCGCTTTATCGCAGCACCGATATTCGCGCCCTTAAGGTGAGATCCTCGCAAGGCATGACTCTTCTCGCCGAGTGCCTTGTCCGTTTGATCAAGTCCGGCGCAACATATAAAGAAATTCCCAGCGATTTCATCGGGCGCAAGGGCGGTCAATCCCGCGCTTTACGTTTTAGAAATTTTATCGAATGCTTCCAGGTCATCAGTTGCCTCATCTGGGATGTGTGCATCCGCAGAAAACCACGAGGGGAACTCGCGTTTGTGGATAATCCTCTGAAATCTTAACTCATGTTCTTACATTTTCTAAAATTCTTTATCCCGATTGGACTTTGGCTTTATCTTTTCCGTGACCTGTTGAGCGGGGCCGCGCCTCTGCAAACCGAGCCCTTTGCCGATCTCGCCATTTTAAATTTTTATCTCACTCATTTGCGATTGGGAATTGTCCCGTTATGGAATCCCTTTCTCTTTTGGGGTTTCCCGTGGGAAATTCTTTTGACCTATGTGGGTTTTGCCAATCCCATCTGGCTTCTGACGGTTTTTCTTAATGCATTCGGAATAAAGTTCTATTTTGCCTTCGTTTATACGATTGTGGCTTATTTTCTCATCGGGCAAGCCGGATTTTACTTTCTGGCCCACGCCCTTTTTAAAGAAACCAAAACGGCCTACATTGCCTTTTTATTTTTATTATTTTCTTCGGTGGGCCTGGTGAGCTTAGTCCAGCTCAATATGCTTTTGATTTTTGTGCCGGCGGTGTGGTTTTTTTATTTTGCGCTGCGATGGACCCGGCGTTGGGACATCACGTCCTGGCTAGGAATTGTTTTTACCCTGATGCTGGTGAACCAGGCGTATTTGCCTTTTTACTTTGTGACTTTAGCCGGATTGGCGGCCCTGTTTTGGGGAATTGTTTATGCTCGGGCGGCCTTAAATATTTTCATTGCGGCTTTGCAATTCGGTAAAAGAAATATTTTTATTGTCATTTTAAGTTTGATAGTTTTGGGTGTGACCTTTATTCCTTCCTATTTCGCGTACCGGAATACGGCGACCCACGAAGTGGTACTGCCGTGGCGCCAAAAGGGAATGGATGTGTGGACCAAGGGATCGCATTTTGGGGATTATGATAAAACCACAGAGGGAAGCTTGAGCAGCCGCATGTCGATCGACGATCTTTATTCAAATGTCGACCAACTGCTTTATGCGAATGATGGATTTGTTTATCTTTCGGGATTTGCTTTCTTGATTCTGCTTCTGGGAGCGTTTAACCGGCTTAACCGGCGGGTGACATTTTTGGGATTACTTTTTTTAAGTCTCTTCTTTCTTAGTCTGGGGAACGCCACACCGGTGCACAGATTTTTTTATGAACATGTTTTTTATTTTAAGATGATGCGCAATATGCATTTCTTTCTTCCTTTCTTTTTGGCGGTGTTGGTGTTGTTGACGGCTGAACAAGCCCGAGGCTTGCTACAGCTTCCGGAGCAAATGAATCGACGACAAAAGTGGCTCGCCTGCGGGATCATCCTGCTCATTCATGGCGGATGCTGGATATTTCTCTCCAGCAAAAAGAATGTCAGCCCCGTGGCTTATGAAACGATCAGTTTGAGTTTTATTTTTGGGATCTTCACCGTATGGTCGGTTTTAAAAAAGAATGGATATGGACAAGCCTTATTTTTATTCGGCTGTATTGTTTTTCATCCGATTTATGTGCTCAATGGACACAATCAATTAGCCGCAGAAAAGCCGGCTCCAACGATTACAAAAGGAATGCAGGCCAGAGTCAGCGTTCCGCAATTTTCGTTTACGCGTAATTCTCCGGTGCTGCCGCAAAAGGCAACCGGGGAAGATAACTTGAACCCTTTTTATTTTGACTATTTTTTCATGACCGATGTGCTTCCTCATTCCCGGACGTGGCCGTTGTGTTCGCCGGCATTCTGGTCCTATTATCTTTCTCGAAACGTCCCCGAAAATATTTTGCAGGACTATGCCCGCTATAAATTTGTTGTTTATGATTCCGTGAAGGTGGTCCCGGATGATAAGGAAAATATTTTGCCACTGATCAAGGGCTTGGAAGGAAAAATCAATATGGCTTTTGTTGCCGAAGACCGGCCGGAAACAAAAAAGGAGCTGGACGCTTTCATAAAGAATCGGGTCGTATCATCGCAGGCTATATTCATCAGCGCGGCTTCCCCGGAATTGGCCGTAAAACATTTCACTCCCAACGTTGTCCGCTTGACGACAAATTTTAAGAATGAAAAGTTTTTGGTTTATAACGACAGCTATATGAAAGCCTGGCAGGCGAAGTGTGACGGAGTACGGATTCCTCTCTATCGCGCGAATGGGGCATTCAAAGGCGTGATTTTAGCGGCGGGACATCATGAAATAGAGTTTGCGTATCGTCCTCTGGGATGGAGCAGGCTGGCAGGGATTATTTTGATTTTGTATTGGAGTATGTTTGTTATTTTATTAATCAGATTGCGAAAATCATGAATAGAAAAAAATCTAGCCTGTGGATCAAGCTCGTTGAGTGGACCCTGGGCCGGTGTCTGTTTTTGTACATGCTCTTGATCGGGGCGAGTCTCGTTTTAATCGACCGTCATACGGTGTTGAACAACCGGATGAATTTTTTGCTCCAGAATGAAGCCAGCGTCAAGGCTTTTTCCGTCGGGAGAGTACCGATCGACTATAGTGCTTTTAAAATGGCGGTCCGTTATTATACTGAGTTGCGAAGATTTGCTCCTAGAGATGGGCTACTCTGTGGCAATCAAGGTTTTTGCTATTACCATTTAGGCCAGAAGCAGCAGGCCTTGGAAATGTATCAAAAGGCCCTTATGCTGGAGCCTACTTGCGGCCCTTTGCAGCTGGATTTAGCGACGATGTTTTTTGAAATAGGGTGGCAGGAAAAGGCCGCGGTCATTTGGAGTAATTATTTAGAGAATAAAGAATCTATAAAAAGATATTGCGAGGCTTTAAGAGGCCAGTTGCGGCTCATAAAAAGGGAGGATGTTCTTTTTCTTATCGACGATATGGAAAAAAGTTTTGTCGTCGATGAGCGAGAGACGTATATCAAATTGAGCGAAGCGTATTTTTTACTGCAAAAATATTCGCTGGCTGCCGAAACCGCACTGGCGGGTCTGAAGCGTTTTCCTCAAAACCGCTGGTTGAATTTTGTCGCCGGGTTTTCACGCTACAAAGAAAGCCGTTGGACAGAAGCGGCCGGCTATTTTAGTGAAGCGATCAAAAGTGAGCCGCACGACATCAATTCTTATTATTATCGTTCTTTGTGCATGCAAAGTTTAGGAGAACCGCAAAAATTTCTGCAAGATCTTAGCCACGTCAAACAATTGCACGCCCGCGGAGTTAGCCCTTTCCCTTTTCCTAAAGGGGATGCGGCTTTGCACTTTGATACTGAAGTCTTATTTATTCGGTATCATTTGCAAGATGCAGGAAAGCTGGAGCGTAACCGTTCGCAATAAGCTTTTCTGAAATGAGCGATAATATTTTCGCGGACCGCAGGCCAGCGCGATGCAATATATGCCTAGCTATTTGACAGGGAATTACTTATCTGTTAAATTTTTTACAGTAACAATTATTACAGCCCATAGGAGATTATGAGCGAAAAATTATTTAGGAGACTAGAAAGATTTCGCCTACGCAACACATTATCCATATTAGCTTTTTGTAAACAATTAGACACTTCCCCCGTTAATTATCACCGCTGGAAAAAAGCCCGCCACATCGTTGGCCCTTACAAAAAAATTCTTGAGGATTTCTTAGATCGCAACGACAACCCTCAAGGCTTTCCACAATCTTCGTATAAAGTCGCGTCCAATATCGCCGTTATCGGTATTGCTTGCTATTACCCCGGCGCTAACAATTTGAAAGATTTGTGGGGAAATATCTTAGCCCGGCGGGTTCAATTCCGTCGGATGTTGGACCAAAGACTTCCTTTGAGTCAATATTACGACGCAGATATTAAGTCCCCCGAAAAAACTTACCTCACAAAAGCCGCTTTCATAGAGAATTTCAAATTTGATTGGGATAGACTCCGTATTCCCAGAAAAACCGTTGAATCAACCGATATAGCCCACTGGCTGGCTTTAGACACAGCGTTAAAAACGTTTGAAGATGCTGGCTATAAACTCCGCGATATTCCTCTCCAAAACACGGGAGTTATCGTTGGCAATACTTTGACTGGTGAACAAACACGATCACAATCTTTGCGTTTGCGCTGGCCATATGTTAATAAAGTTTTGAAAACGACAATGACTCATTTATCCATGGGTCAAGAGAACCAAAACCGACTTGCCCATGAGATGGAAAAGATTTATAAGTCGGCTTTTTATCCTATTACAGAAGATTCTTTGTCAGGCGGTCTAGCCAATACGATTGCTGGCCGGATTTGTAATTATTTAAATTTAAAAGGTGGTGGCTACATTGTTGATGGCGCTTGTTCGTCGTCCTTGTTGTCTGTTGCGACGGCTGCGGATGCTTTAAAAATGGGAAATATGGATTTGGCTTTAGCTGGAGGAGTTGATGTCAGTCTTGATCCATTCGAGTTAGTTGGTTTTGCCAAGGCAGGCGCGTTGGCAAAAGATCAGATGCGTGTTTATGATCAGCATGCCAATGGATTTCTGCCGGGGGAAGGGTGCGGGTTTGTTCTTTTAAAAAGATTGGAAGATGCGATTAAAGACAAGAATTATATTTATGCAGTAATTAAAGGTTGGGGAATTTCCTCTGATGGCAAAGGTGGGATTATGGAGCCCTCTTCAAGCGGACAATCATTTGCGATTGAACGGGCTTACAAAGATTTAGAATATAAAATATCCGATGTTGATTTTGTTGAAGGGCATGGCACGGGGACCGCGAAAGGCGATAGAGTCGAACTCGAAGGAATTGCAACAGCCATTGCCAAAGCGGCACAAAAAAATAATTCGCGCCTCTGTGGTGTTACATCGTTTAAGTCCATCGTTGGTCACACAAAAGCGGCCGCTGGTGTAGGTGGACTTATTAAAGCCATTTGTGCTGTTAATCAGCGCATTTTACCTCCTACCGCCAATTGTAGTGAACCCAATGATGTTTTTCAGGATAAAGCAAAAGGTTTATATCCGATTATGCAGGGAAGCATTTTGCTGCAAGGCACAAAAGCAAAGGCGGGCATTTCTTCGGCGGGATTCGGCGGAATTAATTGTCATATCACGGTTGAATCTAAAGATCTTCCAAAACAAACGTTAAAATCAGAAATAGAAGAACGCGCTTTATTCGTTAGCAATCAAAAGACGGAAGTTTTTGTTTTTGCTGCGAGGACGACGATTCATTTACAAAAAGTTATTCAAAAGTTTAAGGAAGACTTAAGAAACATTAGTATTGCGGAAATGGCCGATTTGGCGGCTTTGTTGAATAAGAAAGCAAGAAATCGCCTGCCTATTAAAGCCTCTATTGTTGCAGACTCCCCCGAGAATTTATATGAAGCTTTGAAGTCCCTTGAGAAAGAGATAACTGCAACTCCTGTGGAGGAAGGGCAAATTTATAGAATACAAGCCAATGATAGCAATACGCATATCATTTTGAGCCATACCGTCAAAACAAAACGTATAGGATTTATATATCCGGGACAGGGATCACAGCGCCTGAATATGACCAGGACTTTAGTCGAGCGTTATAAATGGGCGAGAGATCTTTTGAATTTATCAAAATTACCGCTTTATGATTTGATTTATAAATCAACAGATAAATTCTCAACCAAAGAAGATCAACAGGAATTCGAGAAGCAAATAGCGGATACCAAAATTACTCAGCCAGCGATTATTGCCAGTTCATTAATTTGGACAGAATTTCTATCTCGTCTTGGGATCGATCCTGAATGCGTGGCTGGCCATAGCTTGGGAGAATTGATTGCCTTTTATAGAGCAGGAGCTTTTAGTAAGGAGACATTAATAAAGTTTGCTGAATTGCGAGGAAGATTGATGGCTTCCCGGGGTCGCTTTTCGGGAAGTATGGTCAGTTTATTTTGTTCAAAAAACCAAGCCGAAGAATTGATCGGTAAAGTTACTGGCAACATTGTTATCGCCAATATCAACAGCCCTACCCAAGTCATTGTTTCTGGTGGTCATAAAGAAATCGAAAGGACAGTAGTATTGGCAGAGAAGGAAGGAATATCGTTATACCGATTGAATGTCTCCAATGCTTTCCATTCCTCGTTTATGAAAGAGGCTTCAGAAAAAATTCAATCAAGCAAAATATTACCAGACAGTTTTAAAGTTGGGGACATTAAAGTTTACTCGGGCATGAGTGCGACTGCGCTGAGCAGTAAGGTTAATTTAAAGGAATATTTTTCAAAGCAAGTCATTTCACCGGTGAGCTTTGTCGATACGATTGAGGCAATATCGAAAAACTGTGACGTTTTAATCGAAGTCGGGCCGGGGCGGGTGGCAACGGATTTGATAAAGGCTATTAATAAACAGCAAGCCCCCCTATGTTTGCCTATTGAATCAACCTCACAAAATGATAAGGATTTGAACATTGTTTTAGCAGAATTATTTGTCCGTAACATTGTGATCAAATGGGAAGAATTGTACACAAATAGGTTGATTAAAACGTTTGTCCCGGTTTCGCGAAAGACATTCATCAGGAATCAATGTGAGCATCCTTTAAAAATTGGTAGTCAAGTTCTTAGGACAGAGATTTCGTCAAATATTGAACTTAAACAAGAAGTTGAAGAAATTAAGCCGCAATCTAGGCCTGTTGCACACGGTCAAGATAACATTGCCGACTTGTTGGTGGACTTGATACAGGCGATGACGGGTTTTGATCGAGGATCAATTTCTTTAAAATCAAGACTTTTAGATGATTTAAATTTGGATTCAATTAAAGCGGCTGAATTAATTGGTCAGGCGGCAAAAGTTCTTGGGATCGCCGGACAATTAGATCCTTCGCGGTTTTCCAATCATACTGTGGAACAAATCCGGGATCATTTATATAAATTAGTGGGTGAGACTAAGAGTAGCCAGATTGAGGAGACTACAGCGAGTCTTTTAAAACGTTATCATGACAAAAATTGGGTTAGAAATTTTGTTGTTGATTTTAAACAAGAGGAAATAATCAGCCGTAATGTTAATCAATTAAAGAATTTAAAGAGTATCGTCATTCTGTCTGGTAAAGGTGAAGACGCATTAGTAAATTCGATTAAAAAAGAATTTAGTAATTCCAAAGCCAAATTTCAAAAGATTTATTTTGGCGACAGTCAGCAAAAATTAGAGAAGTTTGGCACAATAGACTGTCTGATTGTTGTTTTGCCTAAAGCTCCTCAGAATAAAGATTTTGATAAGAATTCTTTCCAAGAAATAGTCGAACGGCTCCATCAATCTATTAAATTAGCTAATTCAAAGCAAGTCCACAAGGATTCTTTTGTTGTTCTAGTACAGTTTAAAAATATTACATCCAGCTGTTCAAAATCTATAGCCTCGACACTTTATCTTGAAAGACCGGATTTAAAGGTTCGCATTCTTGATTTCGATGCATCCGCTTCCGAAAAACAAATCTCCCCAAGAATTATCGACGAACTTCAAACATACGAGCGTTTTAATACCGTCGAGTATGACCTTAAATTTAGAAGAAGTGTTGGCTATTATCAAAATTCAGAACCGGCAACATACAAGAAAAGAAACAGCTCTTGGACTTCCAAAGATGTTGTTTTGGTGACAGGCGGGGCAAAAGGTGTCACCGCGCAATGCGCTTTAGAGTTTGCCCGCAGTACTAAGGCGCGAATGGTTTTGGTCGGTCGCTCGCTGCTCCCTGGGAATCAGAAAGATGAAAACAATGAGATATTGCAGACCCTGCGTCAATTCGACAAAGAAGGCCTAAAGGCTTATTACTATCCATGCGATGTAACTAATGAGAAACAGGTTAGCAAAACGATTCAGGAGATTGAAAAAAAACTTGGCAAGATCACTGGATTTGTCCATGGATCTGGTTTAAATAGTCTAAAGCGATTGCAACAAGTTGCTTCTGAGGATGCTTTTGAGGAATCCCTTCCAAAAGTCATGGGTGCCGTCAATGTTTGTAAGGCCATGTCGCAACCGCCAAAGTTAATTGCTGGGATTACCTCTATTATTGGTTTGACTGGAATGGAAGGAAGCGGTTGGTATGGACTGGCCAATGAGGTTTTAAATCTTTATCTTCATCAGTTTAAAAATCAAAATCCACAAACTGATGTTGTAACGATTGCTTACAGCGTTTGGGACGAAATCGGTATGGGGGCTAAATTAGGTAGTATTGACCGCCTTGCCGAAAAGGGCATTGGCGCTATTCCAGTCGCAGAAGGAGTAAAGCGATTTAAACAATTGATCGAAAACGATCCGGGCACTCAACAGGTCATTGTAGCAGGCAGACTCGCGGGAATAGATACTTGGAAATCGGCCACTTTAAAAATTAATTATTTTAGATTTATTGAAAAAGTCGAGTATATTCTGCCCGAGGTAGAACTCATTGCTCGAGTGCACCTTAATATCAAGGATGATGTTTATTTATTAGATCACAACTGGAAAGGTTCTTTATTGTTTCCGTTTGTATTTGGCTTTGAAGCTATGGCGCAGGGGGTCGCTTATGTCTTAGGGATTGAGAAATTCGATTACATTAAAGCTAAGAATATTAATCTTGAACGGCCGATCTCTGTGCCGCAGGAATCAGGAACTACGATAGAGATTCATGCGCAAGTTTTAGAACGCAAGAAAAATGACGATAGCAGAGAAGTTAAAGTGGAAATTTATTCACAAGAGACAGGCTACAAAGAACCGCATTTTTCAGCAGTTTTTGAGGTTGATAAAAAGCCAAAGACTTTTGTAAAACCAGAGCATTCTTTGATGAAAAAAGCAAAAAAAGTCATTGATCTAGATATGCAGACCGATATTTATGGACCTATTTTATTCCAAGGAAAATTGTTCCAATGCATCGAAAAAATTCACCAACTTCATTACGATAAGGACGATAAAAAAGGACAATGTGTTTTCACGGCCAGCTATAACAAATCAACCCGTATTTTTTTAAAGGAAAACAAAAAATTTAAAGGCGATTTCTTAATCGGCGACCCCTTTTTTATTGACTCAGTTTTGCAATCGATGCAACTTATTATTCCGCAGGATTTATCGTTACCCAGGAAGATAAGATCAATAGAATTAACTCCCTTGAGCAGGAAATTTCACTCTGAAATGATATCCCAGTCTTACATAAAAAAGGTAAATAGTGAATATTATAGTGGCGATGCCGAAGTTGCTCTGGGCGGTTTTGTTTTGAAGATTAAGAATTGCCATCTCATAATACTGGAGACCTTGAGCAATAACCTCCCTACTAATGATCTTGTAAATCCAGCCTTAAGAGATCAAAAGATAATTCAGACTAGAGTAGACGAGTTTAGTAAAGAATTAAACTTTATTTCTCCCATTATTTGTTGTTTATATGATGAGCGATTGAAGAATACCAATAAGGATTTGCGGCGTAAAATTGAAGCACCTCTTGTTAAGGTTGCGGTAGAGAAATTATTTGAGAGAAGTAAGAAGCCTGTCAAAAGTTTTACACTTAGTTGGCTTAACTCAGGAAAACCAGTTATTGGAGGTAAAAATGTTCAAGACATTGGAGTATCTATTTCACATTATGGGGCGTTTCTTATGGTGATCGTTGGTTATGGAGAGCAAGGGTGTGATGTAGAAAATATACAAGAAAGAAACATGGGCCAATGGTTGGGCTTACTGGGAAAAAACAAATATAAACTTCTAGAACAGATGATTGCTCAAGGTAATAATTTAAATGTAGCAGGCACCTCTATATGGGGTGCAACTGAAGCAATAAAGAAATTTCATGGTAAATCCGAGAATTCAGTACAGTTTGTTAATGTGAACAGCAAGTATTCCACATTTAAATCGGCAGATTTGAATGAAAATAAACAAGTGATAACTTTTGTGATTCGACAAAAGATAATTATTTCTTTAATTGTTAATTTTGTAATTTCAAAAGAAATTGGCAGGGAAGCAATAAGGCTCGGATATAACGCTAATGTTTTTAGGATAGATCTTCAGTTAACTGGATCGCAAGAACAGCCGGTTTATATCCAAAGATTTCCTATAACATTTAAGAATGTAAAAGACTTAGGTAAAAGAGTTTATTTTGCTGATTATTTTGACTGGATTGGTGAAGTAAGAGAATATGGTTTATATCCAATCAAACACGAGTTGATTAGTCTATTCGAAACCGGCAAATGGGGAATGGCAACAAATCATGTTAAGTTGAGAATATTAGGTGCGCTGAGGATAGATGATATTGTCGAGGCGAGGTTATGGCTGAATCGTGTTTCTGGAGAAAAGAACTCTGTATTAGATTTAATGTTTGAATGGTTTAGAGTAACATCCAATGACGAATATGAAAAAGTAGCGCTTAGCGAGCAACGTGTTTCATGGATTCAGATAACTGGCCATGGAGAAGGGAAGATTGAGTCTTTCCCAAAATCTATAAATGAATTTATTGACATGTTGGGACCGCGAAAAAAGCATGTAGATAGGGATGAGAATCAAGCGAGGTATAGAGAATTAAATCTGGGAGAACAAAGATATCTTTTAGAAAGCACGAAGAATCTTCTTTTAACAGAAGAGATTTTCTCAACGAGCCTTGAAGAATCGAATCTGGTAGGCAATATTTATTTTTCAAATTATGCTAAATGGCTAGGAAAAACCAGAGATAATTACTTCAGGGATTTGTTACCGAGTTATTATTTAGGCAAAGGAGAAAAGGGAGAATTTATTTGTTTAGATTGTGAAATATTTCATTTAATGGAGGCTATGCCTTTCGATAAGATAAGAGTCAAAATGTTTTTAAAGAAAGCTTTTCAGTATGGACTCGATTTTTATTTCGAGTTTTTAAAATATAAGGATGGCCAGGAGTCGAAACGATTGGCTTATGGCACTCATAGGGTAGTATTTGGTAAAAGCGATAAAGGTAAAATTGTTCGGTATGATTTGCCAGTAGAAATTTTAAAAGTAGTAAATAATACTTAAGTTTTTAGGGGATTTATCTAAGCATGAACTCAGTGGCACATTTACAGATTGTTTTATTTTCAGTTTCCGGGTTGATTGTTGGCCTGACGAGTATAATTTTAGCGTTAATTTTAATTCTTTATGGAAAATCTAAACTTCATAGAATTTTTGCATTATTTAATTTTGCTGTTGCGTGGTGGGGTATTGCTGCATTCTTTATTGGTAAGTCAACCGATGCTGGTCAAACATTACTGCTTTTTAAAATAGCTCATATAGGAATTATTTTTATTGCAGTATTTTTTTATCATTTTTCCTGCATTTTTGCGGGTATTAATCGAAAATTCTTAATTTCTTTCGCATATTATCAAGGCATCTTTTTTAGTCTACTGGCAATCTTTGATTTGGTCCCTTTTATTTCTAAAGTGGAAAAGATCAAAGACTCTCTTTTTTACCTACAATCTTCAGGTGTTTATCCTATTTTCTTCTCTCTATGGATTTTCTTGGTTTTTGTTGCTTTAGTTGAGACATTTCTTCAGTTTCGAATAGAAAAGAATGCTATTAAAAGAAATCAAGAACTATATCTTTTATTTTGGTTTTGTGTAGGGTTTTCCGGTGGTATTAGTAACTTCTTGCCTGCTTTTCAAATAAATATTATTCCTTTCGGAAATTTTACTATTCCAATTTATTGTGGCGTTGCCTCATACGCTATTTTAAAGCATAGCCTTTTGGATATAAAAATTGTTGTTACTCGATTTGGTGTTTTCTTTTTGGTTTATTTTTTTGTCTTGGGTATCCCATTTGGTTTAGAAGCATGGGGACAGGAATGGTTAAAAGGGATATTGGGAGCGTTTGGAAGTTGGATTCCTATGCTGGTCCTTTTGGGGTTTGCTACTATAGGCCCATTTATTTATCTTTATCTCCAACGGAAAGCCGAAGAAAATATTCTGCAAGTCGAACAGGGGACTCAGGATTCCCTGAAGCAGGCTTCCTATGGCATGAACACCATCCATCATCTCGACAAATTATTAAATCTTATCGTTAATGTTGTCGTTAGAACACTGCGCTTAGATTCGGCAAAGATTTTTTTGTTAGACCGTGATGCACAGAGCTATATTTTAAAAGCCTCGGAAGGTCAGCAAGAAAAAGTATTGCTGGTGGGGGACCCGTTAATTTTGGAGTTAAAGAGAAAGCAATATCCCTTAGTCTATGATGAAATTAAAATGCTGACCGATGGAGGAGACAAAACTTTATTAACTGTTGAATCGCAAATGCGAGATTTATCAATCAGTGTCATCGTTCCCATCGTGCTTAACAATAGTTTATTGGGCTTTTTGACTTTAGGGGAGCGCAAATCAAAAGCCATGTATACAAGAGGTCTATTAAATACATTATCAATTCTTGGGAATCAGGCTGGCCTTGCTATCGATCGATGCAATTATATCGACGCTGAAGCAAAACGCCTCGAAGCGGAAGGACTAAAAGAAAGAATGGTCTCTTTAGACCATATGGCCAGTTCAATGGCTCATGAAATCGACAATCCGATGCATATTATTCGCTCCTCTTTGTCTTTCCTCAAAGATTTTGTTTTAAAAGATGCTCGCGTTTCCGTTTTGCCCCAGGAAATAAAGAATGATTTCCAGGAAGCCATTGTGCGCAGCCTTCACGCCGGAGATAGAGTGTCGGGTATGATCAAAGCCATTTTGGATTATTCGCGGATGGGAACAGGAAAGTTGGAGTCGGTGCGGATTGGTGAAGCATGGGACGGCTTCCTCCAACTTATCCAGCCGCAGATTAGAGAAGAGAAAGTAATATTTATAAAAGAGATTGAGAATGATTTGCCGCCCGTCTTGGGGGATCGTGTTCAGTTGGAAGAAATTTTTATGAATTTTGTCCGGAATTCGCTTCACGCGATCAAACGGAATGCAGACAAGAAAATAACCCTTAAGATTTTTAAAAAAAGCAATGACATCGTCCGCATTGAATGTTCCGATAATGGTTATGGCATCCCAAAGGAAATCATTAATGATATTTTTCTTTCTTCCATGACCACGAAGGGCTCAAGCGAAGGCACAGGGCTGGGTCTCTATCGGGTAAGAAAAATTGTCGATCTTTTTCGGGGAAAAGTATGGGCCGAATCGGAAGGCCAGGAAAAAGGTGCTACTTTCATCGTGGAATTACCCGTGTATGAGAATAGTAAAAGTGATAATGACGGAGAAGCCGTTTAAAAGGAGCAAATTATGGATCGGTCCAAAATAAAGATTTTGGTCGTCGATGATGAAGAGGATATTACATTTTTTACCGCCAAGATATTGCAGTACGATGGGTTTCAGGTTTATAAAGCCTTAGATGGAGCTTCGGCATTGGCAGTCTTTGAAAAGGAATGTCCGCATATTTGTCTCTTGGATGTTCACTTGGGATATTCCAAAATAGATGGAATGGAAGTTTTAGAAAAAATAAGGAAATCGGGCAGCGACACGGAATGTATTATGATTACTCGGATCACAGATCAAGAAACGATGGCAAAAGCAAAGACCCTAGGCGTAAAGGAATATTTATTAAAGCCATTGGCCATGGAGGATTGGTTAAAGAAGGTGCATGCTGTCGCAGAAAATATCGACGAGAGGAGTGCGCCCCATGGCTAATCCTCTTAACAATGAGCAGGCTTTGTATGACCAAATCAAGAATGAGAAAATCACCGTTCCATTGGTCATTTGGGATTTGATGTATCGCTATCTGGGTGATGAAATATCCGCGATGACGCAAATTACTTTGTCTTATTGGCGGTGCAATGAGCCGATCCCCGTCTCTGATGCCGGCAAGCTGCTTGACCATTCCAAGAAGATCAACACCGTGATCAGAAAAATTATTTATCATGACGAGATTAAAGATGAAAATGAAAAAATTGGGGAATTAAGAAATATTAACACCAAACTTCACCCGATTCTTAATGAACTGTTCTTTCATTATATCGGTAATGATCTCTATGGAATTGACTTGATTGTCGCGTCCTATATTGATGAATCAGATCCGCAGCCGGTTCCGGTAGAAATGGCCCGTAAGATTTTAAATAAAACTGCCAGCATGAAATTGTTTATGGATAGATTAAGGGAAGCGACCAATCAGGAAGTAAGAATTTAGGAGACAGGGATGATTAAGATATTGATTGTCGACGACGAACCGGAAATTTGCGAATCGATTAAAAAACCTTTTGCTTACCTGGGGTTTACGGTGTTTACGGCGACCACAGCCAAGAAAGCCTTAAACATTTTTGAGAAGAATAAACCCAAGATTATTTTCTTGGATATTATTATGCCGGATAGGGATGGTTTGGAATTGCTTAAGAAGTTTAAAGAGCTGGATCCGAAAGTCATTGTCATCATGGTCACGGCTAAAGGCGGCGAGGAAACCCGTAAGAAAGCGATTGCGCTCGGCGCCGATGATTTTATGACCAAGGGCTTTAGTTTTGAGGATTTGCGGGATATTTCCCGGAAAAAAATTGAGATGCTTCTGGGAAAAGCCGGTCATATGCAAAAACCGCGCATTCTAATTGTCGACGATGAAGATCAGGCCCGCGATAATTTACGAAATTTTATAACTCCATTGTATGAATGCGATATTGAAGAAGCGCAGGATGGCGAATCGGCGATTGAAAAGGTCCAAAAGATGCAGCCGGATGTTGTTTTATTAGATGTGAGAATGCCCGGGGTGGATGGAATTAGGGCCATTGAAGAAATCAAGGAGATCAGTCCGGATTCGCGTATTATTGTGATCAGCGGTCACGGGACGCCCGATGTTGTTTCAAAAGCCATGGCTTTGGGAGCGTTTGATTATTTGGTCAAGCCCATTGACTTTGAACTGTTTCCGGAAAGATTTGAACCGGCCCTGATTAGTATGGGAAAACTTATCAAAAAGACTTAGTCCCAATTTTTGTCAGAGGGTTTAATTTATAGAAAATTGGGATTACCTCGATAGACCGTTGGTCTATCGACTGTTCGGGCGGATTTTTTCTATTGAAAAATCCGGGTTAATAGCGGCCGGGGTTTTCAATAGCTATAAATTTGCATTTGACTTTTGAAATATTTTTGAATTGATGTGATTTGGTGCTGTCAAAAGAAACGCTGTCCCCGCCTTTTAAAGTCATTTCTTTATCTGCAATGACGCAGACCAGTTGTCCCATGACGACATAAACCAATTTTTCATATTTCCCTCGGCCCTGAGGAGCGCGGTCTATCGGAGTTTGCCCCGCTGGCTGAAGGACGAACTCTTGCGCTAAAAAACTGTGATTAGGGTTATTGATTATACTCGATGAAGCAGTCGGGCCGAAGATGTAGCCGCCGCTTTTTTCCCGTTCGCGCTTCCTTATTATGAGGCATTCTTCGAATTCGGTGTCCTTAAACAGTTCTTTGAGAGGAATATTTAAAAGGTAGCAAAGTGTGTTTAGTGATGAAAATTTATGGGTATGTCCGGCTTCGATCCTATTGATGGTAGGGATAGAGATACACTTCTGGGGACCTAAAATCACCAGTCCCCGCTCATAAACATCTCGCACGGTTAAGTTTAAATCCTTTCGGATTTTTTTAATCTTTTCGTAATATTTCATCTTTTTCCCTTCACTACGTTTATACAATAACCAAGCATTTATGTCAATCATAATTAGCACAAAAGTTCTCAATTTTGATATATTTTATAAAATATATCAAATATAAATTAGCATTAATAATTTAATTGTATGCAATGTAATAACTTATGAGATTTATAAAATATATCAAAATATGACATATAAATTTGCACTTTGATATATTGCATGTTATCTTTGAGATAAGGGAGGCGAGAATAATATGATTGAAGTCCTATTGAAATTCAGCGCAATGCTTAAAGTTCTCGGTTTGCCGTTCTTATTTCTCGTGACTTTAAATTCTAGAAAGCAGTTAAAGACACTGGAAAAATATTCTAATCATGACGATGACGTTCCTGGTGACAATTTTCCCCATGTCTTTATGAGCAAAAATTAATAATGCAAAGCACATTTTGAGAGGAGGTCCACGCATGCACGCGCTATTGATATTGGAAAATGACAATGTTACAAATTTGCGAGTTCTTGTCACGGTAAGAAATAAGAAACTTAAAAAAGAAATTATTTTCTTACTTCAGGAAAATCGCGTGCGGGAGGCCTTTGAACTTTTAAAATCGCGCGCCGAAGTCAGGGCCTATCTTCCAAAGGGAAGTAAGCTACTGGTGACACCAGAAATTATTTTATTTGAAGATTTGTTGTAAAAATTATTTCGTCTGTACAGACAAAACTCATTTCTCAAATCCCCCCTTTCCTATAAAATGAGTTGTAATAAATAAGTTTTGACATTTTTTAAGCGCTTTGTTTCTGTGGTATACTGTCAACGATATGGTCAAGAATCATCCTAAAATATTGGTGGTCGACGACGAGCCCGACGTGACAGCCTATTTTCAGAAGTTCTTTGGAAGAAAAGGATTCTTTGTCAACACGACGGCCAGCGGTAAAGATGCTTTAGGCATGATCAAAGCATCCAAACCGGACCTGGTTTTTCTGGATTTAACTTTGGCGGAGATGACCGGACGGCAAGTGCTGCAAGCCTTGCGAAAATTTGATCGAGAAACCAAGGTTATCGTGATTACCGGCCATACTCTGAATTCTGAAGCGGAGAGCGAAGAATTCAGGGCCTTAGGCATCAGTGCTTATTTAAATAAACCGCTGAGTTTGGATGAGGTTGATAAGATGGCCAAAATGATTTTGGGGGATAATTATCCGTTAGCGCAATTTGATCAAAATATTCCGACCCAGGAAATAAAACAAGCTTTATCGACGGCAACTCACAAATTGCGCAATCTCCTCGGCAATATTAAAGGGGAGTGTCAAGTTTATCTGATCCATAAAAAGTCGGGTAAGTACAAAAACAAATCAAAAGATGATGTGCAGAAAATGTCTGATGTTATTATCGAAGATGTCGTGGTTACGATTAATAAGGTGATGGAAGTTCTTAATGGTGTTAAAAGCGAGAAATAGCAATGCCAAAACTTTTAGTTGTCGATGATGAAATAGACATCGTTGAGGTCACAAAACGATTTTTTAAAAAGCGTGGCCTCGACGTTTTTACGGCGAGCGACGGGGAAGAAGCTCTCCGGGTGATTAAAGAGGAAAATCCAGATTTGGTTTTGCTGGATTTCAATCTGCCGATTTTAAGCGGGTTAGAAATTTTAAAAAAGTTAAGAAATGAACTGAAATTGAATACGAAAGTCATTATGGTCACAGGTTTTGAAACGGAAATGGTCATCAATGAAACCCAAGGCTTAGCTCTGGAGGGATGTATTCATAAGCCTCTGGATTTGGAAAAACTGGAAGAAGTTGTTATGTCCGCGTTAAGCAAGCCTAGCGATAAATGAGCATCCTGGATCCCGCCTTTCCCGGCGATACTTTTTAAAAAGTGAGCCGGCTTAAGAATTCAAAATTGATGTAACCGATTTAATAAATAAAAAGAAAAGGCAACCTGATTAACAGATTGCCTTTTCTATAGAGCGATGATTTATTGACTCATGGCTTCTTCGTTGATTTGCGACTCTGCTAATTCGGTCAGAGTTTCATCGGTATTTTCTTCTTCTTCGATGGTCTCCTTTAATAAAGTTAGATCTTCCTGATAGCCGAGAGCGGCGGCAAATGTACATAAAGAACCATAGGCCGCGATTTCGTAATGCTCGACTTTTTGCGCCGCAACGATTATGCCGGCATCAAGTACGCTGGGAGCTGCATCTTCCTCAAGCATTTTTGCGCCTTCCTTCAACAGACCTTCCATGCCCTCACATTTCGGTCCGGTCGAACTTTCATCAAGGCGCTTGAAAATTTTCTCCAAGCGGACAATTTGGTTTTCTGTTTCTGCCAAATGTTTTTCAAATCCCCGTTTAAGTTCGGGATTATTTGCGGCTCTTGCCATTTTGGGCAAGGCCTTGGTGATTTGTTTTTCTGCACTCAGAATATCCTTGAGTTCATGGACATATAAATCATGCAATGTTGCCAGTTCTTCTTTTTTCATGTCTTTTTTCATTCCCGGCTCCTTTCGCCTGAATCAAAATCGTGGTTGACCTTGACTTACTGGAATATATTTTAGGCCATCCAGATTAAAAGACCGTTAATACAAAATTAATTTGGATTTGACGTACGAAAGAAAAGGACTCATTATCGAGATAACCTGCTATAATCAATTATCTATTGGCCAACCGCAGGAGATACTCTAAACGAGCAAATCGCAGGATTGATTATTAAAAAAATGCTAACTTCCCAAAAAGGCAGAAAATGCAAGTTTCCTCATTGTAAGCGGATATTGAGTATCTACAATCATGAAGCGTATTGCCATGTTCATGTGATGCAGATGCAAAATCGGTGAATCCATAAAAAATGAGCCCTGAGCGAGTCCTGACAGGGTTATCTGGTCAGGTTTTTCCATTTTCGCCCTACCTTCAAAATTACAGTTAAAAATAATGAATTGCGTTTATAATACTCTCCATGAGTTTGAACGCTTTTCATTCTGCCACATCCCGATGGTTCACAAAGACGTTTGGTCAGCCCACCGACGTGCAAGAAAAAGCTTGGCCGGCCATCCAAAGCGGCCGCCATACCCTCATTTCCGCACCGACGGGAAGCGGTAAAACCCTCGCCGCTTTTTATGCCATGATCGACGGACTTGTGCGCCGGAGTTTAGATGGCGGCCTGCCTGACGCCACCCAAATTGTTTATATTTCGCCTCTGAAAGCTTTGAGTAACGATATCCATCGCAATTTGGAAATTCCCCTTTTGGGGATAAAGGAAGAATTGGCGAAACAAGGCTACGCACCTGTTTCTATCTTAACCGCCGTGCGCACGGGCGACACCACCTCATTTGAGCGTCAGAAAATGTTGAAAAATCCTCCCCATATTCTTGTCACGACGCCCGAATCATTGTATTTGTTATTGACCAGCAAAAGCGGCCGCCAGATGCTTAAGACGGTGGGCACGATCATTATCGATGAAATCCATGCGATGTTACAGGATAAACGCGGAGCGCACTTAGCGCTTTCTTTGGAAAGATTGGAGGCCTTGA
This sequence comes from Candidatus Omnitrophota bacterium, assembly GCA_031423615.1. Lineage (GTDB taxonomy): Bacteria > Omnitrophota > Gorgyraeia > Zapsychrales > JANLHA01 > JADLGJ01. The sequence continues at coordinate 66,339 of JANPFV010000015.1, forward strand.
CCGGCCAGCGTTTGCAGCGGGTGGGACTTTCCGCGACGCAAAAACCGGTGGAAATGGTCGCCCGTTTTCTCGTCGGGAATGCCAATATTGAGAAGGATGTCGCGGACTGCGTGATCATCAACACCGGTCACCGCCGGAAAATGGATTTAGCCATTGAAGTCCCCCAGGCCCCGCTGAGTGCGGTTATGAGCAATGACGTGTGGGGGGAACTTTACGATCGTCTGATTGAATTGATCAACGCGCATAAAACCACCCTAGTTTTCGTCAACACCCGGCGATTGGCGGAGCGCCTGGCCATGGCCCTGTCGCAACGTCTGGGTGAGGCCCAGGTGAGTTCCCACCACGGCAGTATGAGCAAAGAACACCGGCATTCTGCGGAGCAACGACTGAAGGCGGGACAGTTGAAAGTTTTGGTCGCGACCGCTTCCATGGAATTGGGTATTGATATCGGCTCCGTGGATCTTGTTGTGCAATTTTCTTGCCCTAAAAGTATTGCGGCTTTTTTACAGCGCGTCGGGCGAAGCGGTCATCAGGTCTTAGGAACTCCCAAAGGGATTCTTTTTCCTCTGACGCGAGAAGACTTGCTGGATTCGGTCGCTTTATTAGACAGTGTGCGCCGCGCCGAACTTGATCATATTGTCATGCCGGAAATGCCGCTTGATGTTTTAAGTCAGCAGATCGTGGCGGAAGTCGCCAGTCAGGAATGGCCGGTTAACGAATTATATGATGTGTTTCACCGGGCGTACTCTTTTCGCAACTTGACGAAAGAAAAATTTATGGAGATTGTTGTCATGGTTTCGGAAGGATTTACCACCCGCCGAGGACGCAAAGGCGCTTATCTGCACTACGACGCAGTCAACGGATTTTTGCGGGGACGGCGAAATGCCCGGCTTACGGCTTTGACCAACGGCGGAACGATTGCCGACATGTTCGATTATGATGTTGTCTTGCAACCGGAAGGAATTACCGTCGGGACGCTCAACGAGGAATTTGCGTTGGAATCTTTGTCCGGCGACATTTTTAATTTAGGGACTCATGCGTGGCAGTTGATTCGGGTTGAAGGCCTTAAAGTGCTGGTTTATGATGCAGCGGGCAAACCGGCCACCGTGCCGTTTTGGAAAGGCGAAGGCGCAGGACGCAGCACGGAATTGAGTGAATCGGTGTCGCGATTGCGCGCGACAATGAGTGATCTTTTGGATAAAAACCCTCTTCCCAACATTTCTCTTGTCGATATTCCTGATGATATGACTTTGCGCTTTCATCCGGCTGTCCAATGGCTGGTCGATGAAATTGGGATCCTGCCGGATGCGGCCCAACAACTTGTCCTCTATTTAGGGATGGGGAAAGTCGGGCTGGGGATCATGCCGACTCGCCAGACGATTGTTTTGGAAAGATTTTTTGATGAAGCCGGAGATATGCATGTGGTGATCCATTCGGTGTACGGCAGCCGGGTCAACCGGGGATGGGGACTGGCCTTGCGTAAAAAATTTTGCCGTAAATTTAATTTTGAATTACAGGCCGCGGCGACAGAAAATTGCATTATCCTTTCTTTGAGTTCTTCCCATAGTTTTCCCGTCGATGAAGTTTTTCGCTACCTGAATACCAAAACCTTACGCGAGACCTTGATCCAGGCCATGCTCGATGCCCCTTTGTTTGAAATCCGTTGGCGCACCAATGCCACACGGTCTTTGGCGATTTTGCGCAATCGCGCCGGACAGCGTGTGCCACCGTATTTACAGCGCATGCAGGCTGAGGATTTGATCGCCCAGGTTTTTCCCGATCAGATCGCGTGCGCGGAAAACTTGACGGGAGAAAGAGAAATTCCCGACCATCCTTTAGTAGAGCAAGTGATTCGAGATTGTTTAACGGAATCCATGGACATTGCGGAATTGGAAAAGCTGATCGGTCATATCCAGAATAAAGACCTGGAATTGATCGCAAAAGATTTACGCGAGCCTTCGGTTTTTGCGCAAGAAATTATCAATGCGCGGCCTTATGCTTTTCTTGACGATACAGAGTTTGCGGAGCGGCGGGTGAATGCGATCCGCAACCGTAGCTGGCTGGACCCTACGGAAGCTTCGGACTTGAGTCAATTGAGTATAGAAGCGATCGCGCGGGTTAAAGAAGAATCCTGGCCGCAGGCGCAAAATGCCGACGAGCTTCATGACATCTTGACTGTCCATTCTTTTATGACCGAAGAAGAGGGAAAGTCCAGCGGGTGGTTTCGTTTTTTTGAAGAGCTCATTGGGGCTGGGCGGGCAACGCGGATGATCATTCCCGGCGGGCGGGCTTTTTGGGTTGCTGCGGAAAGAATTTCTCACTTCAAAGGAGTTTACGAAAAAGCCCATTTTGATCCCGTCCTTCATTTGCCCGCCGCTTTCATCCAACCCTCTTTAGGGTTAGAAGACAGTGTCCGAGAAATTATGCGCGGCCGTTTGGAAGCCTTGGGTCCGGTGACGGAAGAGCAGTTGATAAATGATTTTCAATTATCGCCGGGCCTGATTCAGGGCGCATTGTTGGCGTTGGAAACCGAAGGTTTTGTTTTTCGGGGAAAATTTACCCCGGGATTGGGAAAACAGGAATGGTGCGAACGCCGGCTTTTGCGGCGTGTGCATAAATACAGCATTGAATCTTTGCGGCAAAGTATTCAGCCCGTGAGCGTGCAGGATTTTATGCGTTTTCTTTTTATTCATCAGGGGATGAATTCTTCCGACCAAAAAGAAGGACCGGCGGCTTTAGAGCACGTTTTGGAAACCTTGGAAGGATATGAAGCCCCGGCCGCGGCTTGGGAGGCCGACCTCATTCCCGCCCGCATGGGTGATTATGATCCAGCGTGGTTAGACGTTTTATGCATCAGCGGGAAAATTGTTTGGGGGCGCTATAATCTGCCAAAAGGTGATCCGTTGAAAAAAAAGTCCGGGCCATTAAAGAGCACACCCATTACTCTGGTGCGTCGCACTCAGGATCATATATGGCGAAGTCTGGCTCACAAAGGTCCCGACGGAGTTTTAAGCCATTGCGCGCAAAAGATCAGGGAGTTTTTAAAAATGAACGGCGCCAGTTTTTTTGATGACATGACGCGGCGTACCCAGCTTTTGAAAAGTGAAGTCGAGGAAGGCATCGGCGAACTCGTTGCTAATGGCTTGGTCATCAGTGACAGTTATTCTGGGATGCGGGCGTTGTTGACTCCTCAGGCCAATAAGGTTGGGCACAATCGTCTGCGGGTGACCCCGCGGGACCGGCAAAAGGTTTTCTTCGGCATTGAGCATGCCGGCCGTTGGACATTGATCGCAAATATTCCGTCGGAAGAAAGCAAAGAAATCCAATACGAAATTTTAGAACAGGTCATTTTTACCTATCTTAAGCGGTGGGGCGTTCTTTTTCGTTCGCTCTTGGAAAAGGAAGGTTTTGCTCCGCCCTGGCGGATTCTTGTTCGTGTTTTGCGGCGGCTGGAATTAAGAGGACAGGTGCGCGGTGGTCGTTTTGTCGCCCAGGTCAGCGGAGAACAATTTGCTCTGCCCGAAACCGTCGATCGCTTGCGAAAAATCAGCAAACAACCCGGGGACAATGTGCTTATTTCTATTTCGGCCGTTGATCCTTTGAATTTATTGGGAGTGATTTTGCCCGGTCAACGCATTTCGCACTTGGCCTCTCACCGTATCGTTTTTCGTGATGGCGTTCCTTTAGCCATTTTAGAAGGAAAGGATGTCAAGTTTATGAGAAATTTTAGCCCGCAAGAAGAATGGGACATCCGCAAAGTTCTTGTCCGTCGGAGGTTTCCTTCCAAATTGCGGTATTACTTAGGTAAGAACTATGTCTGAAAAAGAAAAGGTTTTTAATAAATTGCGTGAAAAAATGCTAAACGCCAATTTGCCGTTAAAAAAGACCGCCAAGAATTTGGTTTTCGGCACAGGCAGTCTCGATCCTAAAGTTTTTTTTATCGGCGAAGCTCCGGGAGCAAAAGAAGATGTACAGGGTTTGCCCTTCGTGGGCGCGGCTGGAAAGCAGTTGGACCTTCTCCTTGAATCAATTTCGCTTTCCCGGGAATCGGTCTATATCACCAGTATTCTGAAATACCGTCCGCCGGGAAACCGTCCACCCACCTTAGCCGAAATCCGGGCCCATACCCCTTTTCTCGTCGAGCAAATCCGCATTCTTGCGCCGCCGGTGATTGTCACCTTGGGCAATTTCGCAACGCGATTTATTTTGGCCGGATTGAATATCGAAAATATGTCTAAGGTTCCCGGGATCACTCAAATTCACGGTCAACCGCATAAAATCCATTTTGAAGGAATGGATGTGAAGGTTGTTCCTGTTTTTCATCCCGCCGCCATCCTCTATCGACGGCCGTTAAAAGAAATCCTCCAGAACGATTTTCAGATAATCGCGCAAATTATTTAAATTTCATCTGTTTTTAATCTTCCCTTAATTTTTTAGTTGTTAAGTTAAGGACAATCATTTAGCACTTATTTATCCTAAGGAGGAGAAAAAAATGTCAAAGCTGAAGAAACAAAAACTCAATTCCCAAAATCAAAACTCTTTAGCGCATTATCAGGCAGATGAGCGCCCTGTCTCGGTCGGTTTACCATCGTCTGCAAATCAGCCTTCTTCGACGGTGGATTTTCAAACGATCCAGAAGAAAGCGTATGAAATCTATGAGCGAAAAGGCGGACAGCCTTTGGATAATTGGCTGGAAGCGGAAGAATTTTTACGGCAAAACAGAAGCCGAGGAACCGCAGAGTCCGCTTCTCAGGCCGGAGAATTAGAGTCAGTCAAAAGCATGGCCAATTAAAGCGAACATCTTGGAATAGACTTCTTTAAACAAGGATGGGGGATGGATTTCTTACAAGTTTGGATGTCGGACGTTAATGTGGGTCGGTATCTGCAAGTTTTTATAGTTTTTGTCCTTTTGGTTTTTCTTTTTGTTTTAACCAAAAGATGGCTGGTCAATTATTTGCGCCGTATTGCAGAAAAGACACCCAATGATGTGGATGACTTAGCGGTGTCGCTTTTGTCCAAGATCACTTTGCCGGTTTTTTTGGTGATCGCTTTTTATCTGGCCTTATGGCCGCTGGATCTTTCGGTGACGGTGCGTACGCTTTTACATCATATGCTGGTCATCATTATTACGATCAATATCGCCATGCTCATGCAGAGCGTTATTGAATATGGGTTAAGCAAGATGTATCGACGGCGCATGAAAGATGAACAATCGGTCAATTTGGTTGTCAAAAGTTTGGGCGGTATTTTGCAGTGGGGTGTGTGGATCCTGGGCTTTATTTTTGTCCTGGATAATATGGGCGTGAATGTGACGACCCTCGTTTCGGGAATTGGGATTGGCGGGATTGCCGTCGCTATTGCCGCGCAGGCCGTGCTGGGAGATGCTTTCAGCGCCTTTTCTATTTTTATGGACAAACCCTTCGAAATCGGAGATTTTATTATCATCGATGACTATATGGGTTCAGTAGAAAATATCGGAATTAAAACGACACGTGTCCGCAGTCTGAGCGGTGAACTATTAATTTTTGCCAATTCCGATTTGACCAAAAGCCGGATCCGTAATTATCAGCATCTGCAGACCCGGCGGGTAGTTTTTACGGTGAAAATCCAGTATCAAACTCCGACAGAGAAAGTTAGAAAAATCCCATTGCTCATTAAAGAGATCATAGACCAGATGAAGGATGTGCGGCTGGACCGTGTTCATTTTCAAAGTTTGGGGGATTTTTCGCTGGTTTATGAAATTGTCTATTATGTCCTTTCCGCGGACTATAATCTTTATATGGATCGTCAACAGACCATCAACATCGCCATAATGGAAACTTTAGAAAAGCAAGCCATTCGTTTGGCTTACCCAACGCAGACCCTTAATTTAGAAAGAGTATCCTATGAATCATCTGGGCGCTTGGCCTGAAGGACGGGGGTTCCATTTTCGGGTCTGGGCTCCTCAATGCAAAAGCCTGGAAGTGGTCGTCGATGGCGGCCATATCCCGCCGATCACCTTAACTTTGCAAAAAGATGGATATTTTACCGGAGAGGCCTCTTTAAAGCCGGGTGATTTGTATAAATTTCGCGTCGACGGCCATTCCTTGTATCCTGATCCCTGTTCACGTTTTCAGCCCCAAGGTCCACATGGCCCGTCGATGATCGTCGACCCGCATTCTTTCAGATGGCAGGACCACGCCTGGCAGAAAAAGGGACTGCAAATGCTAGGTCAGATCATTTATGAACTCCATGTCGGTTCGTTTTCACAGCAGGGAAATTATCAGGGAGTTGTCTCGGAATTAAAAGAGTTGAAGGACTTGGGGATCACTGTCCTGGAGATCATGCCGATTGCCGAATTTCCCGGTCGCTGGAATTGGGGCTATGACGGGGTTTCCCTTTTTGCCCCGGCCCATGTTTATGGTTCTCCTGACGATTTGCGTCACTTGATCAATGAAGCCCACAAAATAGAGATGGGAGTGATATTGGATGTCGTTTATAATCATCTAGGTCCCGACGGTAATTATTTAAAAGTTTTCAGCCCCGATTATTTCTCGTCGCAGTATACAACGGACTGGGGTGAAGCCCTTAATTTCGACGGGAAGAATGCGCAGGGGGTAAGGGAATTCTTTATCCATAACGCCTGCTACTGGATTGAAGAATTTCATTTTGATGGATTGCGTTTAGACGCCACCCAGAATATTTATGATAAAAGTTCTTGTCATATTCTGGCAGAAATGACGGCCGCGGCACGCCAGAGCGCTTCTCCCAAAAAAATAATTGTGGTGGCAGAAAATGAACCGCAAGAAATCATCCTTTGCCAATCTCCCGAAAAAGGGGGATATGGTATGGACGGGATGTGGAATGATGACTTTCATCACAGCGCGCATGTAGCTCTGACCGGACACCGTGAAGCTTATTACACGGATTACTTCGGCCATTCTGAAGAATTTATTTCCATGATTCAGAAGGGGTTTCTTTATCAGGGACAGTTTTATTCATGGCAAAATAAAAAACGCGGTACTTTTGTCGGCGAAGAAATTAACGCCAGTCAGTTTATCATTTTCTTGGAGAACCACGACCAGGTGGCCAATAGTTTAGACGGACAGCGTATTACAAGCCAGCTGGATAGGGGGCTGGTCCGGGCCATGACGGCTCTTCTTTTATTGTCCCCGCAAACGCCCATGCTTTTTATGGGACAGGAATTTGGAGCCTCCAACCCGTTTCTTTTTTTTGCTGACCATAATAAAGATTTAGCGCCTTTGGTTTTCAAAGGACGAAAAGAATTTTTATCGCAATTCCCCAGTATTCATAACACTCTGGAAACGATCGCTGATCCTAACGATGAACAAACTTTTCAGCAATGCAAACTGAATTTTAAAGAACGACACACGCATAAAGAAATTTATCATTTGCATAAAGATCTCTTACGGTTGCGGCGGGAAGATGATCTTTTTAATCAGCAGGACCGCACCAAAATAGACGGAGCGGCTTTAAGTGATTGCGCCTTTGTCTTGCGTTACCACGGGAAGGATTCCGACCGTCTTATCGTCGTGAATATGGGAAATGATCTGGATTTCTCACCTTGCCCGCGGCCGATTTTAGCGCCGCGGCCCCATTCGTCGTGGGAGGGTGTGTGGTCAAGTAACGATGTGCGTTATGGGGGAAAAGGCACGGCCTGGGCTTTTTCCGGCTACGGCTGGTATATCCCAGGTCGCTGTGCGCAAATTTTTACATCGGAGAAAAAATGATAGAACCCATTTTAAGAATTCCTCTGCAAACGCCAGAACATTTCCTTTCAAAAGAATGGCTGATTACAAATGGTCTCGGGGGGTATGCGTCCGGATCGCTGGCGGGGATCAATACCCGTCGCCATCACGGAATTTTTATTCCCAATTTGCCGGCCCCGCGGGGCCGTACCATGATGCTTCCTTATTTGGATGAAAAGGTCCGGATTGCGGATCATGATATTTCTTTGGGAGGAATTGAATTCGGCAATCATCAGGTTGAAGCCTCGGGTTATCCCTATTTAAAAGATTTTTGTTTAGATTGGCAGACGCCGGTATGGACATTTGATATCAATGGTCAGATTTTAGAAAAAAAGATTTTTATGCCGTATGGACAGAATACCGTCTATGTGTCCTATCGTTTAATCCAGGGAAGCGTTCTCGATATGCGGTTAAGCCCTTATTGCGGCTGTCGTAAACACGACAGCACATTAGGTTATCCCCAGACATGGCCCTTTGCCGTGAGCCATCAAGACAACCATTATGAAGTGGCGGCTTTTGAAGGCGCCCCGCTTTTAAGGCTGACCTTAAAACCCTTTCACGGAAATTTTAAGTCCCAGAGCCAGGTCATTAAGGATGTTTTCTATCGTCGGGAATTTGAACGCGGCCTTGACCATACGGAAAATATTTTAAGTCCCGGCTCTTTCTCTTTTCAGATACACGAAGGAGAAACGGTTTTTTTCCTGGCCAGCACGGAAGACTGGGAGTCTCTGCAAGACGATCCGTCCGGCATTTTTGAAACCGAATTTCAACGCCGGCAAAAATTATTGTCGCTGGCTACGGGGGCAGAAAATCATTTGGTCACGGCCCAGCTCACCTTGGCCGCCGATCAGTTTATTGTTTTGCCCCGCACCCGCAACCAAAAAGATGTGGTCATCGACTCGTCGGTGGAACGCGTGCGTACCGTCATTGCCGGTTATCACTGGTTTACGGACTGGGGCCGCGATACCATGATTAGCTTGGAGGGGCTGACCTTATGCACCGGCCGGCACGAAGAAGCCAAGGCGATTCTAAAAACATTCGGCCATTATGTGCGAAATGGACTTTTGCCCAATCATTTTCCCGAAGGAGAGCGCTACGCTATCTACAATACGGTTGATGCGACGTTCTGGTATTTCCACGCGATAGACCGGTATTTTCAAGTTACGGGAGACAAAGAAACTTTGGAATCTCTTTTTCCGGTTCTTAAATTGATTATTGAATCGCATATGCGCGGGACCGATTTCGGGATTCATATGGATCCTGAAGACGGTTTGATCAGTGCGGCGGCGGAAGGTTTTCAGCTGACGTGGATGGACGCCAAAGTGGATGAGTGGGTGGTTACTCCCCGTCGGGGAAAACCGGTCGAAATCCAGGGCCTGTGGTTTAATGCGCTTAAGCTGATGGAAACCTGGAGTCAGCTTTTAGAAAAACCGGATGAGCTTTATTTCGATTTATCAAAAAAAGTTTTTGAGTCTTTCAATCAACGCTTCTGGTATGAAAAAGGCGGGTATTTGTTTGATGTTGTGGATACCGAAAGGGGCTCTGATGATTCTTTGCGCCCGAATCAAATCATGGCCCTGTCTTTGCGTTTTCCTGTCTTGGATCAAAAATTCTGGAAACCTGTTATAGATGTCATCGAGAAAAAGTTGCTGACACCTTTGGGATTGCGAACACTTGACCCGCTGGATAAACGATATCATGGTCGTTATACCGGAAGCCGCTGGGACCGCGACGCCGCGTATCATCAGGGTTTGGTCTGGACTTGGCTGATCGGTCCTTTTTTTGATGCGTATAAAAAGATTTACCAAGACCCGCATAAGATCGAAGACCTTTTAAAATATTTTTCCTTGCATTTGCAAGAAGCCGGGATTGGGACCATCAACGAGATTTTTGACGGCGACGATCCTCACGCGCCGCGTGGATGTATCGCCCAGGCCTGGAGTGTCGCCGAAGTTTTACGCTGTTATATGAATCTTAACAATGATCGAAAGAATGGAAAATAATACAATGTCATCTAGGAGTAAGGAAATATCGAAAGGTTCCGCCGAGAAATTAGGAGCGGTGCTTACTCCACAAGGAGTCAATTTCGCTTTATATTCAAAGTATGCCAAAGAAGTTTTTCTATTATTGTTTGATAGGACAGACGGAGATCCAACCGATGTCATTCCGGTTGAAAATAAAACGGAAGATGTTTGGCATATTTTTATTCCGGGCCTTAAGGCCGGGCAGTTGTACGGTTATAAAGTTGGCGGTGACTACAATCCCAAAGAAGGATTGCGCTTTAATCCTCACAAACTTTTGGTTGACCCCTACGCTAGGGCTATAACACCGTTTCTTCATAAAGAGAACTTGCTGTATGCGTATGACGTGAATGCAGAAAATAAAGATCTGGTCATGGATACCCGCGACAACAGCCGTGTTGCGGCCAAATGTGTTGTGATCGACGACACTTTCGACTGGGGTGCTGACAAAAAGCCGGCCATTAAAAAAGAGGACCTCATTATTTATGAAATCCATTTGCGCGGCTTTACCGCCAGTCCTTCATCCGGCGTCAAGAAGGCCGGGACCTATCAGGGTTTTAGCGAAAAAATTTCCTATCTTAAAGATTTGGGAATTAACGCCGTTGAATTGTTGCCGATCCAGGAGTTTTATGTGCAGGATTATATAATTAAAAAGGGCTTAACGAATTATTGGGGTTATGACACAATTGGTTTTTTTACGCCCACTTCGCATTACAGCGCGGAGGAAAAACCCGGCTCGCAAGTTAACGAATTTAAAAATCTCGTCAAGGAATTGCACAAATCCGGGATCGAAGTGATTTTGGATGTGGTTTACAATCATACGGCTGAAGGCAATGGTTTGGGTCCGACATTGTGTTTCAAGGGAATTGATAATCCGACGTATTATTATCTCGCTCGGGCAGGGGAAGACGAACCCTATCGGGCTTACCGCGATGATACGGGTTGCGGAAATACGTTTAATGTCGAGAATCCGGCCGTCATGAAACTGGTTCTGGATTCTCTTTCGTATTGGGTCGAAGAAATGCATGTCGACGGGTTCCGCTTTGATCTTGCGACCGTGTTGGGGCATAAAGAGGGAGAATTTAATAAGGAAGCGCCGTTTTTTAAAGCCATTGCCGACCATCCGGTTTTAAAGGAGGTCAAACTGATCGCCGAACCGTGGGATATTAAGACCTATCAAATCGGAAATTTTCCTAAAGGATGGATGGAGTGGAACGGAAAGTTTCGTGATACAGTGCGAAGATTTGTTAAAGGTGATGAAGGCCAGGGGTCAGAGCTTCCCAAACGTTTTATGGGTTCTGACGATATTTATGGGGCCAAGGAACGCGATGTTTATGAGAGCATCAATTTTGTGACCTGCCACGACGGCTTTACGCTCCATGATCTATTTTCTTACAATCAGAAGCATAACGAAGGTAACCAGGAGGAAAACCGCGACGGGACCGATGACAATAGCTCCTGGAATTGCGGCGCGGAAGGGGAAGTGACAGATGAGGCCATTTTGAAACTGCGTCGACAAATGATCAAAAATGCTTTTTGCTATTTGTTTTTTTCGTTTGGAACGCCCATGGTTTTAGGCGGGGATGAGGTGATGCGCACACAAAAAGGAAACAATAATACGTGGTGTCAAGACAATGATTTGAATTGGTTTGATTGGGACTTAGTCCAAAAGAACGCGGAGGTCCTTGAGTTTTTTAAGAAGGCCATTCTTTTTAGAAAACAATATCCTCTTTTAGGACGTCAAAAGCCAAATCCGCAGATTGAGTGGTTTGACATGAGTTTGAACACGCCTCCTAAATGGGATGACCCGACGCTGAAAACACTATGCTTTCACATGAAGTCGTCGGTGGAAGATCGAGAAGTTACTCCGAGTTTTTTCTTCATTTTCAATTCTCATTCTGAGGCGTGTCACGTACGTCTGCCTCAACATGAAAATATAACGTGGCATGAATGTGTGGATACGTCGCGTTCGGCAAACGAGGATTTCTTTATCAATGGAGAAGAATCAGCGAGGAGCCCTCAGGACCAAAGGGAATGCCATGGCCGCAGTGTGGTCATCCTTATGGGAAAGAAGAAATGAAAATTCCTTGGGCAACCTACCGGTTGCAATTGTGCCCGGCTTTTGGTTTTGGAGAAACGGAAAAAATCCTTGATTATTTATCTGATCTGGGCATTTCTGATATTTATGCCGCACCTATTTTAAAACCTGTCAAAGGATGCCCCCATGGATATGATGTCGTTGATCATTCCTTGATCAATCCCGAATTGGGCGGATTGGAAGGCTTTGAGCGTTTGAGCCAAGCGGCCCAGAGGAAAGGTCTGGGATGGATTCAAGACATTGTCCCTAATCACATGGCTTACAGCAGTGAAAATAAAATGCTCATGGATGTTTTTGAGAACGGTCCTTTGTCGTCTTATGCCAAATATTTTGATTTTCAATTTGATCATCCCTGCGAAAACTTAAAAAATAAAATTCTCGCTCCTTTCCTCGGAGAATTTTATGGTCATTGTCTGGAAGAGAACCAAATCCAGATCATTTATAACGAGAAAGGATTTTTTGTCCGTTATTTTGACTTGATGTTTCCGGTGCGGATCGATTCGTATTTTTCATTGCTGACCTATCATCTTCCGTCACTCGCTGAACAATTCACCCCGGATAATGAAAATTTATTCAAATTTATGGAAATCACCCAATGGTTGAGAATGTTCAGTTCCGTGGCTGATCCCGTGGAAAGGACGCGCCAAATCGTGCTCATCAAATCCTGGCTCTGGCGCTTGTATAAGAGTGATGAAGGAATAAAAAGCTATATCGACCAGCACTTGGACACTATCAATAATAAATCCCCGGCCTCTCCTTTGATGGATGATATGGACCGACTTCTTGGCGAACAATTTTTTCGTTTGGCCTTTTGGAAAGTGGGCAACGAAGAACTGAATTACCGCCGGTTTTTTACGATCAACAGCCTGATTTGTCTGCGAATGGAAAATGATGAGACATTCGAAAAGACGCACCGTTTGATTCTTCAATTGCTCGCTGAGGGAAAACTGACCGGTTTGCGGATCGATCATTTCGATGGGCTTTATGATCCGGAAAAGTATCTTAAGGATCTCAAAGACCGAGCGGGCGATCCCTATATTGTTGTTGAGAAAATCCTTGATTGTCACGAGGAGCTGGCGGCAGCCTTAAATATCCAGGGAACGACGGGATATGATTTTATGAATTTTGCGAACGGTATTTTTGTCGACAAGAAAAATGAAAGACAGATCACGAAAGGCTTCATCGCTTTTACCGGCATGTCCAATTCTTATGAAGCGCTGGTTTCCGCCAAAAAAAAATTATTCATCGGGAATTATATGGCGGGGGACATCGACAATCTTGCCCATTTGCTCAAGCGTCTTTTAAATCACAATCGTCATGGGCGTGATTTGACCATGTATGGTTTGAAGCGGGCCTTGGTTGAGGTCATGGCCCAGTTTCCCGTTTATCGGACCTATATCAATAGTTTCGAATTAACGGATATGGATAGGATGGATATCAAGGAGAGTTTCGCCGCAGCAAAGAACAAAAATCCGGGCGCTGCGTATGAATTGGATGCCATGGAGAAAGTTTTCTTATTGCAATTTGATCCTGACGTCAAGTTTACCGATAAACAGGATTGGCTGCATTTTATTCAGCGCTTTCAACAATTTACGGGGGCTTTGATGGCCAAGGGCGCAGAAGACACGACATTTTACATTTACAATCGTTTACTTTCCCTCAATGAAGTCGGCGGAAATCCGGCGGTCTTCGGCATTTCTCCAAAACAATTTCATGAGTTTAATCTCCGACGTGCCGAAATGTGGCCGCATACGATGAATGCTACCTCAACTCACGACACAAAAAGAGGAGAGGACAGCCGTTGCCGCATCAATGTTCTTTCGGAAATCCCTAAAGCCTGGCATCTGATGGTCAAATTCTGGAGCAAGATCAACCATTCCCAAAAATCAAAATTGAAGTCGGGATACGCCCCGGACCATGATGACGAATATTTTATTTACCAGACCTTAATCGGCGCTTTTCCTTTTGATAAAACCGATCTGCCGGAATTCAGCAAGCGCCTGCAAGCGTATGTTATCAAGGCCATTCGGGAAGCCCGCATCCATACCGCGTGGGTCAAACCCGACGAGGAATATGAAAAGGCCTGTGTGGCTTTTGTGCAAAACATTCTTAAGGATGAACCCCCGAATGTATTTTTAACTTCTTTTCATCCGTTTGCAGAAAAGATTGCGCGTATGGGCATTCTCAATTCTTTGTCTCAGGTTTTAATCAAGGCCACCTCTCCCGGGGTGCCCGATTTTTATCAAGGATCGGAATTCTGGGACTTGAGTTTCGTTGATCCCGACAATCGGCGACCCGTCGATTATCAAAAACGTGCACAAATTTTACGGGAAATAAAATCTCGGGAAAAAGACGATCTCGCGCTTATTGATGAGCTATGGAGGAGCAAAGAAGACGCTCGCATCAAATTGTTTGTGACCCATAGGGTGTTGTCCTTGCGCAAAAATTTTCCTCAGCTTTTTCAGAAGGGATCCTATCTCCCTTTGCAAGTTCAGGGGAAATTGAAGGACCATGTTCTCGCTTTTGCTCGGCAGGATAAAGATTGTTTTTGTCTTACAATTGTCCCGCGATTGCTTTGCCAGCAAACAGAATTCTTGACTCAAGATGTGCTTTGGGATGACACGAAAATTATCGTTCCGGAAAATTTTCCGTCGGACTGGAAGGATGTTTTTACTCAAAATGAAATCTCGTCAGCCGAGGGATGGGATGTGAAACGATTGTTGGAACATTTTCCGGTAGGTTTGTTTGTCTCTCCGGGAAAGGAAGAGTGTGCGGTTGGGGTGGAGAGAAAATTTACTTGAAATTATTATGGCTTTTATTAGAATTACCTTACCTTCTCAAGGGGATATCTGTTGGTTTAATATTAATATCATTTTAAGGATAAACATCAGATGTTCCGCAAGATAGTCCATCGCAAGGATTCTTTTCAAATTCCCGCCACGGGATATCTAAAAAATAGCGGCTTTGTTATTATTGCCCTCGCGTGTTTTTTTTCTTTTCAATGTCCTAAAGCTTGGGCGCAGTCTTACAAGGATGACTTGACGGCCGTCCGTCTAGAAGACTTAATGAATATGCAGGTTTATTCGGCTTCTAAAAAGCCGGAATCGATTCTGGACACCGCGGCCGCCATGACCGTCATTACTTCTGAGGATATCCGCCGGAGTGGAGCGACCAGCATTCCCGAAGTGTTGCGTATGGTTCCCGACGTGTATGTTCAAAAAACCGATTCCAATTCGTGGGATGTTTCGGCGAGAGGATTTACCGGATCGATCTACGCCAATAAATTGCTTGTCATGATCGACGGCCGATCCGTTTATAGCCCGCTGTATGGCGGGGTTTTTTGGGACGTTCAGAATGTTGTGATGGAAGATATCGAGCGTATCGAAGTCATCCGTGGGCCAGGGGGAACGCTTTGGGGGGCCAACGCGGTCAATGGCGTTATAAATATTATTACCAAAAAGGCTAAAAATACACCGGGGACATTGATATCGACGGGCGGGGGTACGGAAGAAAAATTTTTTGGCAATGTGCGGTACGGTGGCCATGAGGAAAAGACAGATTGGTACTATCGCGGTTATGGCAAATATTTTAGCCGCGACGACGGATACCGGGTCGACGGCCAGGATTATGACGACTGGGACATGGCTCAGGGGGGTTTTCGCGCGGAAAAAGACAAGTTGACGGTGCAAGGGGATATTTACCACGGCAATATTGGGCAAAGAGTGACCTTAGTCGATTTTGCGTTACCTTCAATAACCCCGCTCAATGAACATGCCGATGCTAAGGGCTGGAATTTATTAAGCCGATATGAGGATGAGGATTGGTCTTTGCAAGGATATTGGGATCGCACAGAAAGAAATTCCGCTCTTTATAGGGAAACTCGCGACCGTATGGATGTTGAGTATAAGCGCATCCTTTCTGTCACTGCAAGGCAGGAAATTGTTTGGGGTATGGGTTCTCGTTTGGACTTAGAGGATATGGGACAAACCAATGAGGTCGTTATCCGCAATCCGGGAACAGATTATCAGATGAATTTTTTTATCCAAGATGAAATTAAAGCGATGGAAGATAAACTCAAATTCATCCTGGGAAGTAAACTGGAGTACAATATTTACACGCATTTTGAAGTCCAGCCCAATGTCCGGGCACTCTATCATATTACGGAAAAGAATCAAATTTGGGCTTCAGCCTCGCGCGCGGTACGGACTCCGACGCGCATTCAGGAAGATTCCCAAATTACGGGAATTTCTGGGGGGTCCTATTACCGGATTGTGGGCAATCATGATCTTTCATCGGAAGCATTGGCCAGTTATGAATTAGGTTACCGAACTCAACCGAACAAGAATATGTTTTTTGACCTTACGGCCTATGCTAATCATTACGATGATTTGATTACTTTTACGACGGGCAATCCCGTATCTCTCAACGGGATATCTGTCCCGACCTATCCCACCGTAAATGGGATGCAAGGACAAGTCCACGGCGTTTCCATATCCGGCGATATCGCGGTAAAAAGCTGGTGGAAGATCAAGACCTATTATTCTCTGGCGAAAATGACTTTGCATACCGAGCCGGACATTGTCAATTTGCACATCGATAATCAGTTGGAAAGCGCCCTTCCTACGCAGACGGCTTATCTGCGTTCTTCCTTTACTTTGCCGCGGGGATTTGAACTGGATACAACGGTTCGCTATACCGATTCTTATAATAATAATGCGGTTCCTTCAGCAACCGAACTGGACATTGTCGTCGGCAAGACGATCATGGACTGGCGGGTTTCTGTTGTAGGGCAGAACCTTATTCATGACCATCACAAAGAATCAAGCACGGCTTTAGCAACGGAAGTCGAACGGGCCGGGTACGTAAAACTGACCCGCGAGTTTTAAGGTTTTTATAAAAGCGATAAAAAAATGAAACTCCAACGTTCCCTTATAATTTTTATTCAAAGACTAACGATCATCGGTGTTTTTATGATGTGTTGTCCCAAGTCTTTTGCGGAGGCTGTTGTTTCGGAAAATTCGCTTAAGGCCGCTTTTATTTATCATTTCATTAGCTTTACGCAATGGAATGATCATAGCTCGGCTTATTATGTGTGTATTCCCGACGATAGTGCATTGAGGAACACGGTTGAAGAATCGTTTAAAGGCAAAAGGATCAATGATCGCGATATTCTTGTGGTGGGAAGATCCCGGGGTTGCCACGTTTTAGTTTCCGAAACTTACTCGCCGACGGCAAAGTCAATTCTAACCATCGGACGTTTGGGGCGGGGGGCTTTATTTGAATTTCGCGAAATCGACCACAAAATAAGATTTGCTGTGAATTTAGAAAAAGTACAAAAATCCCAGTTAAAAATCAGCAGTCAATTACTCAAACTCGCCATATTAGAAAAAGATTCCTGATGAAAAAATCCGTAGTTATACAAAAGATTCTTGGTTTCGGGATCATGAGTGTTGTCATTTCTCTTATATTGGCGGGAATGGGTTTTGGGGTCGTCGAATATTACAAGATCAAGAATGAGTCTTTGAATAAAACCCATTTGCAAATGGACATGCTGGTTTTTAACCTTCAGCCCACACTTTTATTTGACGATAAGGCGGCGGCAGACAAGATTCTTCAATCTCTTCGTGAAGACCGCTCCATTAATAAAGTCAAACTTTATAAAGCCGACGGAACCGAGTTTGCGGCTTATCTTCCTTCGCGCCGCCCCAGCGACATCCATCTTTCTAAAGAAATTTATTTTGACCAGAAATTGATCGGCCACCTTGATATCGAAGCTGTGTATTCAGGGATAAAGGAAAAATATTTTGCCTATCTTTTAATCACTTTGCTCATCATTATTTTTTCTATTCCGGCGGCTTATTTGATTTCTGCGCCTTTAAGGAGTCAGGTGTCCGAGGCTGTTGTTCAGATTGAACAGCAGTCTGATCGTTTAAGATTGTTGGCAGACCAGGTTGTTTCCAGTGAACAGCGGGAGAGAAAACGGATCGCCGCGCTCATTCACGATCATTTGCAACAAATTCTCGTGGCCAGTAAAATGCAGTTAGACCTTACGAGCAAAAAGATGAATAACAAGGAATATGAAAAAGCCACGGTGAATCTTAAACGCAGTGAAGAATACCTCAACGAAGCGATCCGGGCGGCTAAATCTTTGACCGTGGAACTGCGTCCTCCTGTTCTTTATGAAGCCGGCCTGATCTCCGCTTTCCAATGGCTGGCCACCAAATTTAAAAATGACCACGACTTGAATGTTGACCTCCATCTTCAGGAAATCCCGCTGAAGCTGCCCGACAATTTAAAGATTTTGATTTTTGAATCGGTCAAAGAACTGCTTTTTAATGTTGTAAAATACGCCGGGGTCGGGGCCGCAGATTTATATTCGAAATATGAGGAGGGATTGATTATTATTTGTGTCAAGGATGCGGGTTGCGGGTTTGATGTCGAATTGATGGATAAAATGTCGATGGAAAAAGGTTTCGGACTTTTTAGTATTCGGGAAAGGTTGAAGTTAATCAATGGGAAACTGAATATTAAAACAGGACTGCAAAGCGGCACGGAAGTTGAAATTATTATTCCCAGTGATATGATTGTCGAAACCGTTAAAAATCACGAGGGGGTTAAGGGGCTAACGGAGGTCGAGGAAAAGACAAAGGACCAATCCATCAAAATTTTATTGGTTGATGATCACAAAATTGTCAGGGAAGGCATTGCGAATATTTTGAAGGAACACCCGGGTTTTAATGTTATCGCCCAGGCGGAAAACGGTATGGAAGCCGTGGAAAAAGCCGGAATATTTATGCCGGACATTGTCATTATGGACATTAATATGCCAAAACTCAATGGCATTGAAGCCACTCGCGCGATTAAGAGTAAATATTCCGATATCCAAATCATTGGTCTGTCGGTGCAGGATGAAAATGACGTCGCCGAATCCATGAAAAATGCCGGCGCGGCGACATTGTTAAATAAGGCTGGCGATCCGCGTCAGCTCATTGAGGCCATTATAACTTTTACGCGGAAAAATCACGCATGAGTCCTATCAAGGTCGTTATTATCGATGACAATAAGTCCATTCGTCGCATTGTTAAAGAATTATTAGAAACGGAAAGCGATCTTTCCCTTTGTGGAGAAGCGGAAGATATTGAATCCGGCAAGACTTTGCTTATGCAGCAAAGTCCGGACGTGGCCATTATTGATATTTCATTAGGTGAGAATGAGGGAGGGTTTAAGGTTTTGCAGGAGATTAACGACTTTAAATGGCCGACTAAGGTCATTATGTTTTCGGCGCATTCAGAAGAAACTTATTCCGGCCGTTGTTTGAAGGCCGGGGCCCAAGCTTATTTGTGCAAGGATAAAGCCGTCGGCTGTTTGGTCGAGGCGATTCGCTGTGTTCATGCCGGTGAAGAATATGTTTCTTAACATCGTGTATAAGTTTTATCTATCGTTATGGTTGCTGCTTGCTTATCCGGTGAGTCCTTTGGGCAGCTTTCCGTTCGCGAAATAAATTTGACTTTTTGTTGAACGAAATGTATATTTTTGATATGTATCTTTCCTGTATCTTCCGCTGAGTTTTAATTTTCATTTGAAAAAATAAATTGTTTTAAATCTTGACCGAGAGGAAATACTCTTATGAATGAATTCCTTTGCCATAAAAAAACAACCTGGATGAGAAAAACAATAGCCAGTCTGATCTTGGCGGCGTTTTTCCTTAATACCATCACGCCGGCCGGGGCGCAAATTCTGCCCTTATCGGGAACGTCGGTGGGTTTTAAGCCGCCGGTGCTCTTGGGTCTTAAAATCCATCCGGAAAATCCTTTATTGTTTGATTTTATTGTCGATCAAGGTCAGGCCAAGTTGTCCGAGGACGAACTCAAAAGCGAAACCGAAAAGCTGGTCAAATATTTTTTCGCCGCCTTGACCATTCCGGACAAGGAAGTATGGGTCAATCTTTCGCCGTATGAAAAAGACCGGATCATTCCCGATGTTTTGGGAGCAACGATCATGGGCCAGACCATGCTCGAGCAGGATTATACGCTTAAACAATTGGCCGCTTCTTTAACCAATCCCGACACGGACTTGGGCAGAAAATTTTGG